>JAFAXD010000589.1 GCA_019241285.1 Xanthobacteraceae bacterium | reverse complement strand
CACGCCGACGCTCGAGCCTTCGGCAATCGGCTTGATCACGTACGGACGCGGCAGCGCGTGCGACTTGGCCGCCTCAAGGCGCGAAATCACCCGCCCCTGCGGCACCGGTACACCGGCCGCCTGCAACACCGATTTGGCGTAGTCCTTTTGCATCGCCAGCGCCGACGCCAGCACGCCGGAGTGGCTATACGGAATCTGCAGGATCTCGAGGATGCCCTGAATGGTGCCGTCCTCACCGGGCCGACCGTGCAGCACGTTGAGAACAACGTCAGGTCCGGCTGCGGCGAGCACCACGGCGATGTCCCGCCCAACGTCGATGCGCGAGACCCGAAACCCTTGCCGTTCCAGCGCGTCGGCGCAGGCTTTTCCCGAGCGCAGACTGATCTCGCGTTCCGCGGACCAGCCCCCCATCAGAACAGTAACGTGCTTCAAGCGCAGAGTCCTTATCAGGCGTGAACCGTCAGGCCCGCAGCGCACTCTACGCGGCGCGCCTTAACCCATCATTTCAGGCGGGCACGGAATCTTTGGCGGCGAGGCCGATCCGCTTGATTTCCCATTCGAGCAGGACGCCCGAATTGGCTTGCACGCGCTGGCGCACGGTCTCACCCAGCGTCTCAATATCCGCCGCCGTCGCACCGCCAAGATTGATCAGAAAATTGCAGTGCATGGGCGATACCTGCGCACCGCCGATCTGCAACCCGCGACAGCCGGCAGCATCGATCAACTGCCAGGCTTTGTGTCCGGGCGGATTCTTGAAGGTCGAGCCGCCGGTGCGGGATTTGATCGGCTGCGTCGCCTCGCGCGATTGGGTGATCTGCTCCATTTCCCGCTCGATGACAGCAGCATCGCCGGGCGAGCCTTGATAAAGCCCCTGCGTGAAGATCACGTCCTCAGGGGCGCCGCAGTGGCGATACGTGTAATGCAGGTCTGCATTGGACCAGACGCGCGCGCGCCCGGTGCGATCGACCCCGCGCGCTTCGATCAGCACATCCTTGGTCTCGCGCCCATAAGCGCCGCCGTTCATGCGCAACGCGCCACCGACGGCGCCTGGAATGCCGCGATAAAAGGCGAGGCCGGCAATCGCCGCCTCCTGGGCCGCGCGCGCAACCTTCACGTCCGGCACAGCCGCGCCAGCGCGGACGCGCGCATCAGGTTCGACCTCGACCGCGTTGAAACCGCGCCCCAAGCGGATCACCACACCCGGTACGCCGGCGTCGCGCACGATCAGGTTGGAGCCGAGCCCGATGACGGTGATGGGAATATCGGGCGACAGATGCGCCAGGAAATAGGCGAGATCGCTTTCATCCTCCGGCATGAACAACAACTGTGCCGCACCGCCGACGCGAAACCAGGTCAGCTCGGCCAATGGCTGGTTGGCGAGCAGCCGACCGCGCAGGTCCGGCATCTTGCCCTTCAACTGCGGAATGAGGTCAGCAAACATCAGCGATCACTTATGCTGCAGCGCCGGCCAGTTCGCCCGGCAGCGCGTAGGCCCATTGCGTAATCGAGCCGGCACCAAGGCACACCACGTAGTCGCCCGGGCCGGCCAATCCTTTCACCACGCCGGCGAGTTGGTCCGACCCGTCGAGCGGAATGACCTGACGATGGCCTCGCGCGCGCAAGCCGGCGACGAAGTGATCGCGATCAATCCCTTCGATCGGCGCCTCACCGGCCGGATAGACATGCGCGACAACAACGACGTCAGCATCATTGAAGCAGGTGCAGAATTGCTCGAACAGCGACTGCAGCCGCGTATAGCGATGCGGCTGCACCACGGCGATCACCTGCCCACTCGTGGACTCGCGCGCGGCCTTGAGCACAGCTGCGATCTCAACCGGATGGTGACCATAATCGTCAATAACGACGGCGCCGTTCCAGGTGCCTGTGCGCGTGAACCGCCGCTTCACCCCGCCAAAGCTTTCCAGCGCTGAGCGAATGCGCGTATCAGGAATTCCGAGCTCACGCGCGACCGCCACCGCCGCCGTGGCATTGAGCGCGTTGTGCCGACCCGGCATCGGCAACGTCAGGCCGCTGAGTTGATAGGCGTCGCCGCCCGCACGATCACGAAAAAGGATGTTGAAGCGCGTGCGCCCATTGTGGTGATCGAGATCGACCAGGCGCGCGTCGGCCTGCGGGTTCTCGCCGTACGTGATGATGCGCCGATCCTCGATGCGGCCGACCATCTGCTGCACCACAGGGTGGTCGGTGCACATCACCGCGAAGCCGTAGAACGGCACGTTCTCGACGAACGCTTTGAACGCGTCCTGCACCGCCTCGAAGGTCTTGAAGTGATCGAGGTGCTCGGGATCGATGTTGGTGACGATCGCGACATCGGCCGGCAGTTTGAGGAACGTGCCGTCCGATTCGTCGGCCTCCACCACCATCCATTCCCCTGCGCCGAGGCGCGCATTAGTCCCGTAGGCATTGATGATGCCGCCGTTGATGACGGTCGGATCGAACTGACCAGCTTCCAACAGTCCGGCGACGAGCGAGGTTGTTGTCGTCTTGCCGTGCGTGCCGGCGATCGCGACGCAGCGCTTGAGGCGCATCAGCTCCGCCAGCATCTCAGCCCGGCGCACGACCGGCAGCCGGCGTGCGCGCGCGGCCGCCAGCTCGGGGTTGTCGCGCCTGATCGCCGAGGACACCACCACCACTTCGGCGTTGTCGAGATTCTCGGCCTTGTGGCCGATCGCGACGGCGATGCCCTTGTCGCGCAAGCGCTTCACGTTGGCGCTGTCGGAGACGTCCGACCCCTGGACCTTGTAGCCGAGGTTGGCGAGCACTTCAGCGATTCCACTCATGCCGATGCCGCCGATACCCACGAAGTGAATCGGGCCGATTGCTTGCGGCAGTTTCATGAGTATGCCCCTCCTGACGCATGTCCCGGACAAGTGGATGCCGGTTTTCGGGAAAGGACATGCGCAAACTATAGAATCTACATCGTCAGCCCGGCGACCCGTTGCACCAGATCGGCGAGGCGAACGGCTGCGTCCGGCACGCCACACGACCGCGTCGCCAGCGCCATGGCGGCGAGACGCTCCGGCCCAGCGGCCAGTGCGGTAATCTCAGTGGCAAGCCGTTGCGGCGTAAATTGGTCCTGTTCGATCCGGATCGCCCCGCCCGCCTGCTCTAATACCCGCGCATTGGCGCGCTGGTCCTGATCGAGAGCATGCGGTAGTGGCACCAGAATGGCAGGCCGGCCGATGGCCGCCAGCTCCGCCACGGTCGAGGCCCCGGACCGCGACACCACCAGATGGCTTGCCGCCATGCGGGCCGGCAATCCCGGGAAGAAGGGTGCGACCGTCGCATCAACCCCGAGCCGCCGGTAAATGGCCTGGACGCGCTCCACATCCTCCTCGCGGGCTTGCTGGACAACCATAAGGCGCGCCCGCAGGTCGGGGGCCAGCGCCTCAACCGCGGGTGGCACGATATCGGCCATGATCCGCGCACCCTGACTACCCCCAAAGGCAAGCAGGCGAAACGTCTCCGCGGGCGGCGCGTAGGATACGTTCGCCGCATCGAGTACGGCGGCACGGATCGGATTGCCGGTGTGGTGCGCCTTGGCGGCAAGCGACTGCTTTCCTTCGAGCGCGCCCAGGAAACCGGTTGCGATCGCGGTCACGAAGGGGGCGAGCAGCCGGTTGGCGCGGCCCATGACCCCGTTCTGCTCGTGGATGATCGTCGGGATGCGCCGCAACGCCGCCGCTGCGACCGGCGGAACCGTGGGATAGCCGCCGAACCCGATCACCGCGACCGGCCGCAGCTGCCCAAGCAGGCCAAAGGCAACCGCGGTGCCCCGACCGAGCGCCGCGAGAGTTTGCGCGACTGCGAGGGGTCCGCTTCCCCGCAACGTGGCGCTCGGGACGAGATGGGTGTGCCGCGCCGGGAAATCACCGCCATAGCGCGTCGCGCGTTCGTCGGTCGCAAGGTCGACGGTGATGCCGCGGCTGGCGAGAACGCTGGCAAGCGCCTGCGCTGGAAACAGATGACCGCCGGTGCCCCCGGCCGCCACAACAACGAGCGGCGTGTCGCTCAAGCCAGGCTCCCCGACAGCGTAAGCTTCTCGGTGAGCCCAAGCTTCTCGGACGCAGGTCGATCGCGCATCAGCGCCAGCATCATGCCAACCCCGTAGGCGAGCGAGATCATCGAGGACCCGCCGTAGGAGATGAACGGGAGCGTCATCCCCTTGGCCGGGATCAGCGCCAGATTGACCGCCATGTTGATGGCAGATTGCGTCCCGAACAGGATGGCGAGCCCGGCCGTGGCAAACCGTGCGAACGGGTCGCTGTTGCGCATCGCGTTTGTGAGCGCCCGTAGCACGATGAATGCGATCAGGGCGACCAGGGCGAGACAGAGCACGATACCGAACTCCTCGGCGGCCACCGCAAACACGAAATCCGCATGCGCATCCGGCAGAATGCGCTTGACCGTACCCTCGCCTGGACCGCGGCCGAACCAGCCCCCGTGTATGAACGACTCCACGGCTGTGTCGACCTGAAAGGTGTCACCCGAGGCCGGATCCATGAAGCGCCTGATGCGGCCCGCGACATGCGGCAGGATCAGAATCGCACCCGCCAAGCCGCAGCCTGCCGCCCCCAGGAGGCCGATCACCCAGATCATCCGCATTCCAGCCATGAAGAACAGGGCGCCCCACACCAGCGCGGTCAGCATGGTCTGGCCGAAGTCGGGCTGCAGCACCAGGATAGCGATGGTGCCCAGCAGCAAGGCAAGCGCGAGCGCGTTCGCCGGAACGTCATGCGTGCGCGACGATTCGGCAAACAGCCAGGCGATCAGAATAACGAAGGCGGGCTTGAGAAACTCGGAGGGCTGGATGTTCACCCCGAGGATGATGATCCACCGTCGCGCCCCTTTAATCTCCGCGCCGAAATACAACGTCGAGATCACCATGGCGAAACTGATCGCGAATACCACCAGCGCAACACGCCGGATCTGCCGCGGTGGCAACAGCGAAGTGCCCAACATCACGGCGATGGCCGGGATCAGATACATCACGTGGCGATTGACGAAATAGAACGGATCTAGCCCAAGCCGAGCCGCCACCGGCGGACTCGCGGCGAGCGACAGCACAATGCCGGCAAGCATCACGGCGAGCAGGGCAGCGAGCATCAGACGATCG
>JAFAXD010000482.1 GCA_019241285.1 Xanthobacteraceae bacterium | reverse complement strand
CAGTATTTGTACGGGCTCCGTCTCGCCGACACAGTTGACGTTGCCCGGGATGTGGGCCGGGAAGGCACCGGGCCGCGGGTCGATCCAGGTTACCGCGAACGGAAGCGGCGCCAGGGCCAGGACCAGTGCACGGCCGACGTGACCCGCGCCAAACAGATAGAGCTGCGTCAGGTCTTCGCCGAAACGCTCGATGATGCGTCCGTCACGTTGTTTCGTGTATGCGGCATCGCCCGGTGTCTTGACTTCTCCGGGCACTGCCAGGTGGCGAACGAGACGCCTGCCCTCCTCGACACTCGCCACGGTCATAAAACGGCCCGCTCGTTCGGCCTCAGCCAGTGCGGCAACGCTGGCGCGATCACGCGGATCAAAACGCTCCAGGGTCAGGCGCACGCGCCCGCCGCAACACTGGCCAAGGTCGGGTCCAAGCGCCTTGTCGAGCCGCCGAAAATCCTGCGCACGCGCCAGCATCGCCTGGGCCTCGGCGAGCGCGATCCATTCCAGCGCGCCACCGCCGATCGTTCCCGAGAACGCCCCGTCCGGCCGCACCACCATGCGGGCGCCGACCTCGCGCGGGCTCGAGCCCTGCGCCTCGGCAAGCGTCACCAACACGGCGGACCCGTGCTCGGTGATGAACCGCTCAATGGTGGGCCAGACCGGCATCTACAAATAAAACTCCGTCTATCTCCGACCCTCATCCTGAGGAGCACGCGGGCTTTGCCCGCGGGCGTCTCGAAGGATGGCCACAAGCAATGCCCTCACCCGGGGCCATCCTTCGAGACGCATCCGCGCGGATGCGCGGATGCTCCTCAGGATGAGGGCTAATGTACATCAATCCTGCGTCACCTGATGGATGGCATGCAAGATCGATTCCGGGGTCGCGGGTGCGTCGAGCGGCACGCGCTTGCCGGGCGCGAGGCTGTGGATCGCGTCGGCAATCGCTGCAAACACCGAAATTCCCAGCATTAGCGGCGGCTCGCCGACGGCCTTGGAGCGATAGATCGTGTCCTCGCGGTTGGCGGCATCGAACAGCGCAATACGAAAATCCGGCGGCACGTCGGAGGCGCACGGAATTTTGTAGGTCGAGGGCGCATGCGTGAGTAGCCGTCCAGCCTGATCGTAGACAAGCTCCTCGCAGGTGAGCCAGCCCATGCCCTGCACGAACCCGCCTTCGATCTGACCGATATCGATTGCCGGATTGAGCGAACGCCCGACATCATGCAGGATATCGACGCGCGCGACTTTCATCTCGCCGGTCAGTGTGTCGATGATCACTTCGGAGCACGCGGCTCCGTAGGCGAAATAGAAGAACGGCCGGCCCTTTCCCTTACCAGGATCCCAGTGCAGATCGGGCGTGCGATAGAAACCGGTCGATGAGAGCGACACGCGCGCCAAGTAGGCTTCGCGCAAGATTTGTGCGAATGGCACCAGCCGATTGCCGATCAGCGCGTGACTGTCGCGGAAGGAAATCAGCTCCGGCGGTGTCGCATATTTCTCCGCCGCAAACGCGATCAGCCGGCCCTTGATTGTCTGCGCCGCGTCCCGCGCCGCCATGCTGTTCATATCCGCGCCGGAGGATGCAGCGGTCGGGGACGTGTTGGGAACCTTGGCGGTCGAGGTCGGCGTGATCTTCACCTGGGCGAGGTCGATACCGAATTCCTCCGCTACCACCTGTGCGACCTTGACGAATAGTCCCTGCCCCATCTCGGTCCCGCCGTGGTTCAGGTGCACGGAGCCATCGAGATACACGTGCACCAGCGCTCCAGCCTGATTGAGATGGGTGGTGGTGAACGAGATGCCGAACTTGACCGGCGTGAGCGCAATGCCCCGCTTGAGATAAGGGCTTGCCGAATTGAAGGCTGCAATGGCGCGCCGCCGGGTCCGGTAATCGGACGTGCGCTCGAGCGTGTCGATCAGCTCCGGCAGGATGTTGTCGGTCACGCGCATTCCGTAAGGCGTGACGTCCCGGCCATCGCCATAGAGATTGCGCTTGCGCACATCCAGCGGATCGAGCCCAAGCGACCAGGCGATGTCGTCAATCAGCCGCTCCACCGCCATCATGCCCTGGGGGCCGCCAAAGCCACGGAACGCGGTATTGGAGACCGTGTGCGTCTTGGTGCGCTTGGTGACGATCCGCGCCGCGGGCAGGTAGTAGCCATTGTCCGCGTGGAACATGGCGCGGTCGTTGATGGACGCCGAAAGATCGGCCGAGTAGCCGCAGCGGGAGGCGAGCATCACGTCGAACGCGGTGATGCGGCCGTCGCCATCGAAACCAGCCGTGTAATCGGCGCGGAAATCATGGCGTTTGCCAGTCATGATCATATCGTCGTCGCGGTCGAGGCGCATTTTGCAAGGGCGGCCCGTGAGGCGTGCCGCAAGGGCCGCCAGTGCTGCCCACTGCGCGGCCTGGGTCTCCTTGCCGCCAAAAGCGCCCCCCATGCGACGCACTTCCACGGTCACGGCGGCCGCCGGCAGGTGCAGCATGTGCGCCACGATGGCCTGCAGCTCGCTCGGATGCTGTGTTGACGAATAGATCAGCATGTCGTCTTCGCCCGGAACCGCGAGCGCGACCTGCCCTTCCAGATAGAAGTGTTCCTGGCCGCCGATGCGCAGCGAGCCGCTGACCCGGTGCGGGCTTGCGGCGAGGGCCGCCTCCGGCTCCCCCGTCAGGAATGTGTATTCGGGCAGGACGTACGATTGCGCGGCGAGCGCATCATCGACGCTCACCAGCGGTCGTTCCGCTTCGATGTCGATCTTACCGAGCTTGGCCGCGCGCCGCGCCGCATCGCGGGTTTGCGCCACGACCAGAAACACCGCCTGGTGGTGAAACGCCACGCTGTCCGCTGCGAGGATCGGATCGTCGCCGGCATTGACCGGGCTTGAATCATTGCGGCCCGGGATATCGGCTGCGGTCAATACCCGAACAACACCAGGCGCAGCGCGCACCGCCGCGAGATCAATCGCTTTGAGCCGGCCGCGCGCGGCCGGCGCGCCGCCGACCGCAAGATGCAGGGTGCCCTCAGGTTCGCGGACGTCATCCACATAGGCCGCGCTGCCGCAGACGTGACGCACCGCGGAGTCATGCTGCGTCGCCACGCCGACGCTGCGCAGCGCCGCCTCGGCGACCACGTTGGGAGCTTGCGCGACCTCAGCGACCGACAACGGCGTCCTCCCGAATATCAACCACGCGGGTCTCGCGTGTGGGCGTTCCGGCGGCCTCGATCAGCGCCTTGCGCAAAAGCGCGCGCGCCGTGTCGCGGCGATAGCGGGCGCTGCCGCGCTGATCGTCGAGCGGCGAGAAATCCGCATCAACCGCGGTGAGTGCTGCCGACCAGGTAGTCGGATCAGATAGTCTTACGCCCGCGAGCGCGGCCTCGGCGCCAGCCGCCCGCCGCGGTGTAGCCGCCATCCCGCCAAAGGCGATGCGGGCTGCCGCGATGTGGTCGCCGTTGCGGGTGAACCGAAACGCCCCCATGACGGCGGAAATATCGGAATCGAAGCGCTTGGAGATCTTGTAGCAGCGGAAGCAATCGTCCGGGCCAAGCTTGGCCACGCGCACGGCCCGCACGAACTCGCCGGGCCGGCGATCCTGACGCCCGTAGGCGATGAAGAAATCCTCGAGCGGCAGGGTGCGGGTCGTGTCGCCCTGTTGCAGGATCAAGGTGCTCCCGAGCGCGATCAGCGCCGGAGGCGTATCACCGATCGGCGAACCATTGGCGATATTGCCGCCGATTGTGCCGACCGTGCGCACCTGACGCCCGGCGAAGCGGCGCAGCAGTGCGCCGAGATCCGGGTCGATGGCGGCGAGGTGTGGCATCGCCGCCTGATGCGTCACCGTCGCACCGAAAGTAACCGCGTCCGGCTCGTCACTGATCGCATCGAGCCCGCGCACGCGCCCGAGCCAGATGATCTTCGGCAGGTCGCGCAATTGCTTGGTGATCCACAGGCCAACGTCAGTTGCGCCGGAGACCAAAACCGCATCCGGATGGCTCGCATAAATATCGGCGAGCGACGCGATGCTGGCGGGTGCGGCGAAAAAACGCCGGTCATCGCCGACCAGCACATCGGCATCGTCCGCGAGCGCCGCGAGCCGGCGTACGGCCTCCGGCTCATCCTCAGCAAAACGGTCCTGTGGCGGCGCCGTGCAGGCCGCGAGCGCGGCGTCAACGATCGGCCGATAGCCGGTACAGCGGCAGAGATTGCCGGCGATGAAATCGTTGACCGCGGCCCGCGTCAGGGGGCCCTTGCGCGGCGCGTGATACAGCCCGAACAGCGCCATAACGAAGCCCGGCGTGCAGAAGCCGCATTGCGAGCCGTGGCTCTCGACCATGGCCTGCTGCACCGGGTGCAGCCCACCATTGGCAAGGTCATCAACGGCGATCACCTCGGCGCCGTCAGCCTGGCCGGCGAACAGGATGCAGGAATTGACCGGCGCATAGGTGACGTGACCATCGACGCAGCGGCGCAGCACCACCGTGCAGGCGCCGCAATCGCCTTCGGCGCACCCCTCCTTGGTGCCGAGCGCCCGCTCATGCAGGCGCAAATAGTCGAGCAAGGTCAGCGTCGGGCTGAAGCCGCTGAGCCGCACCTCGCGCCCACCCCGCAGAAACCGGATTTCGTTACGCATTCGGCCTTGATTTTGTTCCTAAATCGGTTTTCCCGCGTGGGCCTAACCCATTGTCGGACAAATAGGCTTGGCGCGAAAGTAGAGAATAGCGCCAAGCTGCGCGCAAAACCGCGGCAGGGACAGACAATCACCTCCAACGTCGCCGTTGACTCGACGGAGGGTCGGGCTAGGATATACATCGAAATCGTATATCCTGACGGGACACATCATGCAGGTCTCCAAATGGGGCAACAGCCTCGCCGTCCGCCTACCCAAGGCGGTCGTGGAAGCCCTCAAGCTCAAGGAAGGCGACGAGGTCGAGATTACGATCGCGGGCAGCCGGCATTTCGAAGTCGCGCGCGACCGGCGACGCGAAGAGGCACTGAAACGGCTACGCGCCTTGCAACGCCCCCTCCCTCCCGGCTTCAAGTTCGACCGCGAAGAAGCGAATGAGCGCTAAGCCGTTCCTGGACACGAACATCATCGTTTATGCGTTCAGTACGAACGATCCACGCAGCAGGAAAGCGGTAGCCCTGATTGAAGGCGGCGGTGTCATCAGTGTGCAAGTTCTGAATGAATTCGTGCACGTGCTACGCAGCAAGCAGGGACGCGACTGGCCGGAGATCATTGAAGCGCTCGACGTGCTGAGAATCCTGCTCGACGCGCCAACACCGCTAACCGACGAATTGCATGCAGGGGCGGTCAATATCGCACGCCGGCACAATTTCTCGATCTACGACAGCCTCATTGTCGCTGCCGCTCAGCATACGGGCTGCGCGGTGCTCTATTCCGAGGACCTTCAGCACAACCAGCGTCTCGATCAATTGACAATTAGAAATCCATTCGTCGAGTAGCGCATCCCACGTCCGATGCGATAAGCTCCCCGACTGAGCCGCGGCAAAGCGGCCGGCACAGGGAGGAGAACATGCGCATCTGGAGCGTCATTGGGCGCGCGTGCGCCGTTGCGGCGCTGGCGATCACAAGCACGCTGACACTCGCCAACGTCGCCACGGCCGCGGATCCGATCAGGATCGGCTTCAGCATGGCGCTGACCGGCGGGGTCGCACCGATCGGCAAGCAAGTGCTCACCGCACTGCAGATCTGGCGCGACGACGTCAATGCCAAGGGCGGACTACTCGGCCGCCCGGTCGAGCTCGTGTTTTATGATGATCAAAGCAACCCGGCGAACGTGCCTGGGATCTACACCAAGCTGATCGACGTCGACAAAGTCGATCTGCTGATCGGCCCATACGCGACCAACATGGTTGCTCCGGCGATCCCGGTGCTGATGCAGAACAAGAAAACCACGATTGGCATCCTGGCCAACGCCGCCAACAGCAAGTTCCATTACGATCAGTATTTCTCGATGCTCCCGACGGGGCCTGAGCCGCAGAAGGCATTTGCCTACGGCTTCTTCGAGCTCGCCGCCGCCGTCGAGCCGCGCCCGCGCACCGTCGCGCTGGTCGCGGCCGATGCAGAATTCGCTCAGAACGCCATCGACGGCGCGCGCCAGAGCATCAAGGAGATCGGCGGCTTCGAGATCGTGTTTGACAAGAGCTACCCGCCCGCGACCTCCGACTTCACCCCGATTCTGCGCGGGGTACAGGCGCTCAACCCTGATCTCGTATTCGTAGCGGCCTATCCACCTGACTC
This sequence comes from Xanthobacteraceae bacterium, assembly GCA_019241285.1. Taxonomy (GTDB): domain Bacteria; phylum Pseudomonadota; class Alphaproteobacteria; order Rhizobiales; family Xanthobacteraceae; genus JAFAXD01. The sequence continues at coordinate 9,345 of JAFAXD010000482.1, read as the reverse complement.
AGTTGGCATCGTGCGCGCCGCAAATGAGATCGGGCTAAACCCGAAGATGTTCGGTGGCGCCATGATTGGGCTTCTGGTCACGCCGATCAAAATGCAGCTTGGCCCGCTGATGAACGGGATCGTCAACAACGAGGTATTTGTGCCAGCGCCGGCGTTCACGTTCGACGGCACCAAGGAACTGTTGGCGAAGTACCAGGCGAGCGCCAAAACCCAAGGGATCGATCCGCTCGGCTGGGCGTTCCCGCCGCTTGCCTACGCGGCCGGCCAGGTGTTGGCGCAGGCAGTGGATGGCGCGAAGAGCCTCGACCACAAAGCGCTCGCCGATTACATGCGCAGTCACACCTTCCTCACCGTGGTCGGCGACATCACCTTCGGCAAGGACGGCGAGTGGGCAAAATCGCGCGTGGTGTTCACGCAATTCCAGAACGTCACCGGCAACTCGCTCGATTTGTTCATGGATACAACCCACGAGGTCGTCGTGTGGCCGAAGGAATACAAGTCGGGCAACTTGATCTACCCTTATGCGAAGGCGAAGAACCCGTAGCTACTCCACCTTCGCCGGCAGAAACTTGAACGGTTGGGCCGGCACGAACTTGTCGGCCGCGTTGCCTGCATAGACGCGGCCGCCCGCGATGGTGAGTTTCTTGATCACCGCGCCCTCCTTTAGATCGAGATCCGCGAGCGGGACCCAGAACACGTTGGGGCTGGTGGCGGAATCAAAAAAGTAGACCTTATCGCGCTGATCGGCCGCGATGCGCCACAGGGTCGATGCGATATTGGGCTCGCCGGTCGTCGCGACGCCAAGCGGAACGCTGACCGCGCGCATCACGCTGATCACGCTCGCCGCCGCCTGGTTGGCATAGGATTCATCCGGCACGCCCTTGATGTAATGCGGGTCGATCCGGGTCGGGATAGCGTTGATCAGAAAGGTGGCGCGCGCGAAGCGATCGGCAGCCCGGCTTGTCCCAGGCAGGAAAACGTTGCCGCCGACGTCCTCCCAATAGCGATTGAGCGCCAGCTGCTCCTCAAACCGTGGCGAGTTGGTCATCACCGTATATTGCTTGCCGTGATGAATGATCAGCTTGCCGCCGAGGTACTCGAAGATCGCCGAGTCGCCATTGGAATCCGACAACGACAAATGCAGCTGGGCAGGATCGCCGTTCGGCAGCTTCGGCGCGATGACGGTGAACGGCTCCTTCGCCAGCGCGTCGACGGCCTCAGCGACCGTCGCGAAATTGTCCAGCGCATATTGCGCCCAGGTGCTGATCGAGATGACCGGCTTGGCCGGATCCGGCTTGCCGTAGTCGGACTCGGCCAAATAAAGCAGGTTCGCCACCAGCCCGGCCTCGTTCATGCCATCCGCGGTGGCGCTCTCATAGCCCGAGACGATGACGCTGCCGTATTTGGCGACCCAGCTGAGCGAGTTCGGCGCGGCTGCGCCGTCGCGCTTGATGCCACGCGGAAAAGCCCACAGGTTCGAGGAGATGTCCTCGACCCAGTCCATCGACCGGCCGGTGATGACGATGCCGTCGGTCCCGATATAGACCACGCGCGTACAGGCTTCGAGGGTGTGCCAGGCCGCGAGGCTGAAACCGAGCGCCAAGGCCGACCCCAAAAGCACCCGTTTCCGTTTTTGCATCGCCGCCTCCCGTGCCGTGCCCGTGGAATTATAGACTGGCCTCGGATAGAACCCCAGGCTCGCGAGTCGGCCTGTGAGGAACGTCAAATCGGCGGCACTAGGGAGGATGAGATGAAGCTTGTATGTTTCGATGATTTCCAATTGGGCGTGCTCAAGGGCGCTGAAAACATCGTCGACATCACGCCCGTGGTGCGCGATGCGGCGCCCGGCACGCCACAGACCTTGATCAACGCCGTGATCGAACGGTTTGCCCACTTTCGCGGGCAAATCGAGAAGGCTGTCGCCGAAGGCAAACCGATCCCACTCTCCGCTGTGAAGTTGCGGCCGCCGGTGCCGAACCCCGGCAACATCGATTGCATGGCGGTCAACTACGTCGAGGAAATGTTCCCGACGCCCCCGCCAATCAACGGCTTCCAGAAATCGCATAATGCCATCATCGGTCCTGGCGACACGATGATCCTGCCCGATGCGCCGGCCACGATCTTCGAGGGCGAGGCGGAGCTCGGCGTGGTGATCGGCAAGCGCGCCAGCAACGTGAACGCCGCCCAGGCGATGGATTATGTGTTCGGTTACGTCAATTTCATCGACGGCTCGGCGCGTGAGCTGCCCCCGCCCGGCAACACGTTCTATCAGACCAAGTCGCGCGAAACGTTTGCACCGATCGGGCCCTACCTGGTGACGGCGGACGAAATTCCCGATCCGCATGCCTTGCAGGTGAAGCTCTGGGTGAACGGGGTGCTCAAGCAGGACTTCAGCACGGCCGACATGGCCAACAAGATCCCCCGCTGCATCGAGTGGGTGTCCTCGATCCACCACCTCGATCCGGGCGACATCATTGCCACGGGCACCAACCACGGCGGGCTGAACCCGTTCATGGACGGCGACATCGTGGAGCTGGAAACCGCCGGGCTCGGCCGGCTGAAGATCAATGTACGCGACGACCTCAAGCGCACCTGGCCGCGCGAGACCCGGCTCGAGCGCCACCGTAAGAAGCTGCCCACCATCACCCCGCAGGCCAGCGGAAAGTACGCCCCGGTACAAAAATAGGGCCAAATCGCGAATAATTCCCGCACCCGCGTAATCGTGCCGCAATCTGGCCGCGAGTGGGCAGTAGCGTTCTGCTTCGGTTCGATGGGGTGGGGTTTTCTTGATCGACCGGAGCAGACGGACAAACGGCCTGTTGCCGCAGGACTGGCGTTCGGCCTGAGCGATGTATTCGCCCAACACAAGGCCGAGCCGCCATGGCCTCCGCAGCGGGCAACAGAGCTTGCGGCACCGGCTCATCCTGGTGGGAACCGCAGCGGTGGTGCTTGTCGCCGCGATCGCCGCGGCGACCTTCTATTTCACCTATGAGCCTAGAACGCTGACCGTCGCCGTCGGTCCGACCGGCGGCGAAAACTTCCACATCATGCAGGCGCTGGCCCAGCAGTTTGCCCGCGAGCGCTCCTCGGTCCGATTGAAAATCGTGGCATCGGAGGGCGGGCCGGCCGAGAGCGCTGCCGCCGTCGATAATGGGAGCGCCGATATTGCGGTGGTGCGGGGCGATCTCGGGATTCCGGCCAATGGACAGGTGGTGGCGATCCTGCGCCACAACGTTGCGATGTTGCTGGTCCCGGCGCCCAGCGCGCGGGCGACTAAGGACGGGCCCAAGTCGAAGCCGGCGAAGATCGAAAAGATCGAGCAGCTGGCGGGTCACCGCATCGGCGTCGTCTCACGAGCCGATGCCAACCTGCAGGTGCTGGACGTCATTCTGCGCCAATACGCCATCGCCAACAGCAAGGTGCAGGTCGTCGTGCTCGACCCCAACGACGTCGGCGCCGCCATCCGCGATGACAAGGTCGACGCCATCCTGGTGACGGGTCCCCAAACCGGCAAGGCCCTGGCCGATGTGGTGGCCGCCGCTTCAAGCGCCAAAGAGGCGCCGACATTCCTGCCGGTCGGCGAATCGGAAGCAATCGAGAAGCGCTTCCCGAATTACGAGTCGACCGAGATCGTGGCCAACGCGTTCGGCGGCTCGCCCGCAAAACCGCCGGAAGCGATCGAGACCATCGGCTTCATGCACTACATCATCGCCAACCAGGCTCTGGGCGAAGATGTGGTCGCAGATTTCGCCGAGCATCTTTACGCAGCACGGCAGACCCTCGCGGCGGAAATTTCGTCGCCATTCAAGATCGAGGCGCCGTCGACCGATAAGGACGCTACCGTCCCGGTCCACCCGGGAGCCGCGGCCTATATCGACGGCAACATGAAGACGTTCTTCGACCGCTACAATGATCTGCTATATTGGGCCGTGATCCTGCTCTCGTTTTGCGGATCAGCGACGGCGGGTGTCGCCGGCTACCTGCGCGCCGGCAAGCGTGCGCACCGCTCCGAGCTGCTTGAGCGATTGATCGAGCTGATGCAGTCGGCGCGCATCGCCGAGACCCCAGATGTGCTCGACAGGCTGCAGGCCGAGGTGGACGCGATCCTCGCCTCCACGATCCGCGAGGTCGAAACCAACGCCATGGAGGACCGGGCGCTCGCCGCATTTTCATTGGCACTGGATCAGGTGAGGCTCGCGATTACGGACCGCCGCAACATGTTGGTGAAACTCGCCGCATGAAAAAACCCGCACCCAGCCGACGCGAGGTCCTGCGCAGCGCCGCCATTCTCGCAGCCGCCGGACCAGCGCTGGCGGGGCGCGCGGTGCATGCCGAGGTGGTGCGCCCGGCAGGCGCGCCGCGCATCGATGCGGTCTTGCGCACCGCGATCGGCAGCCACGAGGTGCCCGGCGTGGTCGCCATGGCGGCCAACGAAGACGGCATTATCTACGAAGGCGTGTTCGGCACGCGCCGCGCCGGCAGCGGCCAGGCAATGACGCGCGATACCGTGTTCCGCGTCGCCTCCATGATCAAAACCATCACCTCGGTCGCCGCCATGCAGCTCGTTGAGCAAGGCAAGCTCGACCTCGAAGGCCCGCTGCCGGCGATCGATCCGATCCTGAATGCCCCGCAGGTGCTCGACGGCTTCGACGAGACCGGCAAGCCGCTGCTGCGCCCAGCCAAGCGCCCGATCACGCTGCGCCACCTGCTGACCCACACCTCGGGCTTCTGCTACCGGCTGTGGGACGCCGAGCTCGGCCGCTATGCCAGCGCCTTCAACGCGATGCCGCGCGCCCGCCGCGCCGAGCTGCCGCGCGTCCCGCTGATGTTCGATCCGGGCGAGCGCTGGGAGTACGGCACCAGCATCGATTGGGTCGGCCGTATTGTTGAAACCGTGAGCGGGCAGCGGCTCGACAATTATTTCCGCGAGCACATTTTCGAGCCGCTCGGCATGTTGGACACCGGGTTCGTCCTTTCCCCGGAGCAGCGCGCCCGCGAAGCGAGCGTGCACAAGCGCAAGCCGGATGGAACGCTCGAACCCGAGCCGTTGGAAAAGCCGAGTACGCCAACCAAGTTCTCCGGCGGCGGCGGCATCTACTCGACGGCACCGGATTATCTGACGTTGGCGCGCATGCTGCTCAATGGCGGCGGCCTCAACGGCGCGCGTGTCCTGCGCCCGGAGACGGTGGCGCTGATGAACCGCAACCAGACGGGGGAGATCGAGACCGGACGCCTGAAGACGGTGGCGCCGAGCCTCTCCAATGACGTCGATTTCTTCCCCGGCATGCACCTGCGTTGGGGGCTGGGCTACATGATCACCATGGGCGCCGTGCCGGGCGGCCGCAGCCCGGGGAGCCTCACCTGGGCTGGGCTGCTCAACACTTATTACTGGATCGATCCCTCAAAGCGCGTCGCTGCCGTCTTCATGACCCAAGTCCTGCCCTTCGCCGACCACCACGCGCTGCGCGTCTACCGCGACTTCGAACGCGGTGTGTACCGGGCGGTGAGCGCGGCGTAGCTAATCAATCGCCCGTGCCCATCTGCAGAACTCTCGTTCGTCATCGCCGGGCTTGTCCCGGCGATCTCGATAATGAGGGCACAACTGTGCATTCCTAAGCGAGATGGCCGGGACAAGCCCGGCCATGACGAGCCGAGAGTTTTATCACTCTCGTGTTGTGATCCAAGAAATCTGCTAATTCACCACAATGGCCCAATTCCAGGCGCTTGTCCTCAACATGTTCGAGCAGGGCTTCCTGTTCGCCTTCCTGGGGCTTGGCGTGCTGATCACGTTCCGGTTCTTCCGCTTCCCCGACTTGACCGCGGAGGGAAGCTATCCGCTTGGCGGGGCGGTGGCGGCGGCGTTGCTGGTCGAGGGCATCGACCCATTCCTGGCAAGCTTTGCGGCGGCTGGCGCAGGCGCGGTCGCCGGCACGATTACGGCGCTCATTCACACCAAGCTGCGCATCAACAACATCATCGCCGGCATTATCGCCATGACGGCGCTCTACAGCATCAACTTGCGGGTGATGGGGAAGGCCAATGTTCCGTTACTGAACACGCCGACGGTGTTCAGTGAGACCGTCGATGGGCTGAACCGCTTCGGCTTCAACCTGCACGACAACGTGTACACCACGATCCCGATCGCGCTCGTGTTGCTGGTCGCTGCGGCGGTCTTGCTCGTCTGGTTCTTTGCTACTGATCTCGGGCTGGCGGTGCGCGCCACCGGCCAGAACGAGACCATGATCGCGTCGCTCGGGGTCGATACCGACCGCACCAAAATGGTCGGGCTCGCGCTTTCCAACGCGTTCATTGCGTTCTCCGGCGCGCTGGTGGCGCAGAACCACGGCTTTGCCGACATCGGCATGGGGATCGGCATCCTGGTCACCGGCGCCGCCGCGGTGCTGATCGGCGAAGCCATCTTCGGCGATCGCACCGTGGCCTGGTGGGTGCTGGCGGCAATCTGCGGAACCGTGATCTATCGTTTGCTGGTGGCCCTCGCGCTGCGCGTCGGGTTGCAGCCGGTCGATCTGCGCCTGGTCACCGCGGTTTTGCTGTTGCTCGCCCTGACCGTCCCGCGCTGGCGCGTGCGGGTGCTCAAATGACGCCGCTGCTCGAGCTCGCCGGCGTGACCAAACGCTTCCATGCCGGTACGCCCAGCGAGGCCGTGGCGCTTCGCAACATCACTCTCACGCTGGCGGCGGGCGACTTCGTCACCGTCATCGGATCGAACGGCGCCGGCAAATCGACCTTGCTCAAGACGATCGCCGGCATGATTGCGCCCGATGCCGGGACAATCAGTTTCGATGGACGCGACATCACGCACTTGCCGGTCTACCGCCGCGCCGCCACTATCGGGCGCATCGCCCAGGATCCCGGCGACAGCACCTGTGCGGCGATGACCATTGAGGAAAACCTCGCCATGGCGGAACGGCGCGGCATGCCTCGCGGCTTGCGGCGCGCCGTGACGCAGACGGCGCGTGCCCGGTTTGTCGCCGCGCTGGCGCCGATCGGGCTTGGACTTGAATCGCGGCTCGGCATCCGGGTCGTTGCGCTGTCCGGCGGCCAACGTCAGGCGCTCGCCTTGCTCATGGCTACACTTGCCGGCGCCAGATTGTTGCTGCTCGACGAGCACCTCGCCGCGCTCGACCCACGCACTGCGGACATCGTGATGGACCTGACGGCGCGCGTGGTCGCCGAGCGCGCGCTCACGACCCTGATGGTCACGCATAAAATGCAGGACGCGATCCGCTTCGGAAACCGGCTGATCATGATGCATGCCGGCGCGATCATCCTCGATGTGCGCGATGACGCTAAAGCGGCGCTCACCGTCGAGGCGTTGGTCACGCGTTTCCACGAAGTCGGCAGCGAGATGACAGAGGATCGAGTCCTCCTGACGACCTGAATGGGATATACCGTCAGGGTCTTTGAGGACGAACGATGAAAATCAGTTTGCCAATGCGCCGCCTGGTGTCGCTCGCGCTGGTTGCGGCAGGTTTGACGATCGCAACGCCCCGGTTTATTTGGGCGCAGCCGCAACCCGGCCGCACCTACAAGGTCGGCTTCTCGCAGCTCGTCGATCACCCGGCGCTCAACGCGACCCGGCAAGGCTTCATTGATGGCCTAAAGGCTGGGGGATTGGAGGTCGGCAAGAATCTCGACTTCGACTACCAGAACGCGCAGGGGGACGTCGGCACCGCGCGCAGCATCGCCGAGAAGTTTGTGGCCGACGGTATCGACCTGCTGGCGCCCTGCACGACTCCAGTCGTCCAGGCCACGATCCGCGTCGCCAAAGACAGCAAGACTCCCGTGGTGTTCGGTTGCGTCACCAACCCGACGGCAGTCGGTGTCCTGCAGAGCCTCGACAAGCCAACCGGCACCAACGTGACCGGGTTCTACACCGTGCCGCCGGTGCCGCAAAACTTCGACTTGTTTCTCGCCATCCGGCCGGGACTGAAGACGATCGGCACGATCTACAATTCGGGCGAGACCAATTCCGAAGCGCTCAACAAGCTCGCCAAGGCTGAAGCCGAGAAGCGCGGCATCGCCTGGCAAGCGGTGACCATCACATCGAGCGCCGAGGTCAAGAACGCAATCGATGCGTTGATCGGGAAGGTGGACGCGGTAGTCACCTTGCAGGATAGCACGGTCGCATCCGCCTATGAGCCGATCGTAAAGGCGACGCGCGACGCCAAGGTGCCGTGGTTTGCTTTCGACGTCCTGGCCGTACCGCGTGGTGCGATCGCGGCGTTGGCGCAGCACCAATATCAGAACGGAGTCGACTGGGCGCGCAAGGTCGCCGTACCAGTGCTGCTCGGCAAAGATCCCGGGACCCTGCTCGCGGTCGAGGCGACCGTGTTTGAGACACAGATCAACGCTGGCGCCGCCAAGGCGGTCGGGCTAAGCGTGCCCGAGAGCATCCTCAAGCAAGCCAGCAAGGTCTACGAGTAGCAGCAGTGCGGGACTATTTTGAGAAGTTGCAGCGCGCCGGCGCGGTGCGCGAGATCACCCGTGAAGTCAGTGGCAAGCACGAGCTCGCAGCGGTGACACAAGCCTCGCAGCGTGAAAGCGATGCCGCGCTGTTGTTTCACAAGGTGACGGGCTCGCGCTTTCCGGTGATGACCAACATCTTCGGCAGCCGCGCCCGGCTGATGGACATGATCGGCGCCCAGGATGGCTCGTTCTGCCGGCGCTGGGTCGAGCTGATGCGCAGCCCGGCGCTCGCCCCGCAGATCACGGCAGCCCCAAACGATCTTGAGGAGATCAAGCTCACGGATCTGCCGCAGATCACCTATTTCGAGCACGATGGCGGCCCGTATCTGACCGCCGGCGTCTTTCTGGCGCGTGAGCCGGGCGGCGGCGTCCCCAACCTTTCGTTTCACCGATCACAGATCATCAGCGACAAGGAGTTGCGCGTGCGGCTCGGTCGCTCCCACCACCTCACTCAGTATCAGGCAAAAGCCGAGGCGCGCAGCGAAGCGCTGGAAGCCGCAATCCTGCTCGGACCGCCGGTGTCGCTGGTGCTAGCCGCAGCCGCGCCGATCGCTTACCACGAGAACGAAATGGAAGTTGCCGGCAAGATCGAAGGCAACCCGCTCAAACTGCGCCGGTGCCAGACGGTCGACCTCGAGGTGCCGGTGGACACCGAGATCGTCATCGAGGGCCGCATCCTGCCTGGGCTGCGCCGGCCCGAAGGCCCGTTCGGTGAGTTCATGGGCTACTACGTGCCGGTCGGCGACAATCACGTATTCGAGGTGAGTGCCGTCACGGCGCGCCGCGGCGCGCTGTTTCATGGCCTGATCTGCGGCTCGCCGGAGGACCTGCGGCTTCTGGAAGTCGCCGTCGCAA
>JAFAXD010000225.1 GCA_019241285.1 Xanthobacteraceae bacterium | reverse complement strand
GCAGGCGCGCACCGCGGCGGTTGCCCAGGGCGAGGCACCCGAACTCGCTTGGCTCCTCGAGCACCCGCCGCTCTACACCGCCGGCACCGGCGCCCGTGACCAGCAGCCGCTCGACCCGCGCTTTCCGTTGCATCGGGTCGGGCGCGGCGGCCAGCTCACCTACCACGGCCCCGGCCAGCGGGTGCTCTATGCGGTGCTCGATCTCAAGCGCCGCGCGCCGGATGTGCGGCGCTATGTGGCAAGCCTCGAAGAGCTCATCATCCGCACCCTTGGCGCCTTCAATGTGCGCGGGGAACGGCGTGCCGATCGCATCGGGGTGTGGGTCGCGAGGCCTGACAAGGGCGACGGCTACGAGGACAAGATCGCGGCGATCGGCATCCGCATCAGCCGCTGGGTGACGATGCACGGGCTTGCGCTGAACGTCGAGCCGAACCTCGCGCATTTTGCCGGAATCGTACCCTGCGGCGTCTCCGATAGGCGTTTTGGCGTCACCAGCCTGGTTGACCTCGGCTTGCCGGTGACAATGTCCGACGTCGATCTGGTGCTCCGGCGCGAGTTCGAGGCGCTGTTCGGCCCGACTGCGGCCTGATTACACCGTCCGCAGCATCGAGAAGACCTCTCCGGCCAGGCGCTCGCGGAGTTCGGGCTCCCCGGCTTCGCTCACCAGAACGGCTTTGACCTTGGCCGACGACGGGCCTTTGCGCAGCGCCTCAAGGGCCGCGTCGACCTCCCCGACCGGCCCTGCCAGCACCGCCTCCACGGACCCGTCCTTGCGGTTGCGCACCCAGCCGGTCAGGCCGCGCTCCAATGCATGCCGCTGCACGAAGGCGCGGAAGCCTACGCCCTGCACGGTGCCGCGCACGATCACATGGCGAATGACGGATGCGCTCATCCCACCTCCCCTGCCGTCCCGCCGCGCGGCGAGAGCTGGCGCGCCAGGCCGGCGACATACGGCGCCGGCAGCCCCCACTCCTGCGCGGCAGCGAGCACCAGCGCGCAATAGTCCGGCCGCGCATATCCTGGCGCGCGCGAGCCGCCCACGTAGATCAGCGCGGTCCGCTGCGCACCGCCGTGCCACACCGCCAGCATGCAGCGATCATAAAGCCCGCCGGCAACATCCTCATAACGATCGAGCGCGTCGAGATCGCCAGGCCCGATCCGCCAGAGGACGCCGTGCACCGCCTCGCCGGCATGTGCCACGATCGAGGCGTATCCCATGCTCATGACGATAAAGCGGTGATCCGCGAGCATCGCCGGCCCCAGCGCTTGCGCTGTCGGGCAGAGCTGCCGCATCCAGGCGCGGCTCATGTTGGACCCGTAGGCGAAGTAGAGCGTCATTGCTTCGAGCACTCAGTCGAACACAACGCAGGCGCGCCCCTCAGAATTGGGCGTGCAGCCGCATGCCGAACACATTCACCGGCCCGCGCTGGGTATTGTAGGCCGGATTGTTGATGAACTGATAGTCGAAGCTCAGGTGCGAGGCCGGTGTCAGCGCATAGCTGTAGTATGTCTCGAAGATCTGCTCGAGGCCGGGATTGGGCAGTTGGCCATCGCCGATCAGGATGCCCAGTCCGCCGAGATTCAGGAACTGCTGGTGAATCGGAGAGATCCCGTTCACGGCGCCGGCGATGCCGATCGTGTCGCCTGCCCGGCCCCAGGACTTGCCGTTCAGCGAGACGCCGCCGGAGACGGTTCGATCGATGTCCGTGAAGTCCCACGGCTCGATATTGCCATCCGCCCAGCCGGCGCGGGCGAAGATGCCGACCGTGTCGGAGATCTGCTGCTCCAGGTTGACGCTCACGCCGGGACGGCTGGTGTAGGTGCGCACTGCGGTGATGTCGGCGGGCTGGCCGGTGAGCTGGGCAAGGTCGACGGCGGCCGCAAATGCGCCGGCGCGGCCACGGCTGACAAAGCCGGTGATCTTGAACTTGCCCGGCTGGCCCCAGAGTTCGTGCCGCTCCTCGATTTCACCCACCATCTGGAACTGATCAAAGGTCGAATCGAGGCCGATGGCGGTGGGGCTGATGCCACCTTCGGGCGTGGCCGAGAGGTCGAAAATGCCGCCGCGCAGCGTCCAGAAACCTTGGTACCACTCGGCCACCGCGCCGTAAGTTGCTTCCCAAGCGTTGCCGGCAAAATCGAACGTGCCGGCATTCATCAGCGACCAGTTCATGAAGTCGGTCTTGGAGCTGTTGGCATATTTATTGGTGTCGAAAATGTCGGTGACGAAGATCTGGCCGACCGTCAGCACAAGGCGGTTTGCCGTCAGCGTGTTGGCGAACTGATTGATGTCGGCGTCGAGCTTGCCGACCTCGCCGCCAAGGTTGATGGTCTGGCGCAGGAAAAAGCGCTCGATGCGTGCGTATGGGTAGGAAAAGCCGAGCTTGAAGGATTCGCCGCTCGGAAACCCAGCCACGCCATGCGTGTTCGCAAAGCCGAAGCCTTGGTCGAGCTCCGGATTGACCCACAGTTCCGCGCCTTGCCACAAACGCACGCCGGCGTAGAGCGTGGCGTCGAAGGTCTCGCGACCCTGCCCGCTGCCGGGCAGACTGTTGGGGCCCATGTAGGGCGACCGCATCGCCGGGTAGGTCAGCCAGGCAAACGTCGTCTGGCCGTGCACATTGAAGCGATCATCCGGCAGCGCGAACCAGGACGCCGCGTCGCTTCCCGGCTTCGCCTCGGCGACAAATCGATAATTCAACGTGAGACGCAATTGCTGGATGGACAGATCGGACTGGAACGTCTGGCCCGCATTGGCAAACCCCACCGTGCTGTTGCCATAGCGGGTGTAGAGATACTCGAGGCCCGCCGTCCAGTTCGGGGCCAGCGGAAGCTCCACGCCCGCGCCGGCGACCCAACCGAAGCGCCACAGGAACGGCATATCGGTGATGCCGCCGTTGGCGAGCTGGTTCACGGTCAACTGGTCGTAGGTCCAGGCAAACCCGCCCGTTGCGTAGAATAACCAATTGCCCGGCGCGTAGCCGATGCGGCCGCGCACCGTGCCCATATCCAGCACCGTTTCGCTGTAGCTCTCCTGGCCGAGCGTCGGCGAGACGAAGGTCGAGATGCCACCGATCGATATGGCGTTGAGACTCTGAAAGCTGGGCGCCGTTACATCGGCTTGCACGCCGAGCACGATCCGGTTCGGCAACATGTAATCGTAACCGGCCTGCACGCCGGCGAACCAACTTCCGAAGTTGGTGAAGGCATCGTAGCGCTGAAACATGTTGAGCGAGCCCGCGAGCCCGTCGGGCTGTTCGCTCCAATTGGAGCGTCCCCACGCCATGCCCGCGTGCGCGCCGATATAGAACCCACTCCAATCATAAAGCTGCGGGACGAGAGCCTGTACCGGGAGCGGCGCCTTCACCGGCATGGGCAGCGGCAACTCCGACGCCGAGACCGGAACGGCGATGAATGCCGCCGCAACGCAGCCGAGGTGACGCAGGCGCAGTTGCGCGATCGTCCGCAAATGCCAATCCTGCGATGTGGGACCCACGCAACACCTGTGCAACATCCGCAGATTTCGATGCGGCAACCAATCAATTTTGGCGCGCGATGAGCAAGCCTTTTCGCTCGGTGGTGCTTAGATACATTGCGCGTGATGCACGGAAACAACCAATTAGTCTAATTCAAAAGAACGAGCGGCTGAGTTTAGAAGCGGTCTAGGTTAGAGGGGACCGAACTGTCGATCCCCTGCATCGCCGAGACCCGGAACGATATAGCCCGAAGCATTGAGTCGTTCGTCGACCGAGGCGGTCACCACTCGGATCGGAAACGCCAGTTTCGCCACGGCGCTCAGGCCTTCGGGTGCGGCCAGCGCGCAGATCGCCGTGATGTCTGTTGCTCCCCGCTCGATCAGCAGTCTGAGCGTGTGCGCCAAGGATCCCCCGGTTGCCAGCATCGGGTCCAACACATAGACCGGCCGCGCCGCGAGGTCGTCGGGCAGCGATTTCATGTAGCGGGACGGCTGCAAGGTCGCTTCGTCCCGTGCCAGTCCAACAAATCCCATCTGCGACTGTGGGAGCAGAGCCTGCGCCGCCTCGGCCATGCCAAGGCCCGCACGCAAGATCGGCACCAGCACGGGCGGATTTGACAAGCGAACCGCAACAGTGGGAGCCACCGGCGTCTCGATCGGAGCGTCATGGGTCGCAAGATTGCGGGATGCTTCGTAAACCAGCATCGTTGTCAGCTCCCGCAGCGCCGCGCGGAAGGATGCATTCTCGGTGCGTGCATCACGCAGAATCGAGAGCGAAGACCTGACCAACGGATGGTCGATCACCCGAACATCCAGGACTTGTTGAATCTCGCGTTGGATGGACGTCACTGTTGGCTACTCCCAATCAGGCAACCCTGCCTCTGCCGGCGCTTCTATTCGGTCGCGATGACCACAGGCTTGCCGCCACGGATTGCTGAAATCTGCAGCGGCGGATGCGCGTGGTTATGGTCATCGAGCGCATAGGTGCCCCCGAGCTGCGAGGGCATCGTCGTGGTTTTGAGTGCCTGCTGGATCGCGGCGGGTTGATCGGAGCCGGCTCGATTGATCGCGTCGGCAATCAGGAGCGTTGCTTCATAGATGAAGAACGACCGCTGCGTCGGGACCAGTCCATAGTGCGCGCGATAATTGGCGACGAAATCCTGGATCACCGGTATTTGTTGGACGGGCGTGAAGACAGTAACGCCGGTCATGTCCGAGAGCGCATCGGATTCGCGAAACTGTGGCGAGACGGCAGCCAGCGCCTGCGCAAAGTCGATGCGACCGGTGAGCGGCACTTTCCAGCCCGACGCCTCATACGCTTTGAAGAATGCGGCGGTGTAGGGTCCTAGAACTGTGACGACCTGATCCGGTGCACCGGCTT
>JAFAXD010000187.1 GCA_019241285.1 Xanthobacteraceae bacterium | reverse complement strand
CGCCTCGAGCGCGGCTTCTTGCGACCATCGCCGGGCCAAGCCTTCCAGGTAGCGCCGCATCTCCGCATCCCCGGAGATCTGCGCAGCCCACGTGCAGTAGGCCGCTTTGGCGAGGCATTCCTCAGCGTACCTGATCGTTTGCTGCTTCTCGCGCGGCCGCATGCAAGGGAAACAGCCGAACCGGCGCGAGGTTTCGTACCTGACGCATTGCCGCGCACGGGACCTCCGGCAATCGCACGCTCACGGATCACTCCCCGCGGGATCGCATGAGCACCTCGCTGAGCTCCTCCACCAGGGTACGCGGAATGTAAGGCTTGGTGAGGACCGGAACGGCGGTGAACCCCTCCGGCAGCACGACGCGGCTGTAGCCGGTGAGAAAGATGAAGGGGATGTTGCGGGCCATCGCCAGCTTGCCCAGGCTCAGTCCCGACTCTGAGCCCTCGTCGAGCTGGATATCGATCATGGCAATGTCAAGCATGCGCTCGGCGAGCGCCTCGCGCGCTTCCTGCATATTCACCGCGATGACGACATCCTCGGCGCCGGCTTGCCGGAGAATGTCCTCGATGACGGTGGCAATCAGGAACTCGTCTTCGATAACCAGGATGCGCGTCCCTTGCAGCGGCCCGGGCTGCGCAACGGGAGGGCGCAGGCCGCGCCCGCCTGTGGTATCGGGCGGTTCCGCGGGACTGAGGTAGGCACTTGGATGTTCCATCGCGGCCTCGATTGGTGATTCACCATTGAGTCAACATGTAACGTGCGCGGCCCAGGCCATTCATTTAAAAAAGACGCAGCAATGCGTTTCGCGCCAATGTACAGTCCGGCAACGCGGCACTAGCGACTTGTCAAGAGGCCGCTGCTCAACGGGGGCTCGATGTCAAATACGGCGGCCGTTTCGCCGCGCCTTGTACCCTGCGAACGCTGTCCGCTGCGTCCGCTGAGTGTGTTTCGTGATTTCTCCGCAGAGGAGCTTGCTTTCGTCGGCGAGTTCAAATCCGGAGAGCTGACCGCCCAGCCCGGGACCACGCTGTTCATGCAGGGCACCAACAGCGCCCACCTCTATACGCTGCTGTCGGGGATCGCGTTTCGTTACAAGATGCTGCCCGATGGGCGCCGTCAGATTTTGAACTTTGCTTTCCCAGGCGAGTTTCTTGGGCTGCAGGGGTCTATCGCCAACGAGATGCAGCACTCGGTCGAAGTTCTCACCGACTCGGTTCTGTGCGTGTTTCCGCGAGACAAGCTTTGGGATCTGTACAGCCACTATCCCAGTCTCGCCTACGACATTACCTGGCTCGCGGCGCGCGAGGAGCAGTTCCTGGACGAACACCTGCTCAGCGTCGGCCGGCGATCCGCGATCGAGCGCACCGCGTTCATTCTTCTACACCTCTATCGCCGCGCCGAGGACGTCGGGCTCGCCAAGGACCGCAAGGTTGTGTTTCCGTTCACCCAGCAACACATCGCAGATGCGCTCGGCCTTTCGCTGGTACATACCAACAAGACTTTGCGCCGCCTCTACAACATGAAGGTCGTGCGCTGGCAAGGTCGCGAGTTCGAGATTCTGGATTGGGATCGGCTTGCCAAGCTCGCGGTTTATGAGGAGGCGGATGGTAAACCGCGGCCGTTGATCTAGAGCGTGATCCGGAAACCGGATATCGGTTTTAGGAAAGATCAGGCTCAACGCTTAGCCCAGGATCGTCAGGCGGCGTTCATCGCGACCGCTGTCGCCTGTCCAGGCGCAGTTCCGGCACCCCGCGCCAGCTGGATGATACCGGCCAAGGCTTCATCCAGTTTTGAGACAACCTGATCGGCTCTGACCGTGTCCCCCAGCGCGTCAGCGTCGCTCTCCGCTTGCCATGCGCCCAGCATGATCACCGCATCAGGCCAGCGGCGTCGCAACCGCCGAACGGCGTAGCGCATATGCGCAGTGCTCGTGGTGTCGATATAGGACAGACAGACGATCGCCGGGTTGGCCCGTTCTGCGGAGGTCACAGCTGGGCTCGCAATACCCTCCCAACTCGCAACTTGGGTTTTCAGGCCATGCTTACCCAACAGCTGGACCAACATGGCGGCCGCGGCCTCGTCCAAGGGTCCCCTCCCCGGCACGCATAGAACCGGCACGCCAGAGCGCCACGACAGGGGGAGTTCGTCTGGCGCAAGCACCGCGACGGCGGTCGATCGGTCCGCAATCGATTCCACCGCTGCAGCACTCTCCGCGTCGTGGGTCTCACCAGAGGGTTGCGCATCGTCTTCATCGTCCAGATCGTCGACGAGTTCGAGCACCGCCGCCTTGATACTTTGAGTTTGCGAGGCACCCAGCGCACCCCGCAGCACGTCGTTTTGGGCAAGCTTGAGCCCTGGCAGTGCGACTTCGTCATAATAGGCCGTAAGCCGCCGTTCCTTGAGAAACTCCTCGGCCTTCTCAACCGCCTCCGCCGGATCGCCGGCGAGCATGCGCTGATAGAAGAGTTCTGCCGGCGAGAGCGGCGGGCGATCACTCAGCATCACCTCGAGGAAGTTGAATCGATCGACATAGCGACCCAGCACGACCAGACAGACGGTCAACGGTGTCGCCAGGACGAGCCCGATCGGCCCCCAGAGCGCAGTCCAGAACGTTGCCGAAGCAACAACCGCGACCGGGGAGAGCCCGGTGCTGTGGCCATACACGAGAGGTTCAATAACTTGCCCGACCAGAGGCTCAACGATAAGGAACAGGGCCGCGGTCATCAGCAACATGCTCCAACCCGGATCGACGGCCGCGGCGAGCACCAGTGGAAAGATCGCCGAGATCGCGGCGCCCACATAAGGAACAAAGCGCAGAACTGCGCTCAGGATTCCCCACAGGATCGCGCTGGGCACGCCGATGAGCCATAGACCCGTTCCGATCACGAGCCCAAAACATCCGTTCAGGATCAGCTGAAATAGAAACAGCCGGCTCAATCGCCGGCCGCCGTCATCGAGCGCCGCCGTCGTTTTTTGCAGGTCGTGTGTTCCTGCAAGCTTGATGAAGCGGTTCCGCAGATCCTCGCGCTGAAGCAATATGAAAACGACGAAGATGGCCACAATCCCAGTGGTCGTCAGGGGACGCAGCAGTGGTGAGATGAGCGCGACGAGACTCTCCATCGCCGATGGAGGAGGCTGGCGCACCTCGACCGGAATGGGCTTTTTCTCCGGGTCAAGCGGCCGTGTCGCTGGGCTTGCCTGCGCTGGCTCGGGTTGGCTGAGCTCGTTGCGCAAGTCCTGCAAGACGTCGGCCGCGCGTTCGAGCGTGCCGCTGGCTGCCGCCGTCCCCCGCAGGGACCGGATCTTCTCCTGCATCGTGTACTCGTAGCGCGGCAGCTCACCGGCGAGTTGCGCCAGCTGGCTCGCAATCAACCCGCCAAGCGCGAAGATGCTGGCAAACGCGAACAGCACTACCGTCAGAACCGCCACCGGGCGCGGCAACCGCGCGCGTTGAAGTAGGCGCACGAAAGGCGCAAGGGCGAAGCTGAGAAGAATCGCCAACGCGACAGGAATGAATATGTCGCGCCCGAGATAGAGCGCGCCGATAATGATCGCCGCGACCACAGGCCCCGCCACGCTTCCCATGTCGGCGATCACCTTCCAAAATGTGCCGGGAACGGCCGGCGCGGGCCATGACCTCTGCAAAGAGCAACCCGTGAGGCTTTCGATGCCAGGCTTCGGCGTTGAGTTGTGCTCACAACGTTCGAGGGCTCGCATTGTTCCAAAACCGAGTGGCCGCAACGGCGGATCGTCCGTTGATGCTTGCGTTGCTGGACGCCCCACCACGCTGGAAAGCGGGGTGCGGTTCAACTTCTCGGCGTGGTGCGCCGCTGCGTATTCAACATGAATGAGTGTTCAACAGCTGGCCTCGATATGCGCGACGGATCAATCTCGGAACACCCTCTTCGGGACATGCGTTGATGGAAAAACACCAAGCTTTCCGGAGCAAACAAATGAAGCTGCCCAACCATGATCCAATTCTGAACGCGAAACGTTTTCGCCTTCTTGCGCTGGAGAACCTGGAACGCGCTCGATGTGCCAAGAGCGTCCCCGAGCGCCGGCACCATCGCACGCTCGCCAAACACTACATGTTCATGACCGAATCGGAGCTGGAGGCAGCGAGCAGAGCGGAGACGTTGCCATAGACTCTCACTCAGCAGCATCCAACGAAAAAGCGAGCGGCCGATGCCGCTCGCTGCCAGTCGTTTGCCGCCCCGAGGTTGTTAGGGTCGCTCAGTAGTCAACGTCGAAATTGCCTTGGAAACCTTGCGAGGCCTTTTCGTTGCCGCTGTCCTCGATCATGTAGAGCTTTCCGCCCTGCTTGTAGATCACGGCACCCGGCTTGATTTCCTTAGCGCCTTTCTTCATTGCGGCATCATGTTGGGCGGCGGTGATCTTGACGTTGGACTTGTGCAACCGCTGCCCCTTGGGCCCGATCATGAGGGCGTCGCCTTCTCCCACGGTCGTCACTTCCGCTGACTTCTTGCCTTTGGCGGGCTGAGTTGTCTGCGCCATGCCGACCGTGGACAGGCCTAGCAACAATGCGGCCCCGGTCGACAGTACAGCCCGTTTTGATAGTGACATAGCGTTTCTCCTGTTCTCTTCGAGATGACCTCGCGGCGGACAGCATCCGGCTCGAGTACGACTGCAACAGCGTAGCTCAATTTCCTGAGCGCAGAACATCTTTTTTGATGAGTTTGCAACTTGTCGCGGTCTCACTGGATGTTTGTATTTGTTCTTCGGCATCATAATTGATACGCCGCACTGCTCCATGCAAATGCTCGTGCTGGGATCAGCAATAGAACTCCGCCGGAGAGCGCGTGGCTCTCCGGCGCTCAGGGCCGCGTCTTTCTTGTCCCGCTAATGTCGTGTAGCGCGCAACGGGAGAAAGACTTGCCGCTGTTGGACAGGCCCGAGTTGCCCGCAGAGAAGATGCGCGCCGCATTCGAGCAGTGAACAGAACAGCAAGTGAGTGGATTATTTAGAGAAACGCGAATTCGCTCGCCGAACATCGATGCGGCAAAACGCATTGCACGGCACTTGTCCCGGACCGAGCCGGTCCGGCGGGAGATCCTCCGCGCGCCCCAAGAAAGCCCAGGCCACAACCGCCCAGGTATTCGCGAACTCATGTGCCGCAGTAATTGGGAGGCGCCCCAAGTTCAAGGGAACGTGCTGGCGCGAGTGCGGGAGATGCACGGAACCGTACCAACTTTGCAACGCCGCGGCGTCAATTCAAGGACGGCAGGACGGTGACACCGGCACTTTCCAAGCTGTTTGTATTTTTCACTTGGGCTATGTTGGCGCACACCGAGCCGGACACGGTCCGGCAGGAAACCCACGAGGAGAAGAAGCTATGTCGATGTCCAAACGGAGCCTTATGGCAGCCACCGCTGCCGTGTTGATCGGGCTCTCGTCCGCCGCCATCGCCCAGAGCAAGAAGTCGTCCCAAGTAACGACCGTCGGCGAAGGCGAGGCGATGATGATCGGCCCCAAGGGCCAGCATCTGCACAAATCCAACATCAAGATCACCGCCGCCCAGCACGAGGCCGCCATGAAGAAGGGCGCAAGGGAGATCAAGGCGGGCACCGTGATCTACAAGCAGGGCGGCAAGCTCTACATGCTCGAAGACAACGCCAACGAAAAGGCCTCGCAAAGCTTTCAGGGCAATTTCGACGTCGATTACTAGGCAAGAGCGTTTGGACAGCTGACGTCACGGCGAGCGCGGCAATGCTGCGCTCGCATTCGTTAATTGCGCCACCCGTGACACTACATGTCGGAAAAATACCGTCGCCCGTCAAGAATGTCCGCCGCCTCAACCGGAGCGCGAGTTTATCTCTGAGTTCGCGCGGTATATCTTTCGATATATTCATTTCGTATCAAGCCCGCGCCATGATCACCCGTCGGCACTAATGCCGTGCCGCGGGGGATTGGCCTCTCCCATAAGCCCCACCCGAGCCCGCTCCGGTGGGGCTTTTTGCGCGCGAAGCAGTCGCAGGCATCGCTAGCAGCCCTTCATGGTGCGCTGAGCTGACACTTGCTGCGGATAACTCCAATGAATGGATCAGGCACGCAATTCGCGTTGATGAGTCGCGCGTTCCGAGTGCGCATGGCTGTCGAACCCGCAACTCAGGCCGTCGGCTGAGCCATGCCCCGACGTGCACCCCGCGTGCGCAATATACGCTTGGCTCTCCGCGGTCGAGCCCGTGGTGACGAGCAGCAGCGCGCAGCAATATCGCGGGTGAAAGTTTGGGGACCAATGCGTCCGCCTCGATTTCGCTCAAGATAAACGACAGTATATATCCAGTAGACGCATGCTGTTGCGCACCGCCCGCCCGTTATTTCACCTGCGAAGGAGCGATGATCCGATGTCGAAGACGATCTTAGCCGCCGTGGCAATTCTGCTCGTGACATCCGCCGCGCTGGCGCAGACTCGGACCGCCGTGAAGGCTTGTGGGAAGGAGATCGAGACCCACTGTGGCGACGTGCAAGCCGGGGGTGGTGCCGTGCGGGATTGCATCAAGACACACCTAAAAGAATTCTCCCCGGGGTGCCAGGCCGCTTTTACGCGAGTCGCCGCGGCAGCGAAGGCATGCGCAACCGACACCAAGCAGAACTGTGCGGGCGTGAAGCCGGGCGGAAGTCGGATCGAGGTGTGCCTCAAGGCGCATTTCAATGCGCTCAGCGCCGATTGCAAGGCAGCGCTGTCCAGCACGGCGGCCGGCCACACCTAGCTAGTTGGCACCATTCGGCAGGCTCTCACTGGCTGCCTTGAACGGAGATCCTCGTTCGCTCAGCAGGGATGTGCAAGCCTCCACGGCGGCGGGGTCGTAGAGTTTGCCCTTGTGGGCTTCGATCTCATCGAGTGCGGCTTGAAGTCCGAGCGCCTCGCGATATGGCCGGCGCGCCATCATGGAATCAACCACGTCGGCGACGGCGAGCACCTTGGCTTCGGGCAGAATGGCGTCCCCACGCAGACCTTGCGGATAGCCCGAGCCGTCGAGCCGTTCGTGATGTTGTAGAACCGTCTCCGCCACCGGCCAGGGAAATTCGATGCCCTTGAGGATATTGAAACCGGCTTCTGAGTGCTGTTGAACAATTTGATACTCGATCGTGCTCAGAGGGCCGGGTTTGCTCAGTATTTCGGACGGGACTTGAACCTTACCGATATCGTGTACGGCGCTAGCCAGTCGTAGCCCGTCGATCTGCGCCTGGGTCATTCCAAGCCTTTCGGCGATGGCGCATGCAAGTTTTGCCACCCGTCTCTGGTGGCCTGCCGTATAGGGATCGCGCAACTCCACCATTCCGGCCAAGGCCTCGATCGTGTGCTGCATGGCGCGCTCGATCCGCCGTTGCTCAGAGTGATCGATGATTACGCCGATCAGCGCCGGCTGCCCGTCCCACATCACGGTTGCGGCTTGACCAAGCACATCGAGGGTGCCGCCGGAACGGGTGCGGACAGCAAATCGGTTCGGAGTGCTTTGCACTTCTCCGGTCACGAGCGCGTCGGTCCGCGCAGCCATGCGATCGCGATCGCGTTCCACGACGAAAGTGGCCATCGGTTTTCCGATGACTTCGCTCGCGGCGTAGCCGAGCATCGCTGCAAACCGTGGATTGACATAGGCCAGGCTGCCGTCCTGACGGATGATCACAATTCCCGCCACTTGCTGCTCGACGAGTCGCTTGAACTGCAGCTCGCTTTCGCCGGCGCGCTGTTCAACGTGTCTGAACTCGGTGATATCGCGGTTGATGCCACAGGTCATTATGGTGCGGCCGCTTGCATCCTTGATGAAGAACCAGCGCACCAGCACACGTCCGGTGCTGCCGTCGCCGAAAATGGCGCGATGCTCGAACTCGTCGCTCAACACCGGATTATCGCTCGCGCTCGTGCGTTCGATCACTCGCCGGACCAGCTCTGCGTCACCGGGATGAACGAAGCGGTTGATGTATTCGGCCGATGGCATCGTGTAACCCCCGACTGCGTGCGCGGTGGTGCGATAGACCGAATAGAACTGATCATTGAAAGTGAAACGATCCGGCTCGACCTGATATTGCCAAGCGCCCGCGCGGGCGAGCTTGAGTGCGTTCAACAATTGAGCGTCGGCCAAGGCTTGCGTGTCCGGCACAGTGTCGGATTCGAATGAAGCGCGTGGGTTCTGGCCAGCACCGGGCTCAGTGCAAGTTGTAGCGAGCTTCAAATAGTGGTCGATAATCCGTCGCTCGGCTTCGCGCAGTTCCTGGGTAGCGGATCCCTCCGCCCGCTTGAGCCATTTCAGAGCATGATCGAGATAATGCTGCGCCAACCCGCGTCGAATGAGCATTTTCCGGCATTCCCGCCGAGTATGTCGATCGTCATTATGTCTTGAACGAGCAACTCCTCTCACAAGCAATTTGCACCAACATTATCGCCCGTTGCAAGGACAACTGCAGAAAATGATCACGCACTTGTTGTTGAAGACGCTGCCGCGCCCTGTCGAGAAATACCATCAACAATTGTTGCCACAGTCTCGACGCTCGAAACGCGGGTATTCACCGCATAACGATATGCGCGTGGCTTTATGCGACGGCGTGCACGCTTTGCACAAGTTCGCCCTATGCCTACGCGTTCCGCACGCCGTCCGTCACGATCTCGATTTTGAAATCGGCCCCCTCCCAGCGCTGCGCCTGCCGCCAGAAAAACGTGAACAGGATCGTGCTGCCCGGAGCGAGATCGGTGGTCGGCAGGTCGGTGAAATGAACACCAAGACCCGTATCCTGCGTCTCCAGGTCGTGCCTGGTCTGCCATTGGTCGCTCGACCAGTGAACCATCGCTGGTTCGAAGACCTCGATACGCAGATTCTTGCCGGCAACCGTCTGCCGCCGCCGATCGAAGCGCCAGATGACGAAGGGGGCGGTGACCTTCTGCAGCTGATAGCGTTGCACCGTTTGCGGCGGCATATCGAACACGCGCCCATCCTTGAGCGAACGCACGAGCTTGGCGTGTTCCGCGTGCGCCCACACCAGCGGCATGGCCGAGCCTGAAGCGCGGCCGCGGAAGAGCTCGCGTTCCGGGATATCATCGGCGTCCCACACCTGCTCCGGCAAAAGCCCGGTTGGACAGGCGCAAGCCTCGACGGTTCCGAGCAGCCGCACGGCCTCGTCCACCCGGCCGGCGGCGAGCTCATAGTGCGCGCGCTCGCCGGTCAGCAGCGGCCATGCGCGCCCGATGCCGGTTCCATCGAACGGCCGGCCGTCTTCATGCTCGCCATAACCATCCTGGTTGTAACGGCGCCAAACCGGGCCTTGTGGCAGATCAACCTTGAGCATGCGATCAATCACCGTGACCGTGTCGACGATGCGTGGATCATGCGCGCTGCGCAAACCGAAGCGGACCAGCGCCAGCGCATCCGGACTGACGATATCGGCTGCAGGAAATCGGCTCGCGCCATCAGGCCGATTGCGGATCGCCGTGGTCGCGTCGGCCGGCATGCGATCGTCGATCAGATCGACCGGCCCGATACGCACGTAGTAACCGTCGACACCGCTTTCGCTCGCGAGTTTGCTGCCGCGCGCGTAGGTCCAGTTTTCGATGCTGTCGTTGATCCAATCGGCGGTTTCGCGCAGATGCTGGATGGTCCGTTGCGGAACCCCGCGCGCCTCCAGGAAATTCGCCGCGGCCAGCAGCGCCGCCACGGTGACCCCCAGGCTGAACGGCGAATATCCGGCGTCCTCTTCCCAACGATCCTGTCGCGTAACCGGACCGTTGCGGACGATGAACCCCGCGGCTTTCGCGACCATTTCGGTGAAGCGGTCCGCATCGGCGGCGTCTAGCATTTTCTCCCGCAGCAGCAGATCGAGCACCAGGATCGGGAATGCGCATTCGTCGAGTTGCACGCCGCCCCAATAGGGCGTGCCGTCGAGCCACATGTTCTGCGGCCAATGGCCGTCGGCTTCCTGCACCGCCGCCAGATAGGCGACGACGACGCGCGCGGGCAGCCGCAGTCCCGCGGCGATCAATCCGCCAGCCGTCTCGGAGAGATCGCGCGGCCAGACCAAGTGGTAACCGCCAAGGTCATCGTCGCCTTTGGAAAAGCCCCAGGGAATCGACAGGCTGGCAATGATGCCGCCAGCGAACCCGAACGGTTCGTGGGAGAGCATGACCGCGACGCTGGTCCGATAATGATCGGTGGCATCGGCTGGCGGGAGCGTCAACGGATGGGCGTTTTCGAGGACACGACGCCAGCCGGCAACAAAGTCGCGAAACGCGCTGGCAAATCCGTAGTTGAGGCTCGAGCGCACACGATGTGCGGCCTCTTCGGGACTTGCACCGAAGCCGAGTGCCAGCGTCACGTCTTCGGCTTGCGAAAAATCGATTTCTCCGGTGAGCGCGACATTGCCGTTCTCGGCGCGGGTCCACGAGGGATTGAGCTCGCCGTGCCGGGCGAGGACCTGCCAGCCGTCGGAATTGCCGACGAACCCGGCGCTGGCGTTGCGCCACGGCACCGTACAGGCGAGCGCCAGGGCGGTGCCGCGCCCTTGCGCAAACAACATCGGGACGCCCTTGTAGGCGCCGAGCCAAGCCGTGTTGTCGGCGCCGGCGTTGACGAGATGCGGCGCAAGCAGGGCAAACACCCGATAGCGCTGGCCGTCCAGCGACTCGAACGCGATCCGCTGCAGGAGCACGTCACGGTACGGGTCGGAGATGATGCATTTGGTGATGCGATAGCGGCCTGGGTGAACGTTCACCGTCTCGTAGGCTGGAACGCCGCTCGCCATGCAGCGCGTGCGATGTTCGGCGTGGCGCTTTTCCTCCGAGAAGAAACCATTGCCGTCCGTGACGATGAGCCCAAGATCGCGCGTACAGGCTTGGTCCGGGCGACGATAATAGATCTCGTTGAGGATTCCGTGGCTCATGGTGAACCAGATCTGGCTCATCGCCGTGAGCGCGGTGCCGATGCCGGTCTTCGCACTCGAGGTCCAGCGCGCTTCAATTCCCGGCCATCCGGGGGCAGCCGAATCAGCCGAATAGGGCCAAGCGGTGATCATGCTCCGAGGGTCCTCCGTCGCATCGCGGGCACATTCACGGGTGTGCGAGCGAGGCCCGCATCTCGAGCGCGTGCGTTGGAGGCAAGCTTTTCGCAGAAGAGGGCCGCTGTCGATAGCTCCGCGGCCTTAATGATCCCTAGTGCCGCGGATTTGACGTGGCTGCACCGGCCCTAGCGACGCACCGCAGGTTCCGCAGCCCTGCGGGCCGCAAGGGTATGCCCGGTCCTCGGGTTCACCAGGTGGGTTCGTCCGCAAGCGGTGCAGGCGACCGCCTCATAGGCTTCCGCCCCGTCATCAAGACCGGCATCCTCGGCCCACCCTTGAACACGAAGGCCCAGGGTTGGGCACTGGTAGAGAAACACTATTGCCATGGATTGTCCCCACCTACGCGGCGCGCTCGCGCTGCGCGATTTCGACGTGCGAACAGGCCGCACAGAAGAAAATTTCAATATCCGGCAAATCCCCCAAATACGTGTTCGTACGCGCGTGCCGCAGGACGGCACCACTGTGCGGAAAGGTCAGCGTCGTTGGCGCACGTTTTTCCATGCTGGATGTTACGAAGGCCCAGCACAGGCGGAAACTCCGGGAATCTACGTAGGTATGCTGGTCTTGCCAGCGCGTTGCGTGGCGGCAACACCTCTGGGACGCCGGAAAAAGATGAGCCCCGCCGTGGGTGGGCGGCGGGGCTCACTGAACAGGGACGCCGTGGTTGCAATGGGGTTTACGGCGCCGGGGACAAGGTGGATTTTCGCAGCTGATGGTTAAAAAACCGCTAAAGCCACTCGCGATTGTCCTGCGCCGGCTTCAGCGCGCTCAGTAGACATTGCGCTGATAAGCACGCCGCGTAGCCCACCATGGGACTTGAGTTGTGTATCGCGCATTCCCAATCTGACGCGTGATCGCGTCCGGACCGAGCTTCTGCTCCTCATTGATGGTCGCCTGACCTTCGGTCGTTACATCGCGCGCATATTGCGCGAAAGAAGTGGTAGCACCCAGGACAACGAACATGCCGGCTAAGAGAACTTTGGCTTTCATCAGTTTACCTTCTGTCGATTTGGTCTCGTCACACACTGACAAATAGCGGCGGCCGCCTGCGTTCCGTGGTTGCACAAAGGCTGGATAATAAATTCGTCCGTTCGTCGCCCGACAGACGAATGATAAACGACTGTTTGTTTCGATAAACGACTGTTTGTTGTTCAACAATTCGGCGTACCATGCTGTCCGGCAATTGCGACAGCATCGAACGATTCGCCTGACGGTTCGTGTCTCTAATAGCCCTTCCGCCGTTGCTTTTTGGCCGCCTTCCGCGCCCTGTAGCGTTCATCGCGGGCGGCTTTTTGTTCGGCCAACAGCGCGGCCTCGCGCTCGGCCCGCTCGGCTTCTTCCCGCGCCCGCGCTTCTGCGGCTTCCCGCTCAGCCTGCGCGGCGAGTTCTGCTGCGCGGCGGGCCTGCTCGGCCAATTCAGCCTCATGCGCACGCTTCGCGGCTTCCCGCTCGGCGACGCGGGCAGCGCGTGCTGCCAACATCGCTTCTCTTGCCTTGCGTCGCTCGGCAACAGCCGGATCGTCCGGCCCGGGCGCCGCGCGGAATTTCCCCAGCAGCGCCTGTTTTGCCGCCGCTGCGTCGTCCTGGCGTTGCCGATAGTCAGGCAACACGTTCTTCTTCATTACATATCCCCTTGCTCTTGATCAGTGACAAGTTTCACCCGCCAGGGACCTGATCAATCATGCGCTGTTCTGCATTCGCGGAGTCTGCCGGGCGATTTTGCAACCTCCCGGCAGTTTGTCATTAGAGGTTACGCAGGCTGGATATTGCCGACCGCGATCTTACCGGTGCGGCGATCCTGCTGGGTATCGAAGGCGACTTTCTGACCCTCGTTGAGGCCGCGCATACCGGCGCGCTCGAGGGCGGTGGCATGGACGAACACGTCCTTGCCGCCATCATCCGGCGCAATAAAGCCGAAGCCCTTCTGAGTATTGTAGAACTTCACGGTGCCCGTGTTCATGGAATTCCTTTCAGTGGGTTGGGTACAGTTGAACTCAGGCAGCCTGAATAAGGCAACCTGCAGCTCGGTTTTCTCGATGCTTGGAGGGTTCTGAACGTGCGCCCAGCTCACTGCGAAGGCGAAACGGCCCGATGGTCCGGCCAAATGTCGATCGCGCTCACATAGAATCCAAGGGCCGTTTTTGCAAGCGGTCAAAAGGGCAACGCGGTCGCACAGAAGGGAAGCGAGCGAGCGGACCGTCAGCGCACGCGTGGCATGTCCGCCTCTCACCCATAAGCAGACTCACCGGATTGTGCGACCTTCATACGCGCCGCACTGCAAGCCGAATCGCCAAAATAGTGCTGGCTATCACAGCAGCTAGACGAGGAACTGCCATGATCGCACGGCTTTTCCGCCTCTTGGCTGAGGGGTCCCCCGTTTCCAAGATGCCGGCGACCCATTGGCTGCGTTTAGGTTCTTACCCGATGAAGAGCGTCCCTTACGATTATCGACCGCATGCCGAGCAATGCCTGCGGATCGCTTCCGAGGTCACAGACGAGGCGACCGCGAGCTGGTTCCGGATGCTAGGCGCTAATTACCTTGAGAAGGCCGAGCGAGCGGGTCAGTCCAAAGATCCGACTCCGGATCGTAATCGTATATCCTCGCCATCAAGCTCAAGTGGATCGAAGGCGCACAGAAACGCATCCCGCGTGCCCTTGCGGCCTACCGCGGCCCGAATCCGGTCGAAGTCCGCAACGCCGTCCGCCCCGCACACCGCTCCCTCGCCACCTGAAGGGAGCCTAGCGCCCTCGCGGTCCGTCGAACGCGATCCGTCCAGTCATGGCCGCGGCGGCTGAAGACGCGCCCCGGTCACGCTCCCGGCGGCAGATGAAACGGAAGCCGTCGTGCCTAATTTCAAAAGCCCAAATGAGGGCCGGCCGGATACGTATCGCTAGACGTCGGAAGACACGGTTCATGCGACACAGCTTGAGGTGGCAAACGGCGCGTCGACTATATCGCCGGATGAAGGGACACCCGAAGAATCGGCTGGCACAATGCTGTCTTTAAACTCGCTATCGAGGGGTGGGTCAATGAAAGGCGTCTTCATCGCTGCTGTTTTATTAGCTTCAGCATTAGTCCAAAATGTCGCGTTCGGAGCCCCTCCAACTCCTCCCGGTCCTCTTCCGCCTCCTGGCAGCCTCCCCGGTCTTCCTCCACCGCTTGGAGGCGGTTTTGGTCCTCCTCGACCGCCCGGCCCTCCTCATCCCCCACATCTCGGCGCTCCCGCTCCACTCATTGGCAGCGGGCTTGCTAGCATCCTATTAGTAGGAGGCGCCGCCGGTGTGTATTGGCTAGTGAGTCGCCGTCGAATCGAGATTTCACGCCTTTAGGGCTTGAGCGCGCTTGAGGCCGTACAAACACCGGCCGCCCCCGGAAAGTCCCGCATTGCAGGTGTCGGTCTCGCAACTAGCGATTTTGTGACGATTATCACTGCCCGCACCATCCCAAGCCCGTTGGCTGGGCCAATGCAACGGGAGTGTGGCAATGGGAATTGAACGGGTGAACGCTGCTGAATGCGAGACGCTGCAATTCGAGTGTGATGACCCCAACCACGACGACAATACAGCCAACCGGCACGCGTGGCTCTCCTGTGGCTCGCAGGAGGTCAATCTAAACTTGGCGGTCGCGTGTGGCTGGATTGAGAGCAAGAGGGGGTGGAAATGTCCTCACTGTGCTAACAGAATCAGGTTAGGAAATGGGCGTGGACGGCCGTAGGAGCGCGTCTCGGCCCCGAGACGTCAGGGGCGGTGCGCGGATTGTGTCGCTGCTTCACGATCCAGGGCGCTCTACCGTCAGCTTTGCTGGCGGGAACGACGGTCCGTTCCTACTCCCTTTTGAATTTCCCTATAGCGCCATGCGATCCATAATAGCCGTGCTGCCTCACCACGGGTCATCGATCGCTCGCGGTGTGGCCGACGTCCAGGCAGCACTACCTCAACTATCTCTGAGCAGTATCCTTCGCGTCGATGATGATTGATCGCTGCCCGAAGATCTTCGAGTTCCCGTCTGGCCGCCGCGTCGGTCGAACGGGACCCTGCATATTGTCGACATCGGCCGACCGAAGTTCATGCCGGCGCTATTGCGCTCGCCCAGCCAGGACGAGCAGTTGGAGGGCCGGTGGTGCCAACGCGGATGCAATGGCTCACACAGCCCTGAAGACCGGGAATGGCAATGGTCCTCATTCCGCGCCAGCTATTCAGTCAAGCGACGGGAGAAGCTGCACCACGCGCAGATAGGAACGTCGCTCGCTTAGAGTAAAACTGCCCACCACTCCCGGCATGGAGCGTCAGGCCGCGAGGATTATTGGCGCTGGCCGACAATCAAACCATGTGTCGGAGTGAGGGATTTTCTTGCGAGTGGCTCGAATCCTGCGGCGCTTAACCAGCCCTCATATTCTTTCCAAGTGCGTGCCATTCCTACGCCCGATGCGAGTGTTAGAAAATAAGCGGAGATAATTGCGGCAGTTCTCGGACCAGTCTCATCGTCCTGTTGGATTAAGTTGATGAGATAGATGTGCCCTCCGATGGGGAGAGCCCGATAGGCCTTCGTGAGAAGGAGTTGGATCTGCTCAGGCGACCAGATCTCGAGAAAGTGCGCGAACAGCACGTGCTCAGAATCCGGGAAGTCGGCCAGGAAACAATCCGCGCCGATCGTATGTATCCGATGTTCCAAACCCGCGTCCCTTATTGCCCTGTTAGTGGGCACGATCACCGAAGGGAGGTCGAGAATCTCGATTTCGAGCCCGGGCCAGCGTCGCGCCAGCGCGATCGCGTTGGTCGCACCACCACCGCCGATGTCGACCAGTCGACCACCGGCGGAGAAATCGACGCTGTCAACGAACCGTTTCGCGACGAGTTTGCTAACTGTCACCATCATTTCGTGAAATGTACGCTCGGTCTCTGGATTTGCAGCCAGCCGGCCATACAACGTCGGCGCGGCGCCAGCGATCTCGCGAAGCCCGACGTTACTATTCTCGTGCAAGGATTCGTAGAACCACCACATCGCGCGGTATGCGATCTCGTGACTGAACCTGACGAGAGAGCGCTGGTCCCACGGGCTATCTCGACTTAACGTCATGGCAGCAGCATCGGAAGACTGATAGTACTCGCCTCGTTTGTGGATCAAGCCAAGGGAAACGCACCCGAGCAGCAGAATCCTCGCAGGCTGCTCGGCGATCCCCAGCTCGGCCCTGATCTGATCACGGGTCAAGGGTCGCTGTAGCAAGCTGAAGAGATCGAATCTGACTGCTGCGCTCAAGATTTGGAACTCGTAAAATCCGTCCATGATCTTGTGCACGTCTTCAATGTCCAACGCCGTGTCCTTGTCTTGTAATGGTTTCGACTTAAAAGGGGCTTCACCCGCCAGACTCGCAGACCCCTCTGGATAAAACCCGTGGACAACCTCATCATAGTTGCATGCTGCGCAGCCGGATGATCTGCGGTAGACTGACGATAGTGAACTTTGCTTGGCGTGAGATGGATGTATGGTTCGGTTCAAATTGCGCGGAACGGCTTTATTTGTGGACGCACCTCACTGATTTGATCGTTTTTGGGTCAACGTAGCCTCACTGATTCATCCATTTCGTGGGCTAGCGCCTGAATTAGTGTCTCATTGGGCTGATTTATCGCTGCAAAGTGATCACCCAAAACGGGAACGATCTTGAGGCCTTTGGCAAACAGGTTCCTCCAACCGAGGGTATCATCGAAGGCGCGAAAATAGCTTTCGTCGGGCGGGTCTGATCGAAGAAGAATGCCTCGAGCATTGAGGGCGCGCGGATAGTACGATTGGTAAATCTTCCTGTAAAAATGGTCCGTAGGTTGGGATTGCTCATCGAGTATTTTGGAGGATCCGCTCTGTCTCTCTACGAGAGCGCGATAGGCTGCCTTCGCTTCCTGTGTGAGCATCCACTGAGCTACAAGCCTGGAACACTTCAGGCGAGATCCAAACGATTGTGGTCCATGTGTCGACAGTGGGTCACGCTTCCAGTTTTTTCGCAATTGTTGCCACGCGGCTTCACGTACGGTGGGACGTCTTGCCCAGCTATCGAACAAGATCACCAAGTCCACGTGGCCCCCTTGCGCTTGAAATTGATGGGCAAGCTCAAACGCTAGTACTCCACCAAAGGAATGCCCCGCCAGCAGACAGGGGGAAAAACGTCCACGGGAGCTGAGTACCGCAAGATATGGGGCGATCAGTTGCTCCACAGTTGGAAAGGCCGACTTAGCATTGTTGGCAAGAGCGTCGAGCCATGGCACGTCAATCCCTAAAACTGGGTATTTCTCATCAATCAACCGCGCGAGGCGGGACTCGTTCAGTCCGGCGTAAGCGAAAAACAGAGGGCGCTCGCCCTTGCCTTCCTGGAACTGAATTGCCCTCGATCCATGTGTTTCCACCGGGGGGTGGTCCGCAATGACCTTTGCGAGCTTTTCCACGGTGGGATTATGGAAAAGATCTGGTACGCCAAGACTGACATTAAACGCCTGGTTGATCCTGTTGATCAACTGTACAATCATCAATGAATGCCCGCCCATTTCAAAAAAATTATCCTGAACGCTGATCTGCTTTAACTTGAGAGCTTCACACCAAATGCCGCTCAACGCTGCCTCAACGGGGGTGCGTGGCCGCAGCCCACGTTCTTCGGATCCGGATGAACTTATCTCTGCCGATCGCAAAGCCTCCACGTCTAGTTTGCCGTTGGGAGTTACAGGAAATGCGTCCAAGAGAATGAAAGCCGACGGAAGCATGTGGGCCGGTAGTCGCTCCTTCAAAGCAATTCGCAGCGCGGTCGGCAGCTCAGGACAAGAGCTTTTCGGCCTCACGTAGGCAATGAGTTTGTTATCGCCAGGTGCATCTTCTCGCACCACCACCACGCTCTCCTCGACGTTCGGGTGGCTCCTTATGACGGTCTCGATTTCTCCCAACTCGATGCGGTGGCCACGTATTTTAACCTGACGATCAACCCGACCAAGAAACTGAATCATGCCACCAGGCAACCGCCGAACTAAGTCACCGGTTTTATACAATTGCGCCCCTGACGCGCTTTTGAATGGGTCGGCAATGAACCGTTCCTCGGTCAAATCAGGACAATTGTGGTATCCACGACCGACCTGAACGCCGCCTAAATACAATTCACCTGGCACACCAATCGGCACCGGTCGCCGATGACCGTCAAGGACGTATGCTTGCGTGTTGGCTACAGGTCGGCCGATGGGAAGGATTTCATCGCAGAAATTGCGGGGGACCGAGTAAGAGAGCGAGGTGATCGTGGCTTCGGTTGGTCCATAGACGTAGTGCAGTTCTGCATCGAGGACCTCAAAAAACCGTTCTGCAATGTCCTTAGGCAGCACTTCTCCCCCGCAGAAAACGTGCCGCAAGCTGCCGCAATGCTTGAAGTCGGGGATTTCCAGCAACATGCGTAACATCGACGGTACGACGTGCAGGATGGTCACCTCGTCCCGAATAATCGTTTCCACCAAATACCCGGCGTCGCGGTGTCCATTTGGCAGCGCCACTACCAAGCGTCCACCGACAAGCAGCGGTGTCAGGATCTCCAATACCGAGGGATCGAAGCTCAACGAGATATGGTGCAAGACACAGTCGTGTTCGTCTGCTGGGAACGCTGATTGCATCCATGACATGATATTCACAAGCGACCGGTGAGAGATCATGACTCCTTTCGGGTTCCCGGTAGAACCTGAGGTATAAATAACATAGGCAAGGTCGTGTGTGCTGCCGGTACGTTGCGGATTGATGGTGTTCCCTTCGATAACTTCCCATTCCGAGCTATCTAGGCAAATGACCTTCGCCCCAAGCGGAGGCAATCTTGGTACAACGGCTCTTTGAGTGAGGACGACGGGTGCGTTTGCGTCGTTCAGCATAAATCCAAGCCGTGCCGCTGGGTAAGCTGGATCGATCGGCACATAAGCACCCCCGGCTTTGAGAATGCCGAGCAGGCCAATGATCCTCTCCAACGATGGGTCCACGCACAGACCCACTAATATCCCAGGGCCAACCCCCACTTCGCGCAAATAGTGGGCTACGCGATTAGAACGACTGTTTAGCTCTTCGTAAGTTACATGCCGGTCCTCAAATATGACCGCCACGGCCTCTGGCGTCCGCTCTACTTGCGCTTCAAAAAGTTGGTGGACGTACGAATCCTTTGGGTAATCAGCCTCAGTTCGGTTCCACTCTAGCAGCAACTCGTGCGTTTCGGCAGTGGTCAGTAGCGGCAGATCACGAAGCAACTGCTGCGGGTTCTTCGGTATGGCCTGTAGCAGCGTCTGCAAATGACCAAGCATCCGACCGGCGGTCGCATCATTTAACCGGTCGCCGTCGAAGCCAATTTTCAGGCACAGTTCGATCCCTGCATAAGCCGCTAAGACAAGCGGGTAGTTCGTTTGCTCAAAAATGTGGAACTCGCGACTGACCCAAGGCCCGCCCTGATGCCGCAACATGGAGTTCAAGTGAAAGTTTTCAAACACCAGGATGCTGTCAAAAAGTGACTTGCCCGCTCGGATATCGCTCCAGCGCTGCACGTCCTCAAGCGGTGTGTGCTCGTACGCGCGCATTGCAATCGATTGCGCACGCAACTCTTTCAACCAAGGAACTAATCTCGTCTCAGGGTTCACACGCACGCGCATTGGCAGTGTGTTTATAAAGACCCCGACCATTGCTTCTGCGCCTTCGATCGTGCTTCGGCGGCAGGCCCGCGTTACCCCGAAAATGACGTCAGTCTCATTGCTGTAGCGGCTTAGGAGCAACGACCAAGCTCCCTGCACTATTGTGCTAAGCGTGAGCTCGTTGCTTTCAGCGAACGACCGAAGCGCAGACGTAATCTCAGCCGAAAGACGAATTTCCGTGTCGGCCCTTCGGATTTCGGGTTCCCGATGTGCGGCTCCAGCATAATCAACCACCAGCGGCGTAGCTGTGGTGAACCCTTTTAACGCATTCCTCCAAAATTCCTCTGCCTTGGAAAAATCCTGTGCCTGTAACCAAGCGATATAGTCTCGATACGATCTCGGTCGTTTTAGTCTCAATTCACTGCCATCGCGGAAAGCTTCGTAATGCGCGAAGACGTCCTGAAGAATCAAAGCGAAGGATCTGCCGTCTAACAGGGCATGGTGAAAGGTCCAGATGAGGCGGCTCCTGGCCTTCCCGCAGCGTAGCAGGGTCAATCGCAACAAGGGGGCACGTGCCATGTCGAACCCGAGGCCACGATCTGTCTTCAACAACTCAGCCAGTCGTGTTTCCTGTTCAGCCGCTCGGATTCCGCTCCAGTCCAGTACCCGCCAAGGAAGCTCAACTTGTGCATGCACCTCCTGCTGTGCGTCATCGTGATCCGCCCAACGAAAATTCGTCCGCAAAACCGGATGTCGGTCAACCACGGCTACCCAAGCCTGGCGTAGGGCAACCTCATCAATGACCTCATTTAAATTACACAACAACTGTTCGACATAAACCCCAGAACCCGGTGCTAATAGGGTTTGGAACAACATTCCTCGCTGCATCGGTGACAACGGATAGACATCTTCAATTTTCATCAAGCTTCTTTGGTTTGCGCATCTACAGGGTGCACGAAAAATGTCGCACACCCAAGCCAACTGGAATACATCTAAGGACATATGGACACCGAAAAACTCAAATGCTGGGACGGCCGATGCTAGGGCCGCATCCAGCTGATCTGGGGTGAACGCCCCCGTTAGGCGGGTGCCGTCAGGGCCTTTTGTCCGAGAGGAGGTTAGCT
The DNA here is from genome assembly GCA_019241285.1 of Xanthobacteraceae bacterium. Classification (GTDB taxonomy): domain Bacteria; phylum Pseudomonadota; class Alphaproteobacteria; order Rhizobiales; family Xanthobacteraceae; genus JAFAXD01. Next base: position 2,406 of record JAFAXD010000187.1, on the reverse strand, counting down.
TGAGAACCTACGTTCGAGGACGACTCTCGCGGCAGTCGCAATCTATACCTGTCGATATATTGTCTTGTTGTTTATCCTCTTGGATTATCTTTGACCAAGTTTGATGATGGGCTTCCGGCGGGAAGTATTCGCGTTGTGAATTGTTAGGTGATTTGGCTCGCAACGCCAACACATACGGGATATTTCTTGACACTTCAACCGTTCGTGTCGCCTGAAGACGTCAAATCTGCCGGACGCTTGCTTAGCTGGGCGAGGGACTACCTCGTGAGGGAGCATGAAAGCGTCAACCGCCCCTACCCTCCCCAGACGGTTTGCCCATTTGTAGAAGCGTCAATCAGGGCGAATGCGTTGTACATGGTATTTCACCACGATTTCGACGGGCGTTGTCCAGCAGCTATTGCGGACCAGATCCTTGAATACATTGAGCCGTTCAAACTGGCACCCCCCCATGCGCCTAATGAGCAGCCCCTGAAGGCGCTGCTAATCGTGTTTCCGAATATCGAGGAGAAGTTCCTGAATGTGCTTGATGTGTGTCAGGCAATGATTAAACCTAAGATGGTCGATGCAGGTCTGATGGTTGGTCAGTTTCATCCAAAGTGTGAGGCACCCGCTGTCCATAATTCGGCATGGACTGCAATTTCGAGATCTCCGATTCCCTTAGTAGCTATTCGACATATGATGATCCACGACATTGTATTCTTAGGGGATAATGAAGCCTGGTTTCGAGCATATGACTCCAGTTTTCGGACGCGATTCACGGAACGAGGCAAGTCTCTGGGCCCCCGTCAGAAACACCTCTTTACGTACTACGAGCGCGCAAAAGCCAAACATGATGGACATTGACCACGGGAAAATCAGAAGCTTCTCGGCCGCTTCTGACGCACTGTGGAAGCAGCGGAGCAACATCATCTCCCGATGATTTATCCCTACCGCGACTATGTAGAAGCAGGTGGGCTGGCGGCCTATGCGCCGGACCTCGGCGAACTTGCAGGGCGTATGGCGGAGGACGTACACCAGATACTCAACGGAGCTAAACCCGGCGAGATTCCATTCTATCAACCCACCAAGTTCGAACTCATCATCAACCTGAAAGCCGCCAAAGCGCTCAATCTTATGGTGCCACAATCGATTATCACTAATGCGGGCGAAGTGATCCAATGACCCCCGAGCACCCGCCCGGCCCGCCCATGACCTCGCGAAAACCCTGCTCGCCAGAATAAAAAGAGCCCCTTCGCACGCGCGTCGGGGCTCAGTCAGTCCAACCGGATGAGGTCACGGTCGAACGTGAATGCCAGGGTGGCACATCGCGGCAAGAAGGGTCGGCACCGCGGCACGCGTCGAGGCGCGCGACGAGCGCGAAGCCATTGAGCTGTTCGGCACCGAGCCGCGCGGCAGAACTACGCCGGAGCGCAAGGTCCCGAGCTGCAGCCGTCTGCCGATTTGCGTTATGGCTCTTCAGCGGCAGCCGGCGATGCCTCCGCATTTTCACGCGGCTGGTCTTTGCGCTTCGGCAGTTCGTATGGACAGCCGGGCCGATTTTGCGATTTGAAAAGCACCCTGGTCATGCCGCAAAAGCGACATTTACCCTTCAGTGTCCAGGCGTGGCCGCCTTCGCTGCGAATGCGCCTCTTGTTTGGGTTTGCGGTCATGCGGCCCGGAATAAAGGGCCCCGACTGACGGCGTGCCGGCCGGGGCGAGTGGGGCGACCCTTTCGGGCCATCCCAATGCTCCCTTGCGACGACACGACGAGCAAGATTATCCAACGATATATGCCCGGCTACTCCTGAAGGCAGCGAGCGAACTGCTGAAGCAAGGCTGCCGCGGACGCGCGCGAGGTCATCTCAAGGGCCGTATTTTGTGGTTTATGCGCTGTATGGGGCGCGCTGCTGCCGTTCGTGTAGGTGCAGAACCCACGCGACCTCAGCGGAGCTTGTCGGCGTCGATGCCGATCTTCTCGAGAACGTTGCGGACATGTTGCCAAAGATCGGCCGCGATTGCTTCGGGTGATCTCATGGCAGATGCACCCCTATTCGGCTTAGTACTTGCTGGCACGCGCCTACCCGCGAGCGCAGCGCACGGACGGGATCAGCTTGTCCCCTTTACAGTCCCCGTAGGGCAGCGCCGGATTTGGCGCGGTCGCTAACTGTTTGATGTCGTGGGGAAGATTTGGTCGGAGTGGCAGGATTTGAACCTGCGACCCCCACGTCCCGAACATGGGCCGCCTCTGGAAATATCAATCATTTCCGTGAAGTTTGACGATGTTCCGCCCTGTTTGTTCACGTTTGGTTACGTTATATCCTTCGGGTTTCATTCGGGGTCGGCTCAATGCGTTCACGGCGTTCGACTGGAAGTCCGGGTGGTGGTGCCCATAGACCTCTTCGAATACCTCGCGCGTGATTCCGAAGA
>JAFAXD010000173.1 GCA_019241285.1 Xanthobacteraceae bacterium | reverse complement strand
AATAGGCATTAGGAAGGATGGCGGCATGCCGGGACCTTTGGCAGGCGTTCGTGTTCTCGAACTCGCGCGTATTCTGGCTGGGCCATGGGCCGGCCAGCTTCTCGCTGACCTCGGCGCAGACGTGATCAAGGTGGAGCGCGCCAAGGCCGGGGACGACACCCGGGGATGGGGCCCCCCCTTCGTGCCCGGCAAGGATGGCAGCCACCTGGGTGCTGCCTACTTCCATGCCACCAACCGCGGCAAGCGCTCGATCGAGCTCGACTTCGAGAGCGAGGACGGCCGCCGCATCGTGCGCAAGCTCGCCGCGCGCTCCGATGTTCTGATTGAGAACTTCAAGGTCGGCGGCTTGGCCAAGTTCGGCCTCGACTACGCGAGCCTCGCGCCGGACTGCCCGCGCCTGATCTACTGCTCGGTGACTGGCTTTGGGCAGACCGGGCCTTACGCCGCCCGCGCCGGCTATGACCTGATGGCGCAGGGGATCGGCGGGTTCATGGACCTGACCGGCCAGGCCGACGGCGAGCCGACCCGCGCCGGCGTGCCGATCTCAGATATCTTCACCGGCGTCTATTCGGTGGTCGGCATCCTCGCCGCGCTGACCCAGCGCGAGCGCACCGGGCGCGGCTGCCATATCGATACAGCGCTGGTGGACTCGACCGTGGGCGTGCTCGCAAACCAGGCGCTCAACTATCTGGTCTCCGGCGAAGTGCCCAAGCGGATCGGCAATGCGCATCCCAACATCGTGCCGTATCAGGTGTTCCCGGCCGCGGATGGGCACCTGATCGTCGCGACCGGTAATGACCGGCAGTTTCAGAAATTCTGTGCCGTGCTGGGCGAGGACAAGCTCGCCACCGACCCGGCCTACGCGACCAACAAGGATCGCCTGGCCCGGCGTGCCGAATTGATTGACAAACTCAGCGCTGCGACCGGGCGGATGAAGCGCGACGAGTTGCTCGGCAAGCTCGAAGCCGTGCAGGTGCCGGCCGGACCGATCAACACATTGGCTGACGTCTTCGCCGATCCGCAGGTCAAGCATCGTGGCATGCTGCTCGAGCTTGCGAGCGCCGCTACGCCCGGCGGAAAGATTCCCGGCGTGCGCTCACCAATCGTCATCGATGGAGAGGCAATGGCGTCACCCAACCCCTCCCCGCGCCTCGGCGAGCACACTGAAGAAATCTTGCGGGAGATCGGGGAAGGTTGAGAGTGTCGCTGCCGGTACTCGTCATTGCGAGGAGCGAAGCGACGAAAGCAATCCAGAAGCGGCGACTCAGCGCTGGATTGCTTCGCTGCGCTCGCAATGACAGTGCGGAGTTATTCCTTCGCCGGCACCAGGTCGGTTGCGGGCACGCGTACCAGGCGACGGATGCCGCTCGCCGCGACGACGGTGTGATGCTCGGCGTAGGCTTCGTGATTGCGCTCGATGTCGCCGAGATCATACTGATAGTTGACCATCAGCCCATGTGACTGCTGGCGCCCACGTTCGGATAGATCAGCAGGCCAGTTCAAGCGCTCCAGACTCGCGCCGTTGCCGAGATGGAATCGCGCAACCGGATCGTACGGCAGCGAATTGCGATTCTTGGCGCGCAAGTAATAGGTAGCAGCGGCGCGCAGCAGCGGCTCGCGCAGCCGTTCGGTCGCGGCCGGATCCTTCCACCATTCGCTGTCGACTGCGGCGAGCGCGGTTTTGTCGGCTTCGGCGAGCAGCGAGGCCCCCTCACGCGCGCGTTCGCGCTTGAGCCAGTTGGCGAAGTTGGGCACCGGTGAGAGCGTCACGTAGGTCGAGAGCCGCGGGAATTCGCGCGAGATTTCCTCCACCACCTGCTTGATCAGGAAGTGTCCGAAGCTGACGCCGGCTAAACCGCGCTGGCAGTTCGAAATGGAGTAGAACACCGCCGTCACCGCGCTGTCCGGCGAAATCGTCGCGCGATTGGCTGCGAGAATCGGGGTGATGGCATCGGGCCAGTCGCGCATCAGCGCCACTTCGACAAAGATCAGCGGCTCGTCCACCAGCGCCGGATGAAAGAACGCGTAGCAGCGCCGGTCCGGCGGATCGATGCGCCGGCGCAGGTCATCCCAGTCATCGATTTCGTGCACCGCCTCGTAACGGATGATCTTCTCAAGAATAATCGCCGGCGTTGCCCAATCGATCCGGCGCAGCACGAGGAAACCGCGGTTGAACCAGGCGGTGAACAGGTGAACGAAGTCGGCATCGACCGCGCTCAGGTCATCGCGGTGCGCCAGCGCACTGAGCAACTGCTCGCGCATGGCGACCAGCGCCTTGGTGCCGCCCGGCGCGAGGTTGAGCCGGCGCAGGAGTTCCTGCCGTCGCGGTTCAGCGGCGGCATGGACCTCCGCCGCAGTGGCGTCGCTGGGCTTTGCCCGCCAAGCTTCAATCGCGGCCTCGATGCGGGCGTTGTCCGGCCCGAACCGGGTTGCGAGTGCCTCGAAGAAAGCAATGCGCGGGCCGATGGTCAGGGCTGCGTAGCGCGCAAGAATCTCGCGCGCCAAGGCTACCCCTGAGGCTTCGCCCCGGCCTGACAGGAGTTCCTCGCACAGTTCGACCAAGGTCTCGGAAGGTTGTGCGGCGCCGTCATAACGACCGCGCCCGCGCTCGATCAGGGCGCGCCCGCGCTCCGAAATCGACTGCATCAATTCGCCGAAGAAGGACGTATTCATCGCAGACCCATGGCCGACGTTTGGGCGGCAGATACATAGCAAAAGAACGGCGAAAATCCTAAGACTAAGCCGCGCTCAGCGACGCAAGCCAACAACAAGGGTTACGCATGGGAGATTCCGCCAAGGCCGTCCTCGACATCGCGTGCAGCAATGGCCTCAAGGGCGTCGTCGTCACTTTGACGCAGGCCCTGCAAAGCAAATTCGGCGAGCTTGCCATCAACTACGGCTCGACCAAGCAATTGGCCGAGAGCGTCACGCCTGGCACCAACGTGGTGATCATGAGCGACGCTGGAATCGACGGCCTGATTACGGCCGGGACGCTCGCGTCACCGCGGCTGGACATAGCCCGCTCGCGCATCGGCCTCGCGGTTCGTAAAGGCGAGCCGCACCCGGATATCAGCACACTGCCGGCGTTCATCGCGACGTTGCGCAACGCCAAATCGATCTCGCGCTCGCGCCAGGGAATCAGCGGGCTACACCTCGCCGGCGAGATCGTTCGACTTGGCCTTGCCGATGAGCTGGGTCCGAAGATCAAGGCCTATGATGGGTATGCGGCCCAAGCCTGCGCGCAAGGCGAGACGGATATTGCGATTCAGCAGATCAGCGAGCTCGCGCCCGTTCCCGGTCTCGACATCGTCGGGCCGCTGCCCGACGAGGTGCAGAAGATCACGATCTTCTCCGCAGGACTTGGCGCGCAATCTGCCCATCGGGAGACGGCGGTTGCATTTGTCGAGTTCCTCAAATCAAAGCAAGCCGAGCCGACGCTGCGCGCCAACGGCCTTGAACCCGCGTAATCCGATCGAATTGTAGTTCAGTTCCCATGAGAGCGCCCGATCCCCATCGCCCGCCCTCGGCGGGCCAGCTCTGGCTCCGCGTCGCGTTGCTCTGGCTCGCGGGCAACGGCTTGCGCATCACGATTCTCGCCGTACCCCCGATCATTCCGCTGCTGGCCGCCGACCTGCACATGTCGGCGACCGAGGTCGGCATCCTGGGCGGACTGCCGGCGGTTCTGTTCGCGGCCGCAGCTATTCCAGGCTCGCTGCTCATTGCGCGGTTCGGCGCGCTTTCGACCTTGGTGATCGGTTTGTTAGCGACCGCACTGGGCTCCGTATTACGCGGCGCCGTGCCGGACGTGTTGTTGCTGTTTGCGACAACGATATTGACGGCGTTCGGGGTCGCCGTGATGCAGCCGGCGTTACCGCCGCTGGTACGGGCCTGGCTGCCGCACCGCATCGGCTTTGGCACTGCTGTCTACACCAACGGGCTTCTCGTCGGCGAAATCATTCCGGTCATATTGACCGGACTGCTGGTGCTGCCGCTGATCGGCAATAGTTGGCGCCTCGACAGCATGATCTGGGCCGCACCGGTCGTCGTGATCGCGGTGCTCATCGCATTGCTGGCGCCACGTCCCGGCGCGCTCGCGAACGCCGGCACGCCGCGGCTGTGGTGGCCGAATTGGCGCGACTCGCTGATCTGGCGGCTGGGCCTGATGCTGGGCAGCGTCAACGCACTTTATTTCGCGACCAACGCGTTCGTTCCCTACTACTTCCACGCCACCGGCCAGGATGGAGTCATCGGCCCAGCGCTAACGGCACTCAATGCCGGCCAATTGCCGGCCTCTCTGGTACTGCTCGTCGCTGTCGGCAATCTGGAACGGCGCACTTGGCCTTATGTGAGCGCCGGGCTTGTCTGCATGGCCTGTATCGTCGGCATCGCGTTTGGCAATGCAGCAATCGTCATCGCGTCCAGCGCGATCCTCGGATTTGCGGCCGCGGCCATCCTGGTCCTGATGCTGGCGCTGCCGCCGCTCCTGAGCAAGCCCGACGACGTGCACCGCACTGCAGCAGCGATGTTCACCATCAGCTACACGTGCGCAGTCGTTACGCCCATTCTCAGCGGCCTTGCCTGGGATATCACCGGGCTTCCGGCCATGGCGTTCTTGCCCATTGGGCTGATCGGATTGCTGCTCATCGGGTTCGCACCCACGATCCACGTGCCCGACGAGATGGAATAGCGGCAATTCCCGGCGCTCGCTCGACCCCGCATAACGATTGGGCTATTGCTGCCCTTATCTCATGCGCCCAACCGATAGGTGACAGCAGTGGAAAACGGCAAAGGCATCACGGCGGAAGCCTTTCTGGCGCGGCTCGCAGAGCGCGGCGTCGAGTATGTGTTCGCCAACGCGGGCACTGATTTCGCGCCCATTATCGAGGCGCTGTCGCGCAAGAACCGCAAGTACCCGCGCTTCATCACGGTGCCGCATGAGAACGTCGCGATGGCGATGGCCAACGGTTACTACCGCATGGCCGGCAAGCCCGCCGCGGTGATGGTGCACGTGACGGTGGGGACCGCCAATACCGTGTGCGGGCTGATGAACATGGCGCGCGACAATGTCCCGGTGATGTTGTGCGCCGGACGCACGCCGATCACCGAAACCGGCCATGAAGCCTCGCGCAACGGCGCCATCCACTGGGGCCAGGAGTCGTTCGATCAGGGCGGCATGGTGCGCGAGTTTGTGAAATGGGATTACGAGCTCCGCACCGGCCAGCCGGCTGGCGCGCTGGTCGATCGCGCCCTCGATATCGCGATGTCGGAGCCGCGCGGACCGGTCTACATGTGCCTGCCGCGCGAGGTGCTGGCGAGCGAAGCGGTGCCGATGCGACGTGATAACGTGCGCCCACTCGGCGTTGAGCCGGCCGCCCCGTCGCACAAATCAATTGAGGAAGCGGCGCGCATTCTCGCCAAAGCCGAGTACCCGCTGATCGTCACCGCAGCTGCCGGCCGCTCGGTCGAGGCATTCGAGGCACTGGCAGCGCTGGCCAAGGATTTTGCGATTCCCGTGGTGCAGCCCGCTGCAACGGATCTGAGCCTCTCTACCGACCACCCGATGTTCTGCGGTTTCGAGCTCGGCTCGCATCTCGGCGAAGCCGATGCCGTGCTGGTCATTAATGCGGGCGTCCCCTGGATGCCGCGCCTCGCCAAACCGAAGGCGAGCACGAAGGTCATCCACATGGGAGTCGACCCGCTGGTGAGCCGGCATCCATTCCGCGAGTACGAAGCGGACCTGCTTGTTGGCGGCGATCCGGTGGCCGGCCTGGTGATGCTGCGCGAAAGCCTCGCCGGCTTGGTGAAGGACAAGAAGGCGCTCGAGTCGCGGCGCAAGAAGGTGAGCGCCGCACGCACCGAGATGCTGGACAAGCGCGACAAGTTCGCCGTCTCGGTCAAGGATCAGACACCGATCCATCCGGCCTGGCTCGGCCACTGCCTCAATCAGGTCAAAGCCAAGGATGCCGTCGTGGTGAACGAGCTGGGCGTGCAGCCTGGACGCCTCGACCTGACCACGCCGCTGAGCTTCATCGGCAGCGGGCTCGCCGGTGGACTCGGCGCCGGCCTCGGCACCGCGCTGGGCGCCAAGCTCGCCGCGCCTGAGCGCGAGGTGATCGGCTGCGTCGGCGACGGCTCCTACATGTTCGGCAATCCCGTGCCCATGCATTTCGTCGCCCGAGCCGAGAACCTGCCGACACTGACCGTGGTGTCAAACAATCATTCATGGCTGGCGGTGCGGCAATCGACGCTTGCGGTCTATCCGGACGGCGCGGCGTCGAAGGCCAATGTGATGCCGATCCAGGACCTCAATCCGTCGCCTGCATTCGAGAGGGTGATCGAGTCCTGCGGCGGGGTCGGCGAAAAGGTCGAAGCCCCCGAGGACCTCGCGCCCGCGCTCAAGCGCAGCTTCGAAGCGCTGCGTTCGGGCACGCCGGCGCTGCTCAACGTGTCGGTGCAGGCAATCAGGTAACCGCGCTCACCGCGGCATGAATGGCCTTGCAGTGACGGACCAGATTGGGCTGTGAGGCGACGAAGGTGCGTAGCGGCGTCTCGATCTCATAGAAATAGATGTTGGCGATGAAGCCGTAGACGCCGGCATCAGTGCTGGTCGGGTTTGCGCCGAACAGGAAGCCGGACTCGCCGATCAGGTGCGACAGCACGTGTAGATCGGCGAGCCCGCGTTGGTAGGCCTGGGCCGGCTCATAGCGCCCGATCCCCTGGTAATGATAGCGCTGAAAGTTGTAGGTCTGCGCCGCCTCCATTGCTGCGCGGGTCAGCTGCGGATGAGCTTTCAGAAACGCATCGCGAAACAGCGGCCAGAACTGCGGGTCCTTCCAGCGCGAATAGGACATGACCCAGTAAAGGTCATCGAGGGTGCGCCGGATCATCAGGTCGGTGTCCCGTTGCGACGGCGTCAGCGTGGCGTCGATTGTCAAATGATATTTGTTGATCAGATGCGCGATGATCGCATCGCTGTCGCCGATAGTCGTCCCGTCGTCCTCGATGTAAGGCAGCTGCCCGCGCGGTGCGGCGCTCGCATCGAAGATGTGTGCGTGGCGGAACGGTACTTTGGTGAGCTTGAGAAAGGCGAAAGTCTTTAGC
>JAFAXD010000136.1 GCA_019241285.1 Xanthobacteraceae bacterium | reverse complement strand
AGGAAGTCTTCCACCCCGCCGAGCCCGCCGGTGCGCGCCCGGATCGCCGCGATGTAGCGCCGCGCACGCGCATCAATGCGCGCCTCCGCCTCGGGCGACCGCGGCGCTTTCGCAAGCAGCTCGGCCGCAAGCGGCACATCATCGGGCGCATAAGCCGCGTGAAACGGCGGAAGGTCAGGCGGGGACATGGAGATATTGTAGCGCAGCCCGCAAGGCGGAGAGATGAAAGCGCAGCGTCGCGGCTGTTTACCTCTCCCCGCTTGCGGGGAGAGGTCGACTTTCGAGCGCAGCGAGAAAGTCGGGTGAGGGGGCCTCTCCAAGCGCTCAGACTCGCGGAGAGTCCCTCTCACCCGGCGCTTCGCGCCGACCTCTCCCCGCAAGCGGGGAGAGGTGAAGACCCCCACTTACGGCGGCAGGGTCGCGGGCGGGTCGAGCAGGTCACGCACCAGCGCGCTGGTTTCCGGATCGTCGGGCGCCAGTCGGATCGAGGTCGGCCGAATCACGTCGGCGATGAGGTCGGCGAGCTTGTGCAGCATCTCGGTATCGCCGACGTCGCTCACGTAGATCGAGCAGCCCATCGCCGGCAGCTTGGGCAACTCGCTTTCGTCGCACACATCCATATCCGTGTTCTGGATGCGGCGGCGGCCGAACGGCATCACCCCAAGCCCCTCGCGCACGGCGGTCATCAGGCTGAGAATCGTCGGCGCCACCAGCACCACCTCGTAGCGGCGGCCGGCAAGTTCGAGCGCGGAGACGGCAAGTTGATGATTGAGCCACTCGCTGCCGCGCGTGACCAGCGGCACCGGCTGCGCCGGATCGAGCATCAGGTTTGGGCTCTTCCCCCACACCATGTCCTCGCTCCAGTGATGGCGCACGTCGACCTCCGGCTTGTCCGGCGTCCACACGACGATGATGTCGAGCTCGCCGGTGCGCAGGTCGTGCAACAACCTCTCATTGTTCATGGTGCCGGTGATATGGAAGCGGCGATAGACCGAGTGCCGCCCCAGCCGCGCAAAAGCCCGCGGCAGGAAGGTGCTGATGAAGTCGCCGGATACGCCGACCCGCAGCGTGCGGCTCGACGGCTCCTGCACCGCCACCTGCAGGATCTGATCGTTGATGGAAAGGAGCCGGCGCGCGTAGGTGAGCACCGCCTTGCCCTCGTGCGTCAGCACCACGCCGGCGCTGCTCTTGTCGAACAGCTCGGTCGCCAGCAGGTTCTGCAGCCGCTTGATCTGCGCGCTCACCGCCGGCTGGGTCAGCCCAAGCGACTGTGCCGCGCGGGTGAAATTCTTGACGTCCGCGACCGCGACCAGGGTTCGCAACAGCTCGATCGGGATGTTGATCACAACAACATCCGCTCCTTGCGATCGAGCAAGGTTTGAAGATTGGTCATCGGGCAAGTAAACGCGAGCCGTTCCCCGATTGCAATAATCACCTGCCCGGGTACAACCAATTGATGAGAGCCTCCCTCTCCTCGTCATCGCCGGGCTTGTCCCTCGCTAGTCGTCAGGCCGGGCTTGTCCCGGCCATCTCGCTTAGGATGGCACGGTTGTGCGTCCGTTATCGAGATCGCCGGGACAAGCCCGGCGATGACGAACCGATAGACTTTTGGTTAGAGACCGGTTGCATATGAAACTGATGCAGCTTTATGCGCGTGTGCTGCGCCTGCTCGGCGACGAGGCCGGGCTGGGCTGGCTGCTCGCGCTCGCCAACCTGGCGCTGGCCGGCGCACAGTTCGCGCAGCCCGTGCTGTTTGGCCGCATCGTCGACGCGCTCACCCATCCCGCCGGCCAGCGGCTTGATGTGCTGATTGCCGCCTGGGGCGGTTTTGCCTTATTCAGCATCCTGTGCGGCGCGTTCGTGGCGCTGCACGCCGACCGGCTCGCGCACCGCCGCCGCCAGGGCATCCTCACCTCCTACTTCGAGCACGTGCTGCAGCTGCCGCTCGCCTTCCACGGCACCGCCCATTCGGGCCGGCTGATGAAGGTGATGATCGCCGGCACCGACGCGCTGTGGAATATCTGGATCTCGTTCTTCCGCGACGACTTCTCGGCGCTCGCGCTGGTATTGTTGTTGCTGCCGTTCAGTTTGTTGATCAACTGGCACCTGGCTTTGTTGTTGATGGCCGTGGCGGCCGTGTTCGGCATTCTCACCGCCCTCGTCATCGGCAAGACCGAAGGCATGCAGCGCACGGTCGAGCGCCACTATTCGGATCTCGCCGAACGCGCCTCCGACGCGCTCGGTAACGTCGCCTTGGTGCAGGGCTATGCCCGCATCGAGGCGGAGGTGCGGGGCCTGCGCGAGCTCACCAGCGCGCTGCTCGCGGCGCAGATCCCGGTGTTGTCCTGGTGGGCGCTGGTTGCGGTGCTCACGCGCGCCTCGACTACCCTCACCATGCTGGGCGTGTTGTTGCTCGGCACCTGGCTCAACCGCTTCGGCCAGGCCAGCATCGGCGATATCATGACGTTCATGTTCTTCGCCGGGCTGGTGATCGAGCAGCTCGAGCGCATCGTGCGCATGATCAACCGCATGCTGATGGAAGCGCCGCGGCTCTACGAGTTCTTCACCGTATTCGACACCGAGCCCTCGGTGCGCGACCGGCCCGGCGCGATCGATCCAGGCGTGCTGCATGGCTTGGTCGAGTTCAAGGGCGTGAGCTTCGCCTATGACGACCGTCGCCCGGCGGTAAGCGATCTCAGTTTCACCGCGCTGCCGGGCGAGACCATCGCGCTCGTCGGCGCGACCGGGGCCGGCAAGTCGACGGCGCTCGCGCTCCTGCACCGCGCCTTCGATCCGCAGGCGGGCGCGATCCTGGTCGACGGCATGGACGTGCGCGGGCTCAAGGTGGCGGACCTGCGGCGCAACATCGGCGTCGTCTATCAGGAAGTGCTGCTCTTCAACCGCTCGATCGCCGAGAACCTACGCGTCGGCAAGGCGGATGCGACGCTCGCCGAGATGCGCGAGGCCTGCGCGCGGGCGCAGGCACTGGAGTTCATCGAGCGCCAGCCGGACGGCTTCGACGCGCCGATCGGCGAGCGCGGCCGTTTCCTCTCCGGCGGCGAGCGCCAGCGACTGTCGATCGCCCGCGCCCTGCTGAAGAACCCGCCGATCCTCATCCTCGACGAGGCGACCAGCGCGCTCGACGCCACGACCGAGGCCAAGGTGCAGGCCGCGCTCGATGAGGTGATGAAGAACCGCACCACCTTCGTGATCGCGCACCGGCTCTCGACCATCCGCAACGCCAGCCGGATCCTCCTGTTCGAGGCCGGCCGCATCGTCGAGGCCGGCACCTTCGACGAGCTGGTCGCCCGCGGCGGCCGCTTCGCGGCGCTCGCCCGGGCGCAGTTTCTGCTGGCCGATGCCCCGCCGGTGGCGGCGGCCGTGTGATGCAGGGACGAACGGCAAGTTTACCCTCCCCCTTGTGGGGAGGGTCGACCGCCGAAGGCGGGCGGGGTGGGGGGTCGTGGTGTGACGGCGAGACCGTGCCGCCAAACTCCGACCCCCACCCCGGCGCTTCGCGCCGATCCTCCCCACAAGGGGGAGGGTAAAGAACCCCACCCAAATTTTGCCTTGTAACGGGCCTTAAATATGCTGCGTTGTAGTGGGGCGTCGCGCGTTAGTGGTTATCCTGAGACGCGTTCGACAACGGGGACCCGACAATTGTACCGACACCGAACAACCTGTGCCGTCCTGACCGGATTCCTGCTCGCCGCGCTATGCGTGGCCAGCGCATCATCGCTGCGCGCCGAGGCGCTGCTGCTGGTTGACGTCGAGAGCGGCAAAGTGCTCCACGCCGAGGATGCCGCGCGTGCATGGCATCCTGCCTCGGTCACCAAGCTGATGACCCTCTACACGACCTTGCGCGCCGTGAAGGAAGGGCGCGTCAAGCTCGACTCGCCGCTCAAAGTCTCCGCGCTGGCGCTCGCGCAGAAGCCGACCAAGATGGGCTTCAAGGTCGGCACCGTGGTCACCGTCGACAACGCCATCAAGATGATGATGGTGAAGTCGGCGAACGACATGGCAGTGGTGCTGGCCGAAGGCGTCGGCGGATCGGTGGACGGCTTCGCGGCGATGATGAACGCCAATGCCCAGCGACTCGGCATGGTGCAGTCGAACTTCGTCAACCCGAACGGCCTGCCGGACGATCGCCAGATCATGTCGGCGCGCGACCTCGCGATTTTGGCGCGAGCGCTGATCCACGAGTTTCCCGAATATGACGACTACTGGCACCTGCACAGCATCCGTTTCGGCAAGCGGGTGATCGCGAACTACAACAAATTGCTCGATCTCTACCCGGGCGCCGACGGCATGAAGACCGGCTTCATCTGCGCCTCGGGCTTCAACCTCGTCGCCACCGCGACCCGCAACGGCCGCCGGCTGGTCGCAGTGGTGCTGGGCTCACCGTCCGCGAGCGTGCGTACGTTCCATGCCGCGCGCCTGCTCGAGGAAGGCTTCAATCAACAGCCCGGGTTCAACCTGTTGCCCACAGGACAACAGACCGTGGACCAGCTGGTCCCGGTCTCCGCGCCGCCGCCCGACCTGCACGAGGACAGCTGCGGCGCTCACCGCAAGCGGCCCGCCGCCGAGGACGAGGAGGTCTCCGCCGACGACATGGGCCCGGACAATCCGCTCGCGTCGGTGCTGCAGGCGTTGCGCGCACCGCCGTCCAAGCCCAAGCCGTCCGACGTGCTCACCGAGCAGACGGGGGCGATTCCGCCGGTCGACGTGTTCGTCGGTCTCAAGAAGCCGGAGACCGCAGCCGAGATCGCCGCGCAGGAAGCGTCCCTGGTGGTGCCGAAGAGCACGCTCGCCAAGAAGAAGGTCGGCAAGAAGAAAGAGGGCGAGGCCGTCGCCAGCAAAGAGAGCAGCGGCGAAGCAACCGCCGAGGCCAAACCGAAGCCCAAGCCGAAAAAGGCAAAGAGCGCCAAGACCGCGACCAACAGCGCCGCTTCAACGCGCGTCCCCGGTATCTGCTCGGGCTGCTGACTCGTCTTCCCTTCTCCAACCCTCGTCCTGAGGAGCGTGACCGCAGGTCACGCGTCTCGAAGGACGGCCCCAGGCGAGGCCGGTGTTCTTGGCCATCCTTCGAGACGTTCGCACGCTATCGCGTGCGAACTCCTCAGGATGAGGTCCATAAATTCGACAAATGGTGATCGCGGGCACTTGCGTCGCCGGCCTCGGCGTCGGATGTTCTCCGCCCCATGCGACTCATTCAACAACTCAAGGCTGACTTCGTTTACGCGCGCGGCGCGCTGCGTACGCTCGCGCGCACGCAGCCGATCGCCAAACATCCGACGCGCGTATTTCCGGCGATCATCGACGAGCTCGCCGCGCGCTACGGGGACGCGCCCGCGCTGATCTCCGATCACGAGCGCCTGAGCTATCGCGGCTTGGCCTCCCGCGCCAACCGCTACGCGCGCTGGGCACGCGCGCAGGGCCTGGCGAAAGGCGACGCCGTCTGCTTGATGATGCCCAACCGGCCGGAATACATGGCGATCTGGCTCGGGCTGACGCAGGCCGGCGTCGTGGTCGCGCTGATCAACACCAACCTGACCAGCGCCTCGCTTGCCTACTGTATCAACGTGGTCGCGCCGAAGGACATCGTGGTCGCGGCCGAACTGTTGGAGCGCCTCGACACCGCGCGCGAGCGCATCGATGCCAAGATCAAGATCTGGGCGCATGGCGAGAACGCCGTGGGCCTGCCGCGGCTTGATATCGACCTAGCGCAGTCCTCCGATGCACCGCTCACAGCGGACGAGCGCCCGGTGCTCACCATCGAGGACCGTGCGCTCTACATCTACACGTCGGGCACGACCGGCATGCCCAAGGCCGCCAACATCAACCACTACCGGTTGATGCTCGCCTGCTTCGGCTTCTCCGGCATCATGGATACGAAACCGAGCGACCGCATGTACAACTGCCTGCCCATGTACCACACGGTCGGCGGTGTCCTGGCGACCGGCGCGATGCTCGTGAGCGGCGGCTCGGTGTTCATTCGCGAGAAATTCTCCGCGCGTGAGTTCTGGAACGACGTGGTGCACCAGGAGTGCACGATCTTTCAGTATATCGGCGAGCTCTGCCGCTATCTGGTCAACACGCCACCGACGGATGCGGAGACCAGGCACAAGCTGCGGCTCGCCTGCGGCAACGGCTTGCGGCCGGACGTGTGGCACGAGTTCAAACGCCGCTTTCGCATCCCGCATATCCTCGAGTTCTATGCGGCGACAGAAGGCAACGTGACGCTGTTCAACTTCGATGACCGCGAGGGCTCGGTCGGGCGCATCCCCTGGTTCCTGGCGAGCCACTTCCCGATCAAGCTGGTGCGCTTCGACTATTCAACCGAAATGCCGGCGCGCGATAAGTCCGGCCTCTGCATTCCCTGCAAGCCCGGGGAGGTGGGCGAAATGCTCGGCAAGATCATGCGCGATGCGAGCAAGCCGGCCGCACGCTTCGAGGGCTATGCCACCGCGCAGGAAACCAAGCGCAAGATCCTGCACGACGTGTTCGAGCACGGCGATATGTGGTTTCGCACCGGCGACCTGATGCGCCAGGACCGTGACGGCTATTTCTATTTCGTTGATCGCATCGGCGATACGTTTCGCTGGAAAGGCGAGAACGTGGCGACGCTCGAAGTCTCCGAGACGATCACCGGCATCCCGGGCGTGGTCGAGGCCAATGTGTACGGCGTCGCCGTGCCTGGCCATGACGGTCGCGCCGGCATGGTGGCGCTGGTGATCGATCCGGCAAGCTTCGATCTTGCCGTCGCGCACCGCTTCATCGGCGAGCATCTGCCGAGCTACGCGCGACCCGTGTTCCTACGTATCCGCGGCGAGATCGAGGTCACTGCGACGTTCAAACAGAAGAAATTCGATCTGGTGCGCGAAGCGTTCGACCCGAGCGAGACCAGCGACGCGATCTACTTCAACGATCCCCGCGCGCAGGCCTTCGTGCGGCTCGACCCGGCGCTCTATCAGGACATCATCTCGGGACGGATCAACATTTGACGGCGTCGCATTATTTTCATGCAACGCGCCGCCTCATTGCGCAACGACTGGAATGCAAATAGGCGGTTTACGCAACAATAAATAAATGGCTCTGTATTGCATGATCCTGCCGCATGGCATGGATGTGTGGGGGCCCCTGTCGGCGAATCGGCGCAGTCGCTATGTAGGGGTTAAGAACAACAAGCTTAACCTTAAGCTCCAACTCGTGTGTGTGAAACGCCCATGGATCGTCCGAGTTCCGTAACGGAGATGATGCCATGGCAAGTTCAACTTTAGCTTTTCCCAGCGGCCGCGGTACGGCACGCGTGCGCTCCCGAACACCGGGACGCAGCATCTGGCGGCGCCTGCTCGACGCCATCGTCGTCGCCCGGCAGCATCACGCCGAACGCGAAGTGCGGCGCTATCTCGAAGGCACCGGCGGCAAGTTCACCGACACCGTCGAGCGCGAGATCGAAGAGCGGATGTGGCCGCGCTCCGGCGACCGGATTTTGTGAATTGTTGGAGCGCGCTATGCGCGCTCGCGGAGCAGGCGGCGGATCACCTTGCCGGTAGTGGTCATCGGCATTTCGGGGATGAACGCAATCTCGCGCGGGTACTCGTGCGCGGAGAGGCGGGTGCGCACAAATGCCTGGATCTCGGTTGCGAGCGCGTCGGATGCGCTTACGCCCTGCTTGAGCACGATGAATGCCTTGACGATTTCGGTGCGCACCGGATCCGGCTTGCCGATCGCCGCCGCGAGCGCGACCGCCGGATGGCGGATCAAACAATCTTCGATCTCGCCCGGGCCGATGCGATAGCCGGCCGAGGTGATGACATCGTCGTCGCGGCCGACGAATGAGATATAGCCGTCCTCGTCGCAGACGCCTTGATCGCCGGTCGTCATCCAGTCGCCGATGAACTTGTCACGGGTCGCATCCGGGCGGTTCCAGTACTCCAGGAACATCACCGGATCAGGCCGCTTGACCGCGATCTGGCCGAGTTCGCCGGGCGCGCAAAGGGCGCCATCTGGACGGATCACCGCGACCTCGTGACCAGGCACCGGCTTGCCGATGGCGCCGGGCTTGGAGACGCCGATCTTGGCGCAGGCGGCGAGCACTTTGTTGCACTCGGTCTGGCCATAGAGCTCGTTGATCGTGAGGCCGAGCGCGGAGCGGCCCCACTCGTAGGTTTGCGCCCCCAACGCTTCGCCGCCGGACCCGACGGTGCGCAGGTTGAGGCAATAGCGGCCCTGCGGACTGCCGCCGGCGCGCAACATGCGCAGCGCCGTCGGCGGGATGAACGCATTGCGGACGCCGGTCGCGGCCATCAGGGCGTAGGCCTCGTCCGGATCGAATTTCTCGAACCGGCGCGCGACCACCGGTACGCCGTAATAAAGACTGGGCAGCAGCGCGTTGAGGAGGCCGCCGGCCCAGGCCCAGTCGGCCGGCGTCCAGAAACAATCGCCGGCCTGCGGGAAGAACTCGTGCACGAATTCGATGCCCGGCAGGTGTCCAAGCAGAACGCGATGCGGCTCGAGCGCGCCTTTGGGCGGCCCGGTCGTGCCGGACGTGTAGATCATCATGGCCGGATCGTCGGCCCGCGTGCGCTCCGGTGTGAACTGCGCGGCGGCCCGCGCCAGCACGCGATGAAAATCGAGTGCGCCCTCGCCCGCCGCGCCGACCGTCAGCACCACAGCGAGCTCCGCCAGCAAGGGTTTGAGATCGGCGAGCTTGGCGAGGCCCAGCACGTCTGTGATCAGCGCCTTGGCGCCGGAGTCCTGCAGCCGGTAGGAGATCGCGTCCGGGCCGAACAGCGCCGCGAGCGGCAGCGCGATGGCGCCCAGTTTGTAGATCGCGATGTGAACCGCGGCGACTTCAGGCATCTGCGGCAGCAGCAAAGCGACGCGATCGCCGCGGCCGATGCCGTGAGCCCGCAAGGTGTTGGCGAGCCGGTTCGAGATCTCGCGCAACACCCCATACGATACGGCCTCGCACCGCCCGTCGGGATGTTGATGCACAATGGCGACGCGGTCGGGCTCGCGCTCAGCCCAGCGATCGCACACCGCGACGGCGATGTTGAACTCGGCCGGAATGTGCCACTGGAATTTGCGGCAGATGGTCTCGTAATCGTCGAGGCGCGGGAGAACGGCGGGCGCGAAGTCTGGCATCAGGCAGCAGTCGGACCTCAACCATGGATCGCGCCACCTATATCACGTGCCGCGTTCAGGAGCGCGTCGACCCCCGATCAGCCGCGCGGGTGCGCTCGAGAATGGCCACCACGGTCAGCACCGCCTGCCAGACGTTTCCCATCACCAAAGCGCTGTTGCCGGGGATCGGTTTCCGCTCCTGCGCAAGGTGCCGCTTGCCCGGTCGGGGCTGAAAGACCTGCTGTAATCCCAGAGCGCGCCGCCGTTCGGCCGGCTCCGCGCCGCCGTGCACCAGGCAAGTGAGGCTTGGCTTGTCACGGCCGAAAATGTGTCTCGTAATCGGCATGGCCGCCTCCACGCGTACTTCTGGGTCGCTTGCCGGGCCGACGCCGGCCCGGCGGCCGCGGTCAGTTCTGGCGCAATGCCGCCGTCGCCTGGTCGGTGACCAAAGACCGGGTCGGGTGCACCGACGCGATCGTCACCAGGGCGAGGGCGGCGACGGCGTAGAACAGGGCAACGCCGATGGTCCATCGGCGGACGGTACGCAAATGTGCCGGATCGGCTAGCTTGGCTGGGTCAGGCATCATTGCCTCCCTTCGTGGGTTGGCACGATGCATTTATCCCCCGCGCCGCGGAGTCCCTGTGAGGCGCGTCACAAGATACTGAAAAATTTAACGATCTCTCGCAGCAGGTGTTTTCGTCTGGGACGCAGCCGGCGCGTGCCGCGTTGCGAAAACAACGTTTTCTCTAGGCGCGCGCCGGACGCGCGGCATCAACAAGGGACGCCAGCGCCTCAGGATCGAGCAGCACCACCGCGCCCGACTCGAGCTTGACCCACTTGTTCTTTTCCCAATCCCGCAGCTGGCGATTGGTCGCCTCCCGCGACACCCCGATGATCTGCCCAAGCTCGCTCTGGGTAATCAGGACCTTGTGGTTGCGCGCGTCCGTTCCGGCGAGCCGCAGCAGAGCTTTGGCCAATCGCGCCGGAAGATCGAGGAAGATAACGTCTTCGACCTGCTCGCTGGTGTTGCGCAGCCGACGACAGAGGATTTCGATCAGCTTGAGGGCAATCTCGGGCTCGCGATGGACCAGCGGGATGAAGTCGCGCCGGTCGATGACGAGGAGCTCGCAGTCCTTGGCGGCGACCGCGTCGGCCGTGCGCTGACCGCCGTCAAGCAGCGCGATCTCACCAAAGATCTGTCCTGGGCCGATCAGATTGAACACCGCGTCCTTACCCTCACCGGAGGGAACGGTGATCTTCACCTGCCCGGAACAGACTGCGTAAAGACACGTTCCCTGGTCGCCTTTGGAGAAAATCGTCGTGCCGCGCTTGATGCGTTTCGACGCCGCGTGCGCACTGAGCTGATCGATCAAAGCAGCACCGAGCGCTCCAAAAAGTGGATGATTTTGCAAAATAGCCCGCTTGTCGAACACTGCACGCGTCCGATCTTCTGAATGTGCGCTCATGATTTTGATCACCCGAATATCACGCGCATATCATTGACATGGAGCAAACAACAAGAGTTCAGCAAACAGACCTCATCAGCAACATCATGCGTTCGACTGAGCCGGCGGTATCAGGGTCGGCAGCCGGACGGCGGGTAATTGCCCGATATTGCAGCGCAAACAAGGTGTTAACGATAGACACGCAGATCCGCACGAGATGCTTGAATTTTTTCTGGTTGTTCCTTAAATCGTTCGCCGCCGTCGCCCCATCGAGGAGGGCGTCGTGGTTTAGCTCGTATCCATGTTGCTCAAGGGAGGATGTGGCTATGAGAATCAACAATTTCGTATCAGCTGCGCTCGTTGAGCAGCGCGTTTGGCGCATTGGGGCAAACATTGCGCTTCCGGGGGTCGTTCGATGAGGGGACAAGCACGCATGCCGCAACCGCGCGGCCGCCAGCCGGCCACCGGGCACGCCTATTTTGACTTGAGTTCACTGCTGCTGCATCCGTCCGGCGCCTTCGGGCACCCCTACCAGGTCGTCGATGATCCGGACCTGACGCTGAGCGAAAAGCACGCCATTCTTGCAGCATGGGCTGTAGACGCGCGACGCGTGCGCCCCGGGACCCGCAAACCCGGCTCCGGGGCAGGCCAGCCGGTGAAATTCGAGGATATTGTTGCGGCCCTCCGCGAGATCGGGGACCAGCTGGCGCACGGCAATCGGCCGCGGCCGCATTACCGGCGCATCCTCAACATGCGCGGTAAGCCGGGGCGACCGGCCGCCGCTTAGCCGGGTTCTCTGCGTCCTGCTCCGAGAGGCACTGAACCAGCGGACCGTTCGCACGTTGAACGGCGTGTCCGATTCGCCCTCATCCCCGCCAACCCGCAGCGATCAGCGCCAGCGCGGGCGCCCCGCACGCCCGACGGGCGACCGGGTCATCCGGGCGCTGCTTGCATTCGCCGTGATCCTGCTGGCGGTCATCGTCGCGCAGCCGCACCTTGATCGCCTGATTTACGGCACCCCGCGCACGATCGATGCGCGCGGCAGCCTCGCCGACGGGGAACGAACCGGCGTCGAGATCTTCGAGCGCGTCTCGCCCTCAGTGGTGCAGGTCGCTGCTCGGCCGGTCGCAACGGAAGACAAACGGCCGGCGGAAACGGGACGTTCGTCCGAGAAATCATCCAGAACTGACGAGGATCAGCCCGCCGAGACCGGCGATCTCCAGGCCGGAAGCGGCATCGTCTGGGACACGGCCGGCCATCTGGTCACCAACAGCCACGTCGTGTCCGACGCCGCCGCGATTGTGGTTCGCTTCGCGTCGGGTGAAGTGGTGGAAGCCGAGTTGGTGGGCACATCGCCGGATTACGACATCGCTGTCCTGCGCCCGCGTTCGCCGCGACGACTTCCTCCGCCGATTGCGCTCGGGCGCTCGGCGGACCTCAAAGTTGGTCAATGGGCGTTTTCGATCGGCAGCCCGTTCGGCCTTGATCAGTCGCTCACCACCGGCATCATCAGTGCCCTCAAGCGGCGACTGCCGACCGATGCCGGCCACGACATCACCAACATCATTCAAACTGACGCCGCCATCAACCCGGGCAACTCGGGGGGGCCGTTGCTCGATTCGGCAGGCCGCTTGATTGGCATTACGACGGCGATCCTGTCGCCTTCAGGGTCGAACGCCGGGATTGGCTTCGCCATCCCGGTCGATGTGATCAACCGGGTGGTCCCGCAGCTCATTCGCACCGGGCGGGTGGCGACGCCGGGAATCGGCATCGTCGCCGCCGGCGACGCGGTGACCACACGGCTGGGAAAGCGGGGGATCATGGTGCTCGGAACCTCACCGGGCTCGCCGGCGGAACGCGCCGGCTTGCGGGGCGCCGATCCCAAAACCGGCACCCCAGGCGACATCATCATCGCCGTCAACGGCGCGCCGATACAGAGCATCGACGATTTGACTGATCAGATCGAGCGCGTGGGGATTGGCAGTACCATCGAACTCGCCACCCAGCGGGACGGCCAAACCAAAACCGTGCACATGCGGGTCGCTGACGTGGGGGACACGGCAAAGAACTAAGGATTAATCAGGTCGCGGCAGGAACCTGCCGGCCAGTGACGTCGGAGACGACCTGCGGAATGTCCTGAAGATTGCGGCTCGCTTCGTGGAACTCGGCAAGCCGGGCCCAATGGGCGGCCATGTGAACCAACGTATCGCGCGCGAGCGAATCGAACATGGTGGGCGCGGAACGCAGACACTCGGCGGCCCGGGTGCGGTATTCTTCGGGGGGTATGGTCATCGCCTGGGTCTTTTGCTCAACTCGTCATCTCCTTGACGCAAAACCGGCCAATTTGTTCCAGCACATGCGAAACATGGCGTGGGAATCGGCCGGCAGTGTTGCCGGTTTGCTGCGTTATTGCGCGCTGACGAACCGCGATGCGGCTTCGCCCCGTAGGCGCGACTATGGTAGGATTAAAGAAGACGAGGGGATGGAGGGAACCCATGCGAACCGTTCTGGTGGCTCTGGGCCTCGCGCTGATGAGCCTGCCGGCCTTTGCCGAGGGGCTGCAGACGACGGCCCGGACCGAAGAGCAGCAGAAAGCCGACAAGGAAGCTGACGCGGCCTACAAGGCCATGACCAAGCAACTGCCCGACAAGCCACGCAACACCGATCCCTGGGCCGTCGTGCGCAGCACTGAAGCCACACCGGGTAATGCCCCCGCCGCTGCGGCCGCGCCCACGCACCACCAGGCGACCGCCAAGAAGCCCAAACACCCGGCGAACGCGGCGAATTCAGCGAACTGACAAAGAAAGCCCCGCATGACGCGGGGCGAGTTGATGAGGCTGGAGGGAGTAACCGCTCCCGCCGCCTCTGTAGGAAACCTACGTGTCAGTCGTGTGAACCTAGCCCCGCTCATCCCCGGGGTTGGCCATGATCAGGGTCCAAAACACCTTGTACTTGGAGTTCGGGGCGTAAACCGCCGCAATCCCCATGCGGGTCACGGTTGGATTGAGCAGGTTTGCCCGATGCGGCGGCGAATCACGCCAGCCGGAGAACGCCTCTGCGAGCGTGTGGTAGCCTGCCCCAACATTCTCGACGGCGGACTTGGGCGGGAACCCCGCACTGGCAATACGCTCGTTGAACGACCGCGCGGCATTTTGGTCGAGCTTGTCGCGTTGAGCCATGGCGCGCGACTGCTCGCCCGCAAGCCGCATCAGGTTGGGGTCAAGGGTGACCGGGCCGAGGCCGTTGTTGTGCCGGTAGCCGGAGATCATGGACTGCGCCGCCGCGGCATCAACCTCGGCGCCCGGGCTCGCCAAGCTCTTATAGAAGCTCGGCTCCGACGGAGGTCCCTCTCCGGCACACCCGGCAAGCGTGAGGCTCGCCAGGACAATCGCAGCTACGCGTGGATGCATCCGTGGTCTTTGGTTTGAGCGCGCGTCTCGCAAAACCGAGCCTGCTTTGCGAAACACTGTGACAGCGAAAGGTTAAGCGCTGGTCGAGCCTTTGGTCGCAAGCTTGAGGTCTGCCGGGTTGGTCGGAATGCCGATGCCCACTTCCCGAAAGCGGCGCAGGATGGCGAAATTGAGGTCGCTGCGCGTAATGACCGCGTTTTGCACGTTGGTCACGAAGCAGCGCAGTTCCACATCAAGTGCGATCACCCCAAAGCCCATGAACAACACCGTCGGTGGAGGACTGCGCATCACTTGTGGATGCGCCTGCGCGATCTCGATCAACATGTCGCGCACCCGGTCCATGTCGCTGTCGTAGGCAACCCCGAGCTTGATGATGATCCGCCCCATCGGATTGCCGTGCGTCATGTTCTTGACGACGCCGGTGATGAAATCCTGATTGGGCACGATCACGCTGGCGCGGTCGAACGTCTCGATCTCAGTGGCGCGCACGCTGATGCGGCGCACATACCCTTCCTCGTTCTTCACCAGCACCCAGTCGCCGACCCGGATCGGCCGTTCGGCGAGCAGAATGATGCCGCACACAAAGTTGGACACGACCGACTGCAGGCCAAAGCCGATGCCGACCGAGAGCGCGCCGGCGATCAGCGCGATCTTCTGCAGGTCGATCCCAAGCTCGGAGAGCGCGAAGATCAGCGCAATGATGACGCCGGCATAACCGAACAGCACGGAGACTGAATTCTGCAAGCCCGGATCGAGGCCGGTGCGCGGCAAGAACCGGCGTTCGAGCCACCGCTGCACGAACCGCGTGGCCGCAAAACCGATCAGCAGCAGCACCACGGCACTGACGATGGTGTCGAGCGAGATGCTGATATCGCCGACCCGGAACCCGAACACCGCGTTCTGCACGACTTCGAAGAAATCGGCGGCGAAAATCCCCCAGGGCCCGAGCACCGGGAAAATCGCCAGCAGCGCGAGACAGATCTTGAACAGCGCCGCCAGCAATGTGGCGACCAACTCGAGACCACGCGGCGACAGACCAAAGGTTGCGGCCATGCGCCGGCCGCGTTCCGAGTCGGCGTTCAACGAATCGCTGACTACCGCATCGATGAGCCTGGTGCCGAGATGGAACGCGCCGGCCATCATCAACAACACGATCGTTCGCCCGGCGAGGAACGCCGAAAAACCGATAAACCCCATCACCAGCGCGGCGGCGATGGCCGCGACCAGGACCCAGGCGAGGAAACGCACCCAACGCAGGCCGGCGCTGGTTTCAGCGGGTGGCAGCCGCAGCAACAGATACAACGTCAAGAGCCCGATCAGCCCCGATAACAGCGCGCTGGTCGCGACCGTCGACGACAGCGGTGCGCCCACTGCCTTGTGCATGATGTTGAGGAAGATCGCGGCGCCGAGGATGCGCGCGCTCCAGGTCAAGTAGGAGGCGAGCCGGCGGGCGGCCTGATCGTCGGCGCTGACAAGCCGCCGATACGACGCTGTCGGCGCGAGAACCGCCTGGGCGATCCCGTAGCCGAAGCTCGCGACGGCCACCGCGACGGCGAGGCCGGTTCCGAGGTCCGCAATGATCGGCAACAGCAATCCGTTGCCGTCCAGCACTTTGACGACGACGAACACGCAGATCGGAGTGATCAAAGCGTGGCGGAGCAGCACGCCGAGACCAGCCAGCGTGCGTGCCAGTCGACGCTGGGTGCGATCCGGCTCGACATCGTGCGCCAGCCGCCGCCGCCACGCGTAGGCGACCGCGAAGAAGATCAGAGCGATGATCAGGAACGTGACGATGCTGACGGCAGCGCCGGAGACGCCGCCGTGGCGCTGCGCATACTCGCCCCACGACCGCAGCATGAAGGCAAAACCCTGCCACTCCGTCTGCAGAGCGCGCAGGGTCTCGCTCCAGAATGCCTGGTCGAGCACCCCGGGCGTGCGCTGGAACAACGCGCGGCTGAACAACGTCCGCCTGGTTTCGTTGATGCGCGCCGCGATCTCATCCGCACGCACGCTCAGGAGCCGCGTCTGCTTGAGCGCAGCATCCACCTCGGCCCGCGTCTGCGCGAGCTTTTCGCGCTCTTGGGCTATTTCCTGACTCTCCGGGGGCGCGCCCGCCGCGGGTGCCGGGCCGAGTTCGGACAGGCGGCTGTCGACCTCGGCCAGCTTGGGGTCAAGCATATCGAACTTCGCACGCAATCCGTCACGGATCGGCGCAAGCTTGTCGCGCAACTCGCTCAGACTCTGATCGCTATGCCCGTCATGGCTGATCGATTGTTGGATCTCGTCGAGCAACTGCTTGATCGGCGCGAGATCGCTCGTTGAAACCTCGGGCGACGGGCCCGTTGAGGAGGCCTGCTGGGCGTGCGCGATCGCGGGTGCAAGGCAAAGCTGGGCCAGCAACAGCAGCGCGAAGAGCCCTAACCTCAAGCCGTTATTCATGATCATGGTGATGCTTGTGTGTGTCGCGATGGCCCGCGTGTGAATGCGCATGACCATGCGGCCGGCGCGGATCCTGATTGAACACAAGCGATTTGATGGTAACCGGGACGGTGTTGGACGGCAACCTGATGCGGCCGAGATCGATGTAGTCGAAATCCCAGAGCACGACGCCGTCGATCACCAGCAATTCGTTCTGGATCGCAAGCTCGTCACGCAGGATCGCACCCAATGTCTGGGCGACGTCGCCGTCGAGCATGAGGAACAGCGGGCGGCCCTGGGCGATGTGCGCCGGGAGGCCGCGTCGGATCCCGTCCGCGAAT
>JAFAXD010000074.1 GCA_019241285.1 Xanthobacteraceae bacterium | reverse complement strand
GGGATAAGTGTGCCCGTCGCGCGGCCAAGAGGCCGCAATGCGCCTTTGCAGACCACCACAATCGCTCTCCTAGAGCCTGATCGCGTTATGCCGCTATCGAAATCACTCAGACCTCGTCCCCGCGCAAAGGTCTCCATCCTGAGGAGCACGCGGGCTCTGCCCGCGTGCGTCTCGAAGGATGGCCACAATCTCATAATTAGCACTTGCATAATAATAAAAATAATAAATAGCGTCATTATGAAAGGGTGCGCAAGCCCTGTTCGCCAGTTTGTCCAGCCCAAGAGATATCCATGTTCTTCAATCGCATCCTGCCAAATCCACCGTGGCTTCCCGAGGTTATGCAACGCACGACTCCCGAGGAACTCGAGTTCCTGCGCTCGTGCCCGCGCCTGCAGAGCTCCATTGCCGAGTTCGCGAACGTTAATGAGGTCCTCGCAATGCTGCCGCGCTTTCAGGTTGCCGCGGCGGCGAAAGCAGCGGCGTCGGTCCCGCAGCTGATCTCGGGCGCGGCCAACACCTGCGCCGAGCCTGAATGGATCTGGCCGGAGCGAATCGCGCGCGGCAAGCTCACGGTACTCGGCGGGGCCCCGGGCACCGGCAAGTCCGCCCTTGTGACGGACGTGATCGCGCGCGTGACGGCCGGCAGCCCGTGGCCCTGCCAGGAAGGGATGGCGCCGAAAGGCGCGGTGCTGCTGATCGAGCCCCAGGGCGACCCCGACGTGTTCGGGCTGCGGTTTCGGGCGGCCGGTGGGGATCTGGCGGGGCTCCATGTGCTGCGCGACGTCAAGGAGGGAAGCAAGACGCGGCCCTTCGATCTGGAGAAGGACCTGGCGGGCCTCGACGCACTGATCGAGGGAATCAAGGACCTGCGGCTGATCGCGATCGATTCCGTGCATGTGCCGGGCGGCCGTGGGGCGGCTGCGGCCCGCAAAGCCGACGCGCTCTTTGAATCTCTCGCGGCCCTGGCGCGCCGGCACAACGTCGCGGTTTTGGCGATCGCGCGGCAGAGCGGGGGAGATTATCTCAGCCGTAAGCCGATCTCGTTTGGCGCGCTCCCGCTCACCGCCGCACGGGCCGCCTTTCTGGTCGAGTTCGATCCGGCGGTCGAGAATGGGTATCTGCTGCTGCAGGTTAAGAACGAGCTCGCGCCCGATGCGGGCACGCTCGCGTTCGAGATCGTGGCGGGCGAGAGAGCGGCCGTTGTCAGCTTCGGCACGCTGAAGATCCCAACAACGCCGCGCGAACTGCGGGCGCGTGAGGCGCCCGGGTTCAACTCCGCCAAGGCGGAGGCGATCGAATTCCTGCGCGGCCTGTTCGCCGACCCGCTGCAGCTCAAAGTGCGCGAGATCGAGCAGGAAGCGCGCGCGAGAGGGCTGCTCAGCGCGAACCAACCGCTGTCGCAATGCCGGGCGCTGCGCGATGCCCGCCTGGCGCTCGGCCTCGTCGTAACCCGCGAAGGTTTCGGTCGCGGCGGCGCCTGGGTCTGGGCAAGACCTGAGGCGGCGGAGGCGGACCAAACAGAGACGCCGGCGGTGACCAGCCCGCCGATCCAGCCCGCGCCCGTGCAGATCCAGACCACGGCCGAACTGAATGCAGGACGTCATCTATGAGAGCGGCGTCATCTATGAGAGAAACGTCACCTATGCCAAATCCGCGTCATTGCGAGCGAAGCGAAGCAATCCAGCGCTGAGGCGCCGCTCTGGATTGCTTCGTCGCGGAGCCTGTCATCGGGCCGGCTACTTCGGGCCGGACCCGTTGGCTCCTCGCGATGACGAAAAAACGTCATCTATGCGCGACAGCCATCCTGCGAGGTTGATCCTTGCGGATCAAACCCTCACGCCTCGCTCAATGCCTGATCCAGATCGGCGATCAGATCGTCCTTGTCTTCAATGCCGATCGACAGGCGCACCACGTCGGGGCCTGCACCGGCTTGCACCTTCTGGGCATCGGTGAGTTGTTTGTGCGTCGTCGAGGCCGGGTGGATGATCAGCGAACGGGTGTCGCCGATATTGGCGAGGTGCGAGAACAGCCGCACGTTGGAGACGAGCTTGGTGCCGGCGTCGTAACCGCCCTTGAGGCCGAACGTGAACACCGCGCCGGCGCCTTTGGGCACATATTTCTGCGCCAGCTTGTAATAGCGATCGCCAGGCAAACCTGGATAGCTCACCCAGGCGACCTGCGGATTGGCGGCGAGCCACTGCGCGACCGCGAGCGCGTTGTCGCAGTGGCGCTGGATGCGCAGCGGCAAGGTCTCGATGCCGGTGAGGATCAGGAATGCGTTGAACGGCGAGAGCGCCGGGCCGATGTCACGCAGGCCCAGCACGCGGCAGGCGATGGCGAAGGCGAAGTTGCCAAACGTCTCGTGCAGCACGATGCCGTTATATTCCGGGCGCGGCTCGCATAGCATCGGATAGCGCTTCTCGCGCGACCAGTTGAATGTGCCCGCGTCGACGATCAGCCCGCCGATGGAATTGCCATGGCCGCCGAGAAACTTGGTGAGCGAATGCACCACGATATCGGCGCCGTAGTCGATCGGCTTGCACAGATAAGGCGTGGCAAGCGTGTTATCGACGATCAGCGGCACGCCGGCGCGTTTGGCGATCGCGGCCACGGCCTCGATATCGGTGATCACCCCGCCTGGGTTCGCGATCGATTCGATGAAGATCGCCCGCGTCTTCGGTGAGACTGCGCGCTCGAAGCTGCCGATATCATCGGGATCGGCCCACACGACCTGCCAGCCGAAATTCTTGAAGGCGTGGTTGAACTGATTGATCGAGCCGCCATAGAGTTTCTTTGAAGCAACAAATTCATCGCCGGGCCGCATCAGCGTGTGCATGACGATGACCTGCGCGGCGTGCCCGGACGCGACCGCAAGTCCGGCAGTGCCGCCCTCGAGCGCAGCGACGCGCTCCTCGAGAACCGCATTGGTCGGATTGCCGATGCGCGTGTAGATGTTGCCGAAGGTCTGCAGGCCAAACAGCGAAGCGGCGTGATCCACGTCCTCAAACACGAACGACGTGGTCTGATAGATCGGCGTCGCACGCGCGCCGGTGGTCGGATCGGGCTGCGCGCCGGCATGCACCGCAAGCGTTGCAAATCCCGGAACTCGATCGCTCATGGTTAGCCCCCCCAATGAAACCGGACGAACTGATCAGGAGACGTCGGTGCGTTCGGCGCGCTGGGCAGCCGGCGTTGCGCCGCCCGCCGTGGTGGCCCGATCAAGCGCCATGCGCTGGATGCCGCCGCCAAGGATGCGGGCGCGCCTGGAGGTGAGTGTCCGCGTGTTGACGCCCATCCAAGCGATTTCGGAGGAGAGGCGGCCGTACTCGATCTTGGGACAGCGGTTCATGACCACCTTGAGGCCGTTGGCTTCCCCAAGCTCGGCGGCGGCATCGTTGCGCACGCCCAGCTGCATCCAGATCACGCGTGGCCGCGGGTTCATACGCAACGCTTCCTCGACCACGCCCAGCGCGTATTGCGAGGCGCGGAAGACATCGACCATGTCCACGGGTTCGGGGATGTCGGTCAGTTTGGCGTAGGCCTTCTGCCCAAGGAGCTCCTGACCGGCCAATCCGGGATTGACCGGAATCATCCGGTAGCGGCGCTCAAGCAAATATTTGAACGCGAAGTAGCTCGGCCGGCTGACGTTGGCCGACACGCCGACCATGGCGATGGTCTTCACGGTGTTGAGGATGCCGCGGATATAGCCGTCGTCGTAGCTGTCGTGATTCATGGCGCCAACATAAGCGGCCGCCGTGCGGGGGTGAAGGGGGCAGCCGTGTCCCGGGCGCGGTGCCAGCACGCAGTGTTGCACCGCTGACCCGGGACCGTCCCAGACGTCGAAGCTTGCGAAGGTCCCGGGTCTGCAGCGCAGCGCTAGGCGCTGCGCTGCGCCCGGGACACGGCCTCGCGCAGCTCACGGTTTTCCGCTTCCAGCGCGGCGATGCGGCCCCGCAACTCGGCTGCCGCTTCGGCGATCTCCTCGGGCGTGAAGCGCGGCGCGATGTGCTGCGAGCAGTTCACATCCCAGGCGTCGATGGTGAACAGAATCACCCGTTCCGGCCGCGCCTGGTAGCCGGCATCGAACAGCCGCGCGATCAGGTCGGGATCATTCTCGACCACGCGCGCGTGTCCCCACAGTTTGATCCGCTGCTGCGTCGCCGGATTGAGCAGGAACAGGAAGGCGCGATCGTTGTCCGCGAGGTTGCCGAGCGTGATGTATTGCCGGTTGCCGCGGTAGTCGGCAAAGCCCAGCGTCTTCTCATCAATCACCTTGATGAACCCCTTGGGGCCACCGCGGTGCTGGATATAGGGCGCGCCGGCCGCCGAGACGGTGCCCAAGAATGCCGTGTCGATGCCGGTCAGGAATTCCGCCAGCTGCGGCGTCACCCGGTCCGGAAACCCGGTGGCGGTCTTGCGCTCATAGGCCTTGGCGGAGCCGCGCTCCGCCTGGGCCCGGCGCGCGCTGGGCGTGAACACGAGGACGCTATTGTCGGACATCAGGCGACCTCCGTTGCCGGATCGATTGCACTGAACCATATGATCATTGCGGCCGGGAGGGGAATTGGCCGCGCGGTCAACAGATTGATGTCCGGCGTGCAACAATGGACCGGCTTGACGAGGTGAGCGTCTTTCTGGCGGTGGCGGAGCTCGGAAGCTTCGCGCAAGCCGCGCGTCGCCTGGGGCGGTCGCCCGCGGTCGTGACGCGCGCCATTGCCGACCTGGAAGCGCGGCTTGGAGTGCGGCTCTTCAACCGCACAACCCGCGCCGTCAATCTGACCGATGTCGGCCATCGGTTTCGGGTTGGCGCCCAACGGGTGCTTGCGGACTTTGATGAGATCGAGCGGGAGGCCGCGGGCGAGGGTAATGCGCCGCGCGGGGAGCTGAGCGTCACTGCGCCGATCCTGTTCGGGCGCCTGCACGTGCTGCCCATCATCACGGATTTTCTGGCGCAGTATCCGG
>JAFAXD010000050.1 GCA_019241285.1 Xanthobacteraceae bacterium | reverse complement strand
AACATGGAGAGCGTCGCCCCGACATAGGGCTGGCCCGCCGTGTAGCTCACCTTGAATGGCTCGTAGTCCATGCAGACGTGATTGGTCGGCACGTAGAACAGGCCGGTGTCAGGCGAGTAAGCCGCAGGCTGCTCGTCCTTGCTGCCGAGCGCGGCCGGGCAGATGCCCTTCGAGTTGACGTCCTCGCCGTTGTGCTCGGTCGAATATTGAGGAACGACTTTCGGCCGGCCATAGGTCGGCGAGTTCTTGTCCATATCGACGCCGGTCGTCCAGTTGACGGCGGGATCGTACTTCTGCGCCACCAGCAATTCGCCGGTGTCACGATCGAGCGTATACCCCAGACCATTACGATCGAAGTGCACGAGCGTCTTGCGATTGGCCCCGCCAATGTTCTGATCTGCAAGGATCATCTCATTGACGCCGTCATAGTCCCACTCGTCATGGGGCGTCATCTGATAGACCCACTTGGCCGTCCCGGTGTCGGGATTGCGCGCCCAAATGGTCATCGACCATTTGTTGTCGCCCGGCCGCTGCTTCGGGTTCCAGGTCGAAGGATTGCCCGACCCGTAGTAGACGAGGTTGAGATCCGGATCGTACGAGATCCAGCCCCACGTGCAGCCGCCGCCGATCTTCCACTGGTCGCCTTGCCAGGTCTTCACACTCGAGTCCTTGCCGACTGGCTTGCCGAGCGCCATGGTCTTCTCCGGATCGACCATGATTTGATCATCCGGCCCTTCCGAGTAAGCCTTCCACACTTGCTTGCCGGTCTTCTCGTCATACGCGGTCATGCTGCACTGCACGCCGAATTCACCGCCGGACGTTCCAACCAACACCTTGTCTTTGACAACCAGCGGGGCTGAAGTTCCAGTCTGACCTTTCTTCGGATCACCGTTTGTGGCGGTCCAGACCTCCTTGCCGGTCTTGGCATCAATCGCGACCAACTTGTCGTCGGCCTGGTGCAGGAAGATCTTGCCGTCGGAATAGGCCAGGCCACGGTTGACCGTGTCGCAGCACATCACGGGAATGACGTCAGGGTCCTGCTTGGGCTCGTACTTCCAGAGAATCTTGCCGTCGTTGTTGAGATCGAGCGCGAAGACAGGATTCGGAAATGGCCCGTGCACATACATCACGTCGCCGACGATCAGCGGGCCGCCTTCGTGACCCCGCAGCACACCGGTCGAGAACGTCCAGGCGGCCTGCAATTTGCCGACGTTATCGGAATTGATCTGATTGAGCTTGGAGTAACGCCAGTTGGCGTAGTTGCCTGCTGGCATCACCCACTGGTTGGGGTCTTGCGACATTTTGTTGAGCTGGTCATTGGCGCTCGCCGTTCCGGCAGCGCAGACCGCCGCAGCGCCAATGCATGTTGTAGCAACGAAGTTGCGCATCATCAGTCCTCCCTGCGATACCGTCGCGGGCTGACCGACACGAGGCCACAACGTGCCGCGGTCGGCACCCGTTCGAATGGGAAGAGCTTCCGGCAGCGTGTCACAGCAAGCGCGAGACACGGGGGCATCCCTGTGCGCCCCGCCTAGCTTACGAAGAAACGCCGGTGTTCCCGTTGAACCGACGTCCTTGAAGCCGGAAACCTTGGAAAGTCTACGCTGGGGTTTTTTGGTCCGCAACAACAAAAACGGCCCGCCCGATCTACATGTGAAGCGCAGTATTCAGCGGCGGTGCGATCGCCTAATACTTAGGCCGCGATCAAGCGGACGCGCTGCGATGAAGCAATTTTATGCACTCACCGCCGGGATAGTGCTGGCGTGCGTCATCGGTTCGTCCCTAGCGCGCGCGCAGCAGCAGGCGACGCCGCTTGCGGTCACTGAAGTAGCACCAGGCGTGTTTGCGCATATCGGCGATATCGCATTGATGAATCGTGAGAACGCGGGCGCGATCGCCAATCTTGGCTTCGTCATTGGTGACGACGCGGTGGCGGTGATCGACACCGGCGGCAGCGTGCTTGAGGGTAGCAGGCTACTTGCCGCGATCCACGCCCGCACCGACAAGCCGATCCGCTACGTCATCAACACACATCTGCATCCCGACCATGTGTTTGGAAACGCGGCGTTTGCGGCGGCAGGGACGACGTTCGTCGGACACAAGAACTTGCCGCGCGGGCTCGCGGCGCGCGGGCCGTTCTACATCGACGCCTTCCGCAGGATCATGGGCGAGGAGGCCATGGCCGGCGTGAAGATCATTGCGCCGACCGAGCTGGTGAGTGACGAGATGCGGCTCGATCTCGGCGGCCGGACATTGCTGCTCAAAGCGTGGCCGGCGGCGCACAGCGACACCGATCTCACTGTGCAGGACGAACGCACCGGCGTCTTGTTTGCCGGCGATCTCGCGTTTGTGCTGCACGTGCCGGTGGTCGATGGCAGCCTGCGCGGATTTCTGGCCGCGACCGACGCCCTGTCGCACCTGCCGGCTGCGAAGGTCATCCCAGGCCATGGGGCGATCATTGACCACTGGCCGGCAGGGCTCGAGCCCCAACGCCGCTACCTCGAGCGCCTGCGGGACGACATCCGCGCCCTGATCGCCCGCGGCGCCTCGATCGATATCGCAGCGCAAACGGCCGGGCAGAGCGAAAAATCTTCCTGGGAGCTGTTTGAGGATTATAATGCCCGCAACGCAACGGCCGCCTTTGCCGAGCTTGAATGGGAGTGAATGAGCGCCACTTGTGTGATCAGGGAGACCGCTTCATGTCCGCGACGCGACGCACGTTCCTGAGGTCCACTGGGCTTGCTGCCGCAGCCATCGGCCTTGCCCGGACCGGTACCCTGGCGGCGACCGCGGATGACCCCTGGCCCGATCTGGCCCGCGATGCGTTCAACAAACGCCCGATTAACGATGGGACAGGCATCCTGACCGTCGAGATGCCCTATCGGGCCGAGGATGCCTCGATCGTGCCGGTCACAATCCGCAGTGCGCTTGCTCCGGGGGATGAGCGCCACGTCAAAGCATTCACGCTGGTGATCGACGAGAACCCGGCGCCGGTTGCCGCCACTTTTGCGCTCGGGCCCAATTCCGGTGTTGCCTCGATTGCGACCCGCGTGCGTGTCGATTCCTACACCAATGTCCACGCCGTGGCTGAGCTCGACGACGGCAAGCTCTACATGGTGGCAACCTACGTAAAGGCATCGGGCGGCTGCTCGGCGCCGGCGGCGAAAAACGCCGACGAGGCCATCGCCAGCCTCGGCCAGATGCGACTGCGGCAATTCCCACCCACGGACGCTGCTCCGGCGAGCCGACCGCGCGAAGCGCAGATCATGGTGCGCCATCCAAATAATTCAGGCTTGCAGATGAACCAAGTCACGCGGCTCTACGTGCCGGCGTTCTTCATTCAGGACCTGAAAGTCTGGCAGGGCGATGACCTCGTCTTTGCCATGGACGGCGGTATTTCTATTTCTGAAGATCCGAGCATCCGCTTCTCCTACACGCCGAACGGTGCCACGACCCTGCGCGTCGAAGCGCGCGACACCGAAAATCACGTCTTCAAGGGCGAGTGGCCCGTCCAGGCGCAGATGTAGGAGTACAGCCCTCGTCCTGAGGAGCCTGGTCTCGCAGAGACCAGGCGTCTCGAAGGACGGCCACGATGAAGGGCGTCGCCCTTGACCATCCTTCGATACGCCCTCGCTACGCGAGGGCTCCTCAGGATGGAGACCTTTGCGCGGGGACGAGGTCTGAGTGATTTCGATAGCGGCATAACGCGATCAGGCTCTAGGAGAGCGATTGTGGTGGTCTGCAAAGGCGCATTGCGGCCTCTTGGCCGCGCGACGGGCACACTTATCCC
>JAFAXD010000033.1 GCA_019241285.1 Xanthobacteraceae bacterium | reverse complement strand
GGCGTAGCCTCAGGTCCGAACGCACCCGCGGCGGCGGCTGGGTGAAGCGACGAATGACCGCCGCACTCCCCAAAGTGCTCGTCATCGAGGACGAAGCTCCGATTCGAAAGCTGTTGCGGACGGGGTTGAGCAGGCATGGGTTTGAGGTCCTGGAGGCGAGTGACGGCAATCGGGCGCTGGCGCAACTCTTCGGCAATCCGGATGTAATCACGCTCGACCTCGGCCTGCCCGATATCGATGGCCTGGAGTTGTTGCGGCGGCTGCGCGAGCGACGTGATGACCTGCCGATCGTGGTCCTGTCCAGCCGCGGCGAGGAGGCCATCAAGGTCCAGGCCCTCGACCTCGGGGCCGACGACTACATCACCAAGCCGTTTGGCATGAACGAGCTCATTGCGCGTATTCGGGCCGCGCTGCGCCACCGCTTGCAGGTGCAGGGACAGAGGCCTGTCTTTCATGTCGGTGAGCTGGAAGTCGACTTGGTGCGCCGCAGGGTGACCATGAACGGGCGCGACGTAAAGCTCTCACCCAAGGAGTATGAGCTGCTACGGTTGCTGGTCCATCACGCCGGCAAGGTATTGACCCATGAATTCCTGCTCGCGGCGCTCTGGGCAACGCCCGTCGACGCGAACTATCTGCGCATCTATGTGCGCCAGCTGCGGGGGAAGATCGAGCCGGACCCCAAGCATCCGCAATACATCATCACCCAATCGAGCATCGGTTACCGCCTGCGCGCGGACTGAGCGATTTGCCTGGTCAGTCAGGTCGACAGCGCTTCCTCGGCGAGCACGGGTGAACGCACGAACTTGGTCTCGCTCGGGTTGGTCTCGAGCCGATAGCCGACCCCCGACTCGGTGATGAGGATGCGAGGCTGCGAGGGATCGCTCTCGATCTTGTTCCTGACCTTGCGCACCAAGATCCGCAGATACTGGGTATTGTGGATCTGGTTCGAACCCCAGATGTCCTTGAGCAGCTGCTGATGCGTGACCACCAGACCGGCATGGGTGGCAAGCACGTGCAGCAACCGATATTCCTTGCGCGTGAGTTGAACACGCGCGCCGCCGACCGTCACAACGCGGGTGACCAGGTCGATCGACAGATCGCCGGCGCGCACAATCGAATCCTTGGTCACCCCCCGGAAATAACGGCGCAACGCGGCGTCGGTGCGTGCGAGCAACTCTGCCATGCCGAACGGTTTGACCACATAGTCATCCGCTCCCATGCGCAACAGGCGCACCTTCTGCATCTCGTCGGCCTCGACCGACAGCACGATGATGGGGACGCTCGACCAGGCGCGGATCCGTTCCAGCACCTCGGCGCCGTCGAGGTCGGGTAAACCGAGATCGAGAACGATAAGGTCGGGTTGGTTGAGCGTCGCCGATTTGAGCCCGACCGTCGCATTCTCTGCTTCACGCACGGTGAAGCCTTCGAGCTCGAAGCCGGCGCGCAGGAAGCGCCGGATCTGAGGTTCATCGTCGATGACGAGAATCGCTGTTTTGGATTTATTCATCCTCTGCCCCCACCAATTCCGCAACGGCGCCTTGCGCGGCGTCGAGGCGAATCGAGATCGTGCTGCCGAGCCCCGCTCCTTGGCTGCGTGCCTCCAGCATTCCACCGTTTGCAGTGACGAAACATTGCGCGATCCAAAGCCCGAGGCCCGACCCAGGTGTAGCCTTGTGGCTGCGTTCGCCTCGGAACGAACGCCGGCCGACCTGATCCTGCTCCGTCACCGTCAGCCCATGCCCTTCATCCGCGACTGAGATCACCACACAGTCCTGCTCCGCCCGGGCGGCGATCGTGATCAGCGAATCGGGCGGCGAATATTTCGCCGCGTTCTCCAACACCTGGCCGATCGCCTGCTCGATGAGCGCGCCGTCAACACGAACGAGCGGCAAGTCGGGTGAGATCTTCACGGCGAGCCGGTGCGAGACCAGCGTGGCGCCTTTGTGAGCGAGCGCGCGGTCGATCAGATCGACTGGATCGACCCAGTCGCGTTGCGGGCAAACACCTCCGGCCGTGATCCGCGTGGCGTCGAGCAAGCGGCGAATGTCTGCGTCCAGGCGCTTTGCGGCTTGTTGCACGGTTTCGACCAGCGCGCGCGTATGCTCGCTTTGCCTGATTGCGGGAACGCGATCGAGCACGCTCGCCGATCCGAGGATCGATGCTAACGGGCTGCGCAGCTCGTGCGACACATTTCCCACCAGCGCCTGTCGCAGCACGTCCCATTGGGTGCGCAGCCTGGCCTCGCTGAGCGCGTAGCCGACGTCGATCTGCCGCAGCCGTCCTATCGTCTCGGCGAGCACCGTCTCGACCTGCTGTTCGAGTTGGCTCGCGGCTTCGCCGCCGGCGAGATCGAGATCGACCGCAATGACCCCGTAGTTTGCCGTGTCGGATGAGGCGACCTGCAACAGCCAGACATGCCCGCTATCGCCATCGGCCAGCGTGCGTCGCGACAACCCGCCGCCGGAATCCATCATGGCCATCGCGGCCTCAACCACACGCGCAGGCAGATCGTCGCCACCGCCGAGCGCTCCGCCCATCGCCGGCGGCGGAACCAGGATCGTACGCCGGCGCATCGTGTTGGTCAGATAGTCCTGAACCGCGGAAATCAGATCCACCGCCGTGAACGAGGCGGCGAGCTGCCGGGAAAATTCGTAAAGCCCACGCATCTCCTGTTCGCGCGCGTGCGACACGTCACGCTCACGTTTGAGCCGCGCGGCGAGATTACTGGTGATGAGCGCGACGATGAGGAATACGAGCAGCTCGATTACTTCCCGGGGATCGGCAACCCAGAAGCTGTAGTACGGCTTGATGAAGAAGAAGTCGGCGATCGCGGTTCCGGCGAAAGCAGCGGCAAAAGCAGGCCAGAAACCCCAGCGCGTCGCAGCAACAACGACAGGAATGAGGTAGGCGAACGGGACCAGTTGCCCGTCGATGTGATCATCTAGAGGGAGCAAGATCAACGTCGCCGCGACGACAAGCGCGAACGACTTCGCGAGCGGCAACAGCAGGGTCCGTGACACCCAGAGCCAAAGGGATTCATCGCCGCGCGGCGGAAGGAGCTGACTTATACGCCGAACGGCGTACGCCCCTTTCCCGCCTCGACGATACGATATCATCCCTGATCTAATCGAACGTAGTGCCGACATTGGCATTCAGGTTTCAACTCTCGCCCGCGCGTCTTCGCCTTCAGGCTGTCGATGCTGCGACCCCCTACAAATCACCCCGTACAAATCACAGGCACGGTTAACTTGTGTTAAGTATTCCTATAAAGTCCATATGAATGTGCTGGTTATCATATAAATAAATCATAGTGATAACTGCCAAACAGGCAGATTATGCCCCCACTTTGATCAACGTCTTATCGTTTCTGCCCATTAATTGGCTCTGTCTGAATTTTCGGTCCCCGGTGCTGATTGGTTATGAGAAAATGGATGCCAGTCCTGCCTTGATCGCAACTCAAACTCGCTCTTGATAGCCGCTCCGCCGGCTGCGTTCAGCCGTTGCCCGTATATAAAAATACTATTTGACCCAGGCGGACCGGCACACGGAAAGTGACCTCTGCTGTCCGAGCTTTGGCCGGCTCTGCGGCAATCTTCATGGAGCGATTGGGGGTCGGATGCTCATCCGACCCCCGATTCCTATGGGGTGGAACATCCTCTGCCGGGCGATGAGGTTGACGAGCTTGGACGCACGCCTGCGCACCGCTCGCGATTGGGCTTTTCCTTGGTTTTCGGCGCCGCCCCAGCGCAAGCGCGCGTCGGATCGCCCGAGGTCCGACCCACCTCGATCTTGGTCGCGATACGTTCAAAGCCAAGTGGGCCCAACGATCGCCGCGCTCGCCCTCGCTTTGCTCGCCACGCTGGTGTTGCTCGGGCTCGCAAATCGATTTCCGCGAATCAATCTCGTCTCCATCGTTTATTTGGTTCCCGTCATCGTCGCCGCCACTCGCTGGGGCTTGCTGGCCGCCGTCATCGCCGCGCTCGCGGGGGCGCTCGCCGCCGATTTCTTCTTTTATCCGCCGATTTTCAGTCTGCAGATCCATGATCCGCAGAACTTGGCCGACCTCGCCGTCTTCATCATCGCCGCCGTTGTCACCAGCAATCTGGCCGGGCGGCTGAAGCAGGAACGCGATCGCCTCGATCGCCGCAATACCGATCTATCCGAACTCTACGATCTATCGCGCCGGCTCACCGGCTGCTTCACCGTTCGTGACCTGATCGCCGCAATCGAGGAACACCTGTCGCGCGTGTTGCAGCATCCCGTCGTCGTCATCGAGGCGGATCAGCTCCGGGGCGATGCTGATCCAGGCATCGAGGGCGCTGTTCCGGCCGAGGTTCGCCGCGAGGCAACAGCGCTCGCAGCGCATGCACAGGCCTCTCAGGCGGTCGATGCGGCCACGGGCCAGACCTGGCTGATCGAAATCGTCGTGCTCGCCACCGCGAAATTCGTCGTCTTTGTCGATTTGGGCGGCAATTCAATTAATCCGGTCGAGGAGGCAAGCCGGCGCATTCGGGCCGCCATTCAGGAGGCCGCGGCGACGTTGACGCGGCTCGACGTGGCCGGCGCGATCGAGGAAGCGCGGTTGCGTTTCCGGACCGATCGTCTCAAAGACGCTTTGATCGGGAATGTGTCGCACGAACTGCGCACGCCGCTTGCGGCAATTCTCGGTTCAATCACGGTGCTCGATCGGACCGCGGCCGTGAAGACCGATGCCCAGGTACGCTCGCTCGTGGACACGGTGCACGACCAGGCAAACCGTCTGGACACGGAAATCCAGAAACTGCTCGACGCGGCGCGGATCGCAGCAGGAACTGCGCGACCGGCACCGGATTGGACCGACCCTGCCGACATCGTGCAATCCGCCCTGAGGAGCAAGGCCCGCACACTGGCCGCACACCAGCTCGATGTCGCGGTTGAACCCAACCTGCCGCTGATCAAGGTCGATTCCGGCTTGATTGAGCAGGCAATCGCACAAGTGCTCGAGAATGCGGCCAAATATTCACCGGATGGCTCAAGAATTGAGGTATCGGCGAAGCTCGAGCAGTATCACCTCGTATTCGCGGTGGTAGATCAAGGGGTCGGCCTGAGCGAAGCCGAGCTCAATCGGATCGGGCGGAGGTCATTCCGCGCCGGACGGCACCCAGTCCCCGGTTCCGGGCTCGGTCTGTGGGTTGCGAACGCATTCATTGCCGCCAGCGGCGGAACGCTGCAAGTCGTCAGCCCTGGGATTGGCCTCGGAACGAAGATCTCAATCCGCCTTCCACTCAGTCAGACCGCCTCGGACCGAGCCGCCCTCGGGAACACCAACGGGCGGCTCGGTACCTCTCAGTAGGGAAAATGGTAATTCACGCCGACACGAGCGAGGTTCTCCGTGTATTTGTGAGTGTACGCGATGGTCGTCGCCGTGCCGACAAAAGCGGGAGCCGTAGCAGTAAAGCTGCCCAGGTCGGCGTACAGGTACTCACCCTTTACCGACCAATTGCTGGCGAAGGCATATTCGACGCCACCGCCGGCCGTCCAACCGGTGAGCGTCTTCGAGATACCGATGGCCGCAAGATTGGTGCCGGCGGTCGCCGAATAGGCGTCATTTGTTGTAATCCGACCGATCGCGACACCGCCGGTCGCATAGATCAAAAGACGCGGGTCGAGCAGAACCATGCCCAGCCTTGGACGGACTGTCGCCAAATAGGTCGGCCGGTCCGAGTTGGTTTCAATGTCCAATGGATTGACGACAGGAATGCCCGTCAGCGTGCGGGTGGAGCTGGTGATGAGCCAGTCGAAGTCGCCCTCGATACCGGCGACATACTGACCGAACTGCCAATTGTAGCCACCCTGAAAGCCGCCGGCGAAGCTGCCTGGCTTGAGTGTTGTTGGTGAAGCGCCGTCAATCGCGGCCGCTCCGCCCGGCGCGAAGAAGCCGCTCGGATCGCTGGTTGCCGTCGTGAGTTTGTCGCTCCCCCAATGCCCGCCGACATTGCCGCCGAAGTACAGTCCGGTCCAGGAGAACACGGCAACCGGCGGCGGCGGCGCCACCGCCTTGACGCCCAGATCGGCCGCCAAGGCGTGCGATCCAAGCAAAGAGGCACCGATAGCAATTCCCAGTGCAATGTTTGAAGCAGCGTATTTCATGACCACCCCCCATTTGCTGCGGCACAATAACATAAGCCATCGTCAATATGTGTGACCAACAAGACACGCTGCGGCACAGATCGTACGGCGCACAGAAATATACAAAAAATATACTTGCCAATGTTCAACAAATCAAATTCAGCAAAAGTTTTATCATGGTCATTTTGCCTGCAGCGCATCTTCTTCCTGGTTGAGCGTGACGCGTGTCGCCGCCACGCGCGTGATCTCCGTCTGCGCCCGCGGGTTGTTGGCCATGAACCGATCGAAATCCATCTTTCGCAACTCGAGCAAGCGACAGTAAGTCTGCGCCACGACGTCGGCCGTGCGTGGCTGCCCGGTGAGTAGGGCCATCTCGCCAAAAAAATCGCCGGTCCCGAGCTGGACACGCCGATGCAGCAGGATCACGTCGACGGCGCCGGAGGCGATGAAGAACACCGAGTCTCCAACATCACCTTTGCGCACTATCCGCTCATTGGGCACGGCGAAGCGCGGATGCAGCAATCGTGCGATTGCATCACGATGCAGCGCGTCAAGGTTCGCGACGAGATCAAGCTTCTCGATCAGGTGCGCGGTGTCGAGACCGATATCGAACCGCGGCCCCCGCTCGGCGGCTCGTGCAAGCTCGACATTCCGTCTGAGATGGTCATAGACCTCCCGCGTGATCA
>JAFAXD010000026.1 GCA_019241285.1 Xanthobacteraceae bacterium | reverse complement strand
TGTCGCGGGATTCCGCTGCATCCTGACGGTAGCGCCGCCCGCGCCAGCGCACTAGATTAGGAGCGCGGTGCTGCGAGGCGCGTTAGGAGTCATATTCCCCGGGGCCTTATCGATCCTTAAGGGAGCTGTCCCTGGCCGGGCTCGTGGCTCGGACATATGGCGCCCACCTACTTTCGTAGGGAACCCGGGATCGACACTCCGACGGCCATCGCGGCCCGCACTTGCCATCTTCGGTCTCGCGCGCGTAAACGCGCTGGCGCGCACCGACCAGCAAATCCGAATGTGCTGTTGAATGCCTGACCTCGATCCGATCGCTCAACGCAAAGCCGAATTGCGTAAGGAGGGCCGCGCTCGCCGCGACGCGCTGCCCGTGGACCAGCAAAGCGCGGCCGCACAGGCGATTGCTGAGCGTGGTCTTCCGGTTCCGGTGCGGCCTGGGGCTGTTGTGTCGGGCTACTCGCCGCTCAAGTTCGAAATCAGTCCGCTGCCATTGATGCGGCGCTGCGCCAAGGATGGAGCCAAGCTTGCTTTGCCGGTCATTCAGGGGCGTGGCTCGCCGCTGATCATGCGCGCCTGGGCGTTCGGCGAGACGTTGGGCTCGGGAGTTTGGGGGATTCGCGAGCCCAAGAAAGAGGCACCGGAAGTCTTTCCCGATATTCTGATCGTGCCGCTTCTATTGTTCGACCGTGCCGGCTACCGTTTGGGCTATGGGGCCGGCTACTACGACATGACAATTGCCCGCTTGCGCGCCATGAAGCCTGTGACGGCGATCGGCCTTGCCTTCGCGGCCCAGGAGATTGCGGAAGTTCCGAAAACCCCCCGCGACGCCCGCCTCGATCTCGTGCTAACGGAGCGCGAGATCATCGATTTGAGAGAATAGTCGGTGCGTATACTTTTTATCGGCGACGTCGTTGGTCG
Source organism: Xanthobacteraceae bacterium (assembly GCA_019241285.1). Taxonomy (GTDB): domain Bacteria; phylum Pseudomonadota; class Alphaproteobacteria; order Rhizobiales; family Xanthobacteraceae; genus JAFAXD01. The sequence goes on along the minus strand of JAFAXD010000026.1, from coordinate 9,857 downwards.
CAGCGGCAGGAACGTGGTCTGCGACCGGCTGCCCGGGTTGGTGCGCGACTGGAAACTCGATTTTGTCGTCGTCAACGGCGAGAACGCCGCCGGCGGTTTCGGCATCACCGAGGCGATCTATCAAGAACTGCTCGACGCCGGTGCCGACGCGATCACCCTCGGCAACCATGCTTGGGATCAGAAAGAAGCGCTCGTGTTCATCGAGCGTGCGCCCAAGCTCATTCGTCCGGTCAACTATCCGGAAGGAACGCCGGGCCGCGGCAGCTCTCTCTTCGAGGCGCGCAACGGCGCCAAGGTGCTGGTAATCAACGCCATGGGCCGGATCTTCATGGATCCGTTGGATGATCCGTTCACGGCGGTCGCACGCCAGGTTTCGGTGTGTCCGCTCAAGCGTGAGGCCGATGCGATCATCATCGACATGCACGCAGAGGCGACCAGCGAAAAGCAGGCGATGGGCTATTTCATCGACGGCCGTGCGACGGCCGTGATCGGTACGCACACCCACGCGCCGACGGCGGACCATCGCGTTCTCGCCGGCGGCACCGCCTATATGTCTGACGTTGGCATGTCCGGCGATTATGATTCGGTGATCGGGATGGCCAAGGACGAGCCCCTCGGCCGGTTCCTGCGACGCATTGCCAGCGGGCGGTTTGAGGTTGCGGACGGCCCGGCGACCTTGTGCGGCCTCGCCATCGAGGTGGACGATGCCACCGGCCTTGCACGCCAAGTTGGCCCAGTGCGGGTCGGCCCGCATCTGCAGGAGGCGCGGCCGTCATTCTGGGACGGGGCCTCCTGAGCCCGACTTGCACGCCCCGCCGGGAACGGCCTATTTGTTCGTAACCACTCAATTCTGCCGACTACGCCGGGACCACAGCCATGGCTGGACATTCACAATTCAAGAACATCATGCACCGCAAAGGCCGCCAGGATGCGGTCAAGTCGAAGCTGTTCGGCAAGTTGGCGCGTGAAATTACCGTTTCGGCGAAGCTTGGTGTCCCCGATCCGGCGATGAACCCGCGGCTGCGGGCAGCCATTATCGCAGCCCGCGCCGAGAACATGCCGAAGGACAATATCGAGCGCGCGATCAAAAAGGCGCTCGGCGGCGATACCGAGAACTACGAGGAAATCCGCTACGAGGGATTTGGTCCCGGCGGCGTCGCGGTCATCGTCGAGGTGTTGACTGACAACCGCAATCGCGCCGCCTCCGAGGTGCGCGCGAGCTTCACCAAAAGCGGCGGCAACCTGGCGGAGACCGGTGCGGTCTCATTCATGTTCGCGCACGTCGGGTTAATTGAATATGACGCGTCGGTCGCCTCCGCTGACGCCATGTTGGAAGCGGCAATCGATGCGGGCGCCGACGACGTGGTCTCGGGAGAGAGTGGCCACGAAATTTATGCGGCGACCGAGAGCTACCGCGAGGTCGCCAAAGCGCTGGAACAGAAATTTGGCGAGCCGCGCAAGGCCGCCCTGGTGTGGAAGCCGCAGAATACAGTCGAGGTCGACGACGAGCAGGGCGAGAAGGTGTTGCGCCTGATCGAGCAGCTCAACGACAGCGACGACGTGCAGAACGTCTACGCCAATTTCGAAGTGTCCGATTCGCTGGTTGCGAAGATGAGCGCTTAAGCGCGAAGCTCAGCGCTCCTTGCGCTTCGCCGCTTCGTCGACCGCCTCCTTCAGCTTTTCGCCATGTGGCTTGCTCGGCCGTGGGTCCAGCCCTGGTTTGTTGGCCTTGGCGTCGCCGATGAGCTGATCGTCCTGCTTGGGCTTGTGTTCGGCCATGTGTCACTCCCCTGGCTGGCACACCGGCAACGGCGGTCAGCGGCTGGGGTTCCCGCAACGGCCTGACGCGCGGCGCCGTGGCGGAGTATGAAGGCGGCATGAGCGCGCCGCTGATTCGCATTGTGGGGATCGATCCCGGGCTCCGCCGTACCGGCTGGGGGGTGGTCGACGTGCTCGGTAATCGGCTCATGTACGTTGCTTGTGGTTCAATCGAGACGCGTGAGCAGGACGACGTCGCCGCGCGTCTGGTGACCATTCACCGCGGGCTGGCGCAGGTGCTTGCCGACCATCATCCGCAGGAGGCGGCCGTCGAGGCGACCTTCGTCAACAAGAATGCGTCCGCGACCCTCAAGCTCGGCCAGGCGCGCGGCGTGGCGTTGCTGGTTCCGGCGCAGGTCGGGTTGAGGGTCGCCGAATACGCGCCGAACCTGATCAAGAAAACCATCGTCGGCGCCGGTCATGGCGAGAAGGCGCAGATCCGCATGATGATCGGTGTGTTGTTGCCGAAGGCGACGCCGCAGACGGAAGACGCGGCCGACGCCTTGGCCATCGCGGTGACACATGCGCATCATCGCCAAAGCCTGGTCCTGCGGGCGGCCGCGTCATGATCGGCAAACTCAAAGGCATTCTCGACAGCTACGGCGAGGATTTCGTGGTCATCGATGTCAACGGCGTCGGCTACGTGGTGCATTGCTCGGCGCGCACCCTGCAGGCGCTGCCGGCGCCGGGCGAGCCGGTGACGCTCGCGATCGAGACGCACGTGCGCGAGGATCAGATCCGTCTGTTCGGCTTCACGGCTGATGTGGAGCGCGAATGGTTTCGGTTGTTGCAGACTGTGCAGGGCGTTGGCACCAAGGTGGCCCTCGCTGTTCTTGGTACACTGAAGCCGGCCGATCTCGCGACCGCTGTCGCGATGCGCGATAAGGCGGCGATCGCGCGCACGCCGGGCGTGGGACCGAAGGTTGCCGAGCGCATCGTGACCGAGCTCAAAGACAAGGCGCCGGCCTATACGGATGTCGATCCGGCGGTGGTGCGTCTCTCCGGCGCGGTCGATGAGCGCCGTGCGCCGGCGCCGGTCGCCGACGCGGTCTCGGCGCTGGTCAATCTCGGCTATGGTCAGCCCCAGGCCGCAGCCGCCGTTGCGGCAGCGGCACGCACGGCCGGGGAGAGTGCGGATACGCGCCAGCTGATCCGGCTCGGGTTGAAGGAGCTCAGCAAATAAATGACCGGAGCACCTCGCCTCGTTACCCCCGAACGCCGCGATGAGGACATCGCTGAAGCCTCGCTGCGCCCGCAGAAACTTGCGGAGTTCATCGGCCAGGAGCAGGCACGCAAGAATCTCAACGTGTTCATCACCGCGGCGCGGACGCGGCATGAGGCGCTCGATCACGTGTTGTTTGTTGGTCCGCCGGGCCTGGGCAAGACAACGCTCGCGCAGATCGTGGCGCGCGAGCTTGGCGTCAATTTCCGTGCCACCTCGGGGCCGGTGATCGCCAAGGCCGGCGACCTCGCGGCGTTGCTCACCAATCTGGAAGAGCGCGATGTGCTCTTTATCGACGAGATCCACCGGCTCAATCCGGCGGTTGAGGAAATCCTCTACCCGGCGATGGAGGACTTTCAGCTCGATCTCATCATCGGCGAGGGCCCGGCGGCGCGCTCGGTGAAAATAGATCTCGCCCGGTTCACCCTGGTCGGCGCCACGACCCGCGCTGGTCTCCTGACCAATCCGCTGCGCGATCGCTTCGGCATTCCGATCCGGCTGAACTTCTACACCGAGGCCGAGCTGGAGCAGATCGTCACCCGCGGCGCCCGCGTGCTCGGCATCGGCATGACCCCGGATGGCGCCAACGAGATCGCCCGCCGCGCCCGCGGAACGCCGCGCATCGCCGGGCGGCTGCTGCGGCGCGTGCGCGACTTCGCCAATGTGGAGGACGCGGCCGCGATCGACCGCAAGCTCGCCGACCGCGCCTTGCTTGCGCTCGAGGTCGATGCGGCCGGGCTCGACGCCATGGACCGGCGCTATCTGACGACCATCGCGCTCAACTACGGCGGCGGGCCGGTCGGGGTCGAGACCATCGCTGCGGCGCTGTCCGAGCCGCGCGACGCCATCGAGGAAATCATCGAGCCGTTCCTGATCCAGCGCGGCCTGGTCCAGCGCACCCCGCGTGGGCGCCTGCTCACCGCGCACGCGTTTCGCCACCTCGGCCTCGCCGAGCCGGCACGGGATCCGTCGCAGTTCCGCTTGTTTGGTGAGGGTGAGGAGTAATGCCCTCCGATCGTCTGGAGCGGATGCGTCGCAATCCTGTGGACGATTGGCAAATTGGTGATGTTGAGGCCGTATGCCGCGAGTTCGGCATCCTGTTCCGCCACGGCAAGGGGTCGCACTCTCAGGTCAAGCATCCGGCGGCACGCGAGATTTTGACCATTCCGTCGCGCCGTCCGATCAAGCCGGTCTACATCCGCAGGCTTGTGCGCTATATTGAGGACCATGCAGGTGCAAAAATGAAGCTTGAATATGCGGTGCGGATCGAGCGCTTGGCGGACATAGACGGCGGCGGATATCTCGCCACCGTTCCGGACCTGCCTGGTTGTATGTCTGACGGCGAGACACCCGAAGAGGCGTTGAAGAACGTCCAGGAGGCGATCGAGTCCTGGGTCGAAGCTGCCAAGGAATGGAACGAGGACATCCCTAAGCCGTCCCCGCCTTTGGCACGTGCCGGTTAACGCCTCCTCTTTCTAAGATTCCGGTGCCCTCGTGCTGCTACAAACTATGGAAGGCGGATGTCATTGTGGACGTGTGCGCTTTCGCGTGACTGGCGATCTTGCGCAGACGACGGTCTGCAATTGCTCGATCTGCACCAAGAAAGGCTTCCTGCATCTGATCGTTCCGCCTGAGCAGTTCGAGTTGCTGAGCGGGGCGCACGATCTTACGACCTATCAGTTCAACACCAATACGGCGAAGCACACGTTCTGTCGCGTGTGCGGTATCCATGCGTTTTATGTGCCGCGCTCCGATCCCGGCAAGATCGACGTCAACGTGCGCTGTCTCGACGGCATCGATCTCGCGGGCCTCGCGCCCAAGTCATTCGACGGCCGCAATTGGGAGGCCGCGATGCAGCAGCACGTTCCATGGCGGTGACCACATCGCTCGACGGCGAGATCATCGACGGCCGTCATATTCAACATGTGCGGGTCTATTACGAGGACACGGATTTTTCCGGGATTGTGTACCACGCCAATTATCTGCGCTTCATGGAACGCGGGCGTACCAACTACCTGCGCCTGCTCGGGGCGGATCATCGGGCGCTGTTCGAGGAGACCGAGAAGGAAGCGCCAGGATTTGCGTTCGTGGTACGCGCCATGCAGCTCGATTTCCTCAAACCCGCGCGCATGGATGATGTGTTGGAGATCGTCACGCGGCCACAGGAGGTGAAGGGTGCGTCGATCTTGCTGCGTCAGGAGGTGGTGCGTGGCGCGGATACGCTGCTCACGGCGAACGTGCGCGTCGCGTTTGTATCCGGCGGGCGCGCACGCCCGATTCCGAAACCACTCCGGATCGCGATGCGGGCCGATCAGGAACGCGCCGACGGCGACGCCGCATCCTGACGTCGCCGTCTTGTCGATTACGTCACGCCGCCTTGTGGCGCGCCTGCTCCTGGACGAACAACGCGCCTTCCTCCGCGAACGCGCGGGCAATTGCCGGCCGGGCGCGCATGCGGTCAAAATAGTCCTTCACGGCCGGCCATTGTTCGAAATCGATCGTGGTCGCGCGCGACCAGTTCAGCACCGTGGTCAGATAGGCATCGGCGACGCTGAAGCGGTCGAGCAGGAATTCGCGTCCCTTGAGATACGTGTTGAGATAGTCGAGGCGCGGTCCGTATTTGCTGATCGCGTATTGCTTGGCGGCTTCCGGCGCCTTGCGATCGAGGAGCGGTATGAACAAGCCCTTGTGCAACTCGGTGCCGATGAAAGATAGCCAGGCTTGCAGGCGCGAGCGTTCGATCCCATCCGCCGGGGCGAGAGCAGCGTCTGGAAATCGCTCCGCGACGTGTTGCAGGATCGCCGAGTTCTCGGTGAGCAACTCGCCGTTGTCGGTGCGGATCACCGGCACATAGCCGAGTGGATTTATAGCGAGGAAGTCGGTGCCATCGGTAAGGCGTTTGGCCTTGGTGTCGACCTCGATGAAGCGGGCGTTGCCTCCGGCCTCGTAGATCGCAATCCGGGTCGCCATGGAGCAGGCGAGGGGGGAGAAATAGAGGTCCATTGACGTCTCCTGTGTTGATTTTTGTACTGTTTCGCATAAATTAAGTGTGGTCAAGGGATTTTTTGCGAAATGGTACAAAAAGAAAGGAAGCCCCGCGGACGCCCTCCGGCCTACGTCCCGGAGGTGGCGCTCGCCCGCGCCACCAAGGCGTTCTGGGAAAGTGGTTTTGCGGCGACGTCGTTGGATGACCTAGCGGCGGCGACTGGCATGAACCGGCCGAGCCTCTACGGCGCATTCGGGGACAAGCACGCCCTCTACCTCAGGGCGCTCGCTGCGTACTGGGATGCTGGCCGCTCAGGGATGGCAGACGCACTGGCTCCCGACCGGCCGCTGCGCGAAGGACTGCGGCGAGTCTATTCGATCGCGCTTGATCTCTACTTTCCGTTGAACGGGCAGCCACGCGGATGCTTCCTCATCGGCACCGCGACCACGGAAGCGATGCGGGACGCGGATGTGCGTGCCACGTTGGCTGAAGCTCTGCGCGAGATCGACGCCGCGTTCGAGGCGCGACTTCTGCTTGCAAAGGAGCGTGGAGAGCTGACGGGGGCAGCGGATCCTTGGCTTTTGGCGATGCTTGCGGCCGCGACGCTGCACACGCTGGCGCTACGCTCGCGCGCGGGCGCTTCTCGGGCGGACTTGGAGAAGGTGGCCGATGGTGCGGTTGCGTTCATCTGCGCAGCTGGTTTAGCGGCTAGCTGATCTGCGGCGCTAGTCGACGATTCGCGCGGCGTCATGTAAAGATTCTTTACATGAGCTGGAAGACACCGCCGCGCGGCTATCACCACGGCAATCTCAAGGAGGCCCTGATGCGGGCCGCGCTCGACCTCATCGCCGAGAAGGGGCCGGGCGGTTTCACCTTTGCGGAGGCGGCACGCTCTGCGGGGGTCAGTCCGGCGGCGCCTTATCGGCATTTTCGCGATCGCGACGAACTGCTCGCCAGTGTGGCGCTGCGCGGATTCGGGCAGTTTGAAACTGCGCTGACCCAGGCCTGGGACAATGGCCGGCCGCATCCGTTCACTGCTTTCGAGCGGCTCGGTCGCGCCTATCTGGCGTTCGCGCGAACGGAGCCGGCCTACTACTCGGCGATGTTCGAGGCCGGTGTCCCGCTCGATGCGAATCCCGAATTGCGTGAAGCCGGTGAGCGCGCGTTCGCGGTGCTGCGCACCGCGGCGGAAGCGCTGATCGCGTCAACGCCGCTCAAGGCTCGGCCGCCCGCGCTGATGTTGGCCTTGCACGTATGGGCCCTGGCGCACGGGATCGCGTCTCTCTTCGGCCGCGGCGACGCGGCGCGCCGTGCACTGCCGATGACCGCAGAGGAGCTCCTGGAAGCCGGCGTGCTGGTTTATCTGCGTGGTCTCGGTATGGAGAATTTTGGCTCGCCCCCCTCTTAGGCCGCCTTGACACGCCCCGGGGAGCGGCGTATGTAAATGTTATTAACATTCACCCCCATGAGGTCTTCCATGGCTATCGCGGAAAAGTACTACGACGAGCGAGTGCGGTCGCCGATGCCAGTCGCATCAATGCTCGACGACATCGGCCGTCCGGCCTGGATCGTGCTGATGATCCTTGGCTTCATGGTTTGGTGGCCGCTGGGCCTTGCGGCTTTGGCGTTTCTGATCGGGAGCGGACGCATGAGCTGTTCACGCAATGGCTCTCACTGGGAACACAAGATGGGGCGCCTGCAGGACAGAATGGAGCGGGTACGCGACAAAATGGATCGTATGGGCGGCGGTGGTGGCGGTAACTGGTGGGGACGTTCACCCTCCAGCGGCAACCGCGCCTTCGACGAATACAAGGCCGACACGCTGCGGCGGCTTGAGGACGAGCAGCGGGAATTCCGCGAGTTTCTCCAGCGCCTGCGTTTCGCCCGCGATCGTGCCGAGTTCGACCAGTTCATGTCCGAGCGGCGCAATCGGCCGGATCAGGAAGCCCCGCACCAGGTCTGATCCCGAGCGAGCCATCTTCTGAACCGATTCGGAGCCGTCCGCCTCGCCAGAGGCGGGCGGCTTCTTTTTTGCGCTCCCAAAAGTGGGGGTTAGAGCCCGCACTGGGATATCCGCGGGTCACGTGGCCTCCGCGCCCTAGTTTAGTCATGTTTGCCGGGGAAGCCGGAGAAGGCCGCAGGGGGCGGCCTGCTTTTCCACGGGTAGAGACTAGCCAAGTGGTGCTGCGGGTGCAGGCCACGAGCTCACGGAGAGGCTGACGGCGCCATGTCGCGGCCATGCCGGATGAGCCGAGAGGGGTGAACATGAATCCTGCCGACGTTGCGCAGTCGGCGCTGCCGCTGACCTCCTCGGATCTGTCGCTCTTCACGTTGTTCTGGCAGGCCCACTGGATCGTCAAGATCGTGATGATCGGGCTGCTGGTCGCCTCCATCTGGGTATGGGCGATCGTTGTCGACAAGACGATTCTCTTTGCTCGCACGCGCAAAGCCATGGACGGCTTCGAGAATGCGTTCTGGTCGGGGCAGTCGCTCGAGGAACTTTATCGTTCGCTGTCTGCCGGGCCGGCATATTCCATGGGCGCGGTTTTCGTGGCCGCCATGCGCGAGTGGAAGCGCAGTTTCGAGGGGCACGCGAAATCGTTCGCCGGTCTGCAGACCCGTGTCGAAAAGGTGATGAGCGTCTCGATCGCGCGCGAAATCGATCGCCTGGAAAAACGGCTGCTGGTGCTCGCGACCGTCGGGTCGGCTGGCCCCTTCATCGGCCTGTTCGGCACGGTGTGGGGTATTATGACGAGCTTTCAGTCGATTGCTGCGTCGAAGAATACCTCGCTTGCGGTCGTTGCGCCCGGCATTGCTGAGGCCTTGTTCGCGACCGCAATCGGCCTCGCCGCGGCCATACCGGCGACCATTTTTTATAACAAGTTCTCCTCCGAGGTGAACAAGCAGGCGCAGCGGCTCGAAGGTTTTGCCGACGAGTTCTCAGCGATTCTCTCGCGCCAGATTGATGAACGGGCTTAGGGGTACCGGCGGGACATTCCGCCGGCGTGGGACACGGGGTGACGCCGGATGGCGATGAAGGGTTTGTCTGCCGCGACCAATGGGCGCCGCCGTCACGCCATGATGGCCGAGATCAACGTCACGCCCATGGTGGACGTGATGCTCGTGCTCCTGATCATCTTCATGGTGTCCGCACCGCTGCTCACCGTCGGTGTGCCGATCGACTTGCCGCAGACCAAGGCCAAGAGTCTCGATCAGGACAAGGAGCCGCTCGCGCTCTCCGTTAACGAAAAAGGGCAAGTCTTCCTGCAGAATTCCGAAATTCCGATCGACCAGTTGGTCACCAAGCTCGAGGCGATCACGCAGGCGCGCGGCGGCTTCGAGGAACGCATTTACGTGCGCGGGGATCGCAAGGTGGATTACGGCACCGTCATGCGCGTGATGGGCCGCTTGTCGGCGGCCGGCTTCCACCGCGTCGCGTTAGTAACCGAGGTGGAGCAGGGCTCCTGAACTGATGCGGACTGGCGTTACCATATCGGCGGTCGCTCACGCGGTGCTTCTCGGCTCAACCATGCTGTGGTTCTCCGGCGCCACGCCGCTGAAGATCACGGAAGAGGACTCCGTCCCGATCGACATTATCTCCGACACGCAATTTTCGAAACTCACGGCGGGCATGAAGACGGCCCCGAAGGCCGATATGCCCAAGCAAATGGCGGACAAGGTCGGCGATCCCAAGCAGGCGCAGGATCAGGCCGCCAAGGTCGTCGACAAGAAGCCGGAAATCCGCACGGCGTCGCAGGAAGCGACACCCCCTGCGCCGGAGCTCAAACCCAAGACTCCCGACAAAGCCGCCGAGCAGAGCAAGCCCGAGCC
>JAFAXD010000001.1 GCA_019241285.1 Xanthobacteraceae bacterium | reverse complement strand
GAGCCGTCGACTTGGGCCATGATGCTGCTCGGCTTCGCTGGCCTAGGCTTCGCGTTCCGTCACTCGCGGCGCAAGGTTTCGTTGGCCTAACAACCCGGTCGCAGTGGCATTGGCCCTGGCCTCCGACGTAATCCTTGCCTGACCTAGAAGCGGACTGGGAGCGGCATGGCCAAAGGTTATTGAACGAGTGCGGTGGGACGATCCTGCCGCCTATTTCCGCACCGTGCTAGACGAGCACATTGATTCCGGTGTTCACGGCGAGGAGTGATCTTGCCTTCCGTCGACACCTCCGACGAGCCGATCGCGAACACGGGGTTCCAGTATAGGACCTCGCCCGGCTGACAATTTCCCCATTCCAGCCTGCCGATGCCTAGCCTGATTTCAGAAACGCTATCTCGACCAGGGTGGCGACTAGGTGGCGACATGAACTTTGGATTTCAATTCAGCGATGGCTACTATCCTGCAAATACTGGGCATTAACTGGCGCGCCCGGAAAGATTCGAACTTCCGACCCCCAGATTCGTAGTCTGGTGCTCTATGCTCAAGACGTGGAAACACGTCCGGACGCGAGGCTTGCGCCGGATTTCTAGGACGACGGCTCGGACGCCCATTCGAGCTTCAGGACGGCCATCGTTGGGAAACGGTTTGGGCCCGCCTTCCGAAACGCCGGTTTTTGCCCAAACCTTTGTAGCCGCTAGATTCATGCAGTCCTATTGGGACTCGAAGTTTTGGACCTGCGGCCACCAATTCGGTCCCAACAGCGCCAGCGGGAGATCCAACGATTGAAAATGCGTGCTCGAACACAGGTAGAACAGACTGCCCGGCATTTGCCCAAACCTCCGAGGTTTCTGGGCACAGTTCGCGGCTTGTTCAGGCATTATGAGACAAATGCGGAAGCGCCGAAATCGCCTGAAAATCGAGAATTTATTGAGGGGGTTGGATGGTGGGCGCGACAGGGATCGAACCTGTGACCCCTACGATGTCAACGTAGTGCTCTCCCGCTGAGCTACGCGCCCAATTCGCTGAATTGCGTCCCGTATATCGGCTCGGTCCGGGCGAGGCAAGCGTGCCGCCGGCGGGGGCAATGTCCCCACGGGCTAACGAACGGCCTCATGGCGGGCCAGCGACCCGCGCGTAGCCGTATGTGTGTGCGGGGCGGTCGAGGCCTGTTTTTCCTGGGCCTGCTCCACGGGCGGGCGCAATTGACAATAGCGATCCAGCGCCTCGCCGACCGCGGCAGCGACGAGCTTGCGCCGTTCAGGTTTTGCAAGCTCCAATTCCTCGCCGCGGTTCACGATCGAACCGGCTTCGAGCAAAGCCGCGGGCATATGGGTTTGCCGCAGAACAATGAGCTGATCGTAGCGATAGACACCGGCATCCGAATCAACAAGCAGCCTGCGCCGGCTTCCCATGATCGCATCGGTGTAGTGCGGCGTATATTTCAGGCCGCGCGCCTTGAGCTCCTTGCCGATGATGGTCGCGAACAACAGGCTCGACTGATAGTCAGGGTTGTCGAGCGAGACGAAAAGCGAGTGCCCGGGGTACTGATCGTTGTAGCGCCGCGCGGTGCCGTCGAATTCCCATTTCTGCAACATGCGGTCCGGCACCGAATCGTGATGAATCGACAGGAACACGTCGGCCCCGGACTGGTTCGCGCGCGCAACCCGGGTCGCCAAGCTGTGGTGCTGAGCGCCCTCACTCACCAGGAGAACTGTCCGCTTGAATCCCATTTCGGTGAGGTGATGTTGGATATCGCTGGCGAGCCGCAGGTTGAAATCAAACTCATTTACGCCGCGGGCGCTCAAGGCACCCGGCGATTTCTGGCTGTGGCCGACATCGATAATTGCTTTGAATTGTGCGCGATCGCACGTCCCTGCAGACGTCCGCTTGGCGGGGCTTGCCGCCAAGGCTTGCGATGCCGTCACCAAGGCAAATGCCCCGAGCAGCGCAACGCCGCTCGTGCTGGCGCATGCGCGCAAGCGATGCGCAATCGTCATGCCAACGATGCCCAATTCTCCCCCCGCGGTCCCCACAGCGGTATCAAGGGACAGATTCCCTGGCAAAACCGGCGATTGTAGGGAGAAATCGAGGGCAATGCCGAGATTCGGCGCGAGATATTGCGCAAGTACGCCGGAAGCGCGACAATTCAGGGCAATTGGCGACGTCTCCGGGGCGCTAAATGCAGCGGGCGGGGTGGACCGCCGGGAGTACATGATGATGCGATACGCCTCCAAAAACCTTTGCCAGTCGCTTCGCCCGCGCCTGCTGGGCATCGGCGTTGCGGCTCTTCTGGCCCTTCCGGTAGCCGGTCTCGGAACCGGCGCGGGCGCCCAGGGCACCGGCGGCCTCGGAATTCCGGAGGCTCCGGTGGGCCATCGGCAGCCGACGCAAGCGGACCTTCCGCCCAGTGTCCGCCAGGAAGAGCAAGGAAACGTGCCTGCGCCCGACAACCCGCCCGCTGCGCAAAACAATGCGCGTGGGCGCAGCGGGTCGAAACGGGACAGCGGGAGCACTCCCAGCACCGGCCCCTATGGCCAGATCCCGAGCATCTGCACGGGTTGCTAGGCGGTTCCGGTCGGGTGGTGCAGCGCCGTCTTGATGCGCTGATTGACAATCCACTTGGAGCGCCCGGCGAGGCCGAGCGCCGCGTTGCGCAATAGCGGCGGCCAGGTGGTCGGGATCCCGAGCAGGTATGAGACCCGCTGGGTATGCTCGGTAAGGGGCCGTTCGTTGTGCTCCCAGGCGGCGAGGCCCGCGACGACATCGCCGGTCTGCTCGAGGTGAACGGCGAGCGCCAGCCCATTCATCATGCCGCAGCCCGCGCCCTGGCCGATATTCGGCGGCTGTGCGTGGGCGGCATCTCCCAAGACGGCAACACGACCAGCCGACCAGCGCTTGAGCTTGATCAGCTCGAAAGCGTCGTAGCGGCCCTCCTCGCCAAATTGGGCGATCAACGCGGCGAGATGCGGAAACGACCGGGTCCATTCCGTTTTATCGACCGGAACGCGTTTGGCTGGTTCATCGCGGTCCAGCATAGTGAGGGCGATGTAAATCTCTGTTTCGCTGCACGGCGTGAACAAGATCCGCCGCGAGCCTGACCAGTACTCGATCGTCACGCCGGGCTGCGCAAAATTTGGCTCGTCAGGACGTTGTTCAATCAGCATGCGGATGGCGCCATCGGGCAGGCGGCGGCGCATACGCACCAGTCCGAGGCCGTCGCGCACGACCGAGTTGACGCCATCGGCGCCGACGATGAGGTCGGCGGTGAGGCGCTCACCATTTTCCAACAGCAACTCACCGTCGGCAGTTGCCGACCGGGCAGTTGAACCGGTGACGATTTCGGCGCCGGCGCGTTGCGCTGCGGCGGCGAGCGCGTTGATGACAGTCTGACGCACGATCGAGAACACGCGGCTTTTGCTCGTATCCCAGCGATGCACCGACAGCACACGGTTGCGGTCGTCGCGCACCTCACGCGTGTGGGCGATATGTGCACCGGCAACGGCGTCGTCGTAGGCCCCGAGGGCCTGCAGCACGCGCAGGCCGTTCTCGTAGATGTAGATACCCGCCCCGGCGGTGCGCAGAACGGTGCCGCGTTCGTGCACCCGCACGCGCCACCCGCGCTGCGCCAGAGCACAGGCGGCGGCCAATCCAGCGAAACCTGCGCCTACTATTTCGGCACGCCGCTGCGCGCTCATGCTGAAACAACTCCGATATGCGAATGCCGTCGTGCAGACGCGTGAGCAAGTGCTATAGTGCGGGACGTTCCGCGCCCGCAAGGAGGAGTTCATGGCCAAGCTTCGGCATTTCGCGCTCGCTGTTAGGGATCTCGAGAAATCAGCTGAATTTTACGAGAACGTATTTGGGCTCAAGCGCGTCGGGCGCGAGGATCTGGAAATCGGGTCGGGCATTTATCTGAGCGATGGCGTGATCAACCTGGCGCTGCTTTCATTCAAGGGCGAACGCGGGTCGGGCCTGAAAGATGCCAAGAGCTTTGCCGGAGCGCATCACTTCGGCTTTGTAGTCGACGACATTGCCGAGACGCAGAAGCGCATCGAGGACGCGGGCGGAACCTTCTTCTTCGATCTCGGCGAGAGCAAGGAACACGTCAACTTCGAACGCAAGTTCAAGGATCCCGACGGCATCATTTTTGACATCTCGGAGCGCGGCTGGCTCGGCACCGAGGAGCAGAA
>JAFAXD010000499.1 GCA_019241285.1 Xanthobacteraceae bacterium | reverse complement strand
GCAGGCGCGCGAGTTCTTGCTGGTCGACGTGGTGGTGCTCAGCATCCTGATCTACGCGCTCTTGGGCAAGCTCGCCGACAGCTCGGCGCGCCTGCTCGAACGCATTTTTCTCGCCTGGCATCCGGCCTTTCAGAAACATGAGAATCCCGCATGAGCGCGAATGCCCCTGCATTAAGGCTGGTTGACGCCGCGCCTGAGCTCAGATCTCCGATGGTCCCCGCGGCCGGCTTGCCAGTCACGATCCGCGGCTTGCGTAAGTCGTTCGGCGCCAATGAGGTGTTGCGTGGTGTTGACCTCGACGTTGCCGCCGGTGAATTTGTTGCTGTCGTGGGCCGCAGTGGCTGCGGCAAGAGCACGTTGTTGAGATTGCTGGCCGGGCTCGACCGCCCCACGGCTGGGAGGATCCGATTCGGGGATGAGGGGGCTGCTAGTCCTGAACGTGCCGTCACGCGCGTCATGTTCCAGGAGCCGCGGCTGCTGCCCTGGGCGCGCGTTCTTGCCAACGTTGAAGTTGGCCTTGGGGAAACGCGCAATGCGCCAGGCGCTCGCGATCAGGCGCGCGCGGCACTGCGTGAGGTTGGGCTCGAAGCGCGCGGTGGAGATTGGCCTTCCGTTCTGTCCGGCGGCCAGAAACAGCGTGTCGCCCTGGCGCGCGCCCTGGTCAGCCGCCCGAAAATTCTTGCCTTTGATGAACCGCTCGGCGCGCTGGATGCGTTGACGCGCATTTCGATGCAGCAACTGCTCGAGCGGGTCTGGCGTGAGCAAGGGTTCACGGCGATCCTGGTGACGCACGATGTCGCCGAGGCGATTACGCTCGCAGACCGCGTGGTCGTCATCGACAACGGCGTGATCGCGCTCAATCTGCGGCTTGATCTTCCGCGCCCGCGCGAGCGCGGCGCCGGCGAGGTCGCAAGGCTCGAGGGCCGGATCCTGCGCGAGCTTCTGCGCGACTCCCGCCCTGGAGAGGATGCGTAGCTTTGCGCGAGGGCTTTACAGCCCCTGCGCGATGCTGAGCGGGACGTCGTCGATCCAGCCATTGATGTCGAAGTCGTGGGGGATGAAGCCCCAGTGCAACAGGAAATCCTTCTGCCGCGCCAATCCGACGACCCGCCGCGGTGAGAGATCGAGGCCAAAGGAGCGGGAGAGGTCGGGCCCATAGCCGGCGTGCACGTCGTCCGGCAGGCGATTGACCTCGCGTGCGACGATGGCTGTCACCTCGCTCGCGTGATCCTTGGCCCAGTTGGCGGCCCGGATCAGCACCGACAGATAGCGGGCGACCAGATCGGGACGCTCGCGGGCCGTCCGCCGATCGACCGTGACCGGACGCGGATTGCCGTTGTTGACCCGCACCAGCGGATCCGGGTGGCGACCAAGATCGACGAGGGTCGCGAGGCGATGCTCGCGCGCGCTGCCGCGGCCGACTGCGCCCTTCACGTAGATCGCATCAACATGTCCGGCGACAAGTGCTTCGACCTCGAGCTGATGGAAGCTCCCATTGCGCTCCGCGCCGGCGAATACCGGTTGTTCGCTCGCAATGTCGATCAGCGCGACGTTCTGGGTCGTGAGCCCGCCAAGCTCCAGCGCGCTCACGATGCCGCGCAGCGACATGGCGCGGGCGAAATCGATGCGCTGTCCCGTTTGTCGCGGCAGGCCGATACGCGCGCCGCGCAGATCGGCCGGAGTGGCAATCCCTGATTCGGGTCGGACCAGAATGGCCTGATATTCGTCGACCCAGGTGAGTGCCACGACCGACGTATCCTGGCCGTTCGAGCGCGCCCAGATCGCCGGGATGTTGCCGCCCTCGCGAAACAATCCTGGAAGCGTGTGGCTGAAGTGCGCAAGACGCACGTCCGCCACATCGGAATCGCGCACCGACGAGAGCTTGATGCCGAGGCGATCGAACTCGTGCGCGAGCCAGCCAAGCTCAAGCGCAATACCCGAGGCGGTCGGCACCGGGCAGCGCGTGTACCACAACTCGCTGACCGCCGCCGGCTGTACGATTGGGCGCTCGGGCGCTTCGAACCGCAGCGTCATGATATTTTCCTCCTGATGGTGCGTGGCCAGGAAACGAAGTTGCAGATTATAATACATTAAAATGATAGACAATATGTAAATTGGGCGATAGCCATTGAACTTGATCAGAGCTTGAACAAGGAGCGTGGCATGCCCGCGACAATCAGAGTTGGCTTTCATTCCAACAATCCGACCCTGCTCGCGTTGAGCACCAGCGGCATCCTGGAGTCGCGGCTGCAGGGCCGCGGCGTGGAGGTGGAATGGTTCAACGTTCCTGGCGGCGCCCGAACGGTTGATTACATCGGCGCCGAGATCATCGATGTGGGCGGCACCGGTGCGACTCCGCCGATCACTGCGCAGGCCAAGGGGGTTCCATTGGTCTACATCGCGAGCTCGGAATCGCGTCCGGTCGGCGGCATCCTGGTGCGCGAAGACAGTGCGATTCGCAGCGCGGCCGACCTGCGCGGGAAGCGCGTGGCCCTAGGGGTCGGCTCGTGGCATCAGCACCTGCTGGCGACCGCGCTCGATCGCGCCAATCTCGCCTGGTACGAAATCGTGCCCCTCGACCTGCCGGAACCGCTCGCCATCAAGGCGCTGCATGCCGGCGGCATCGACGCCTGGGCGACCGGAGAAGACAATCCGCAGACGATCCGCGGCCTGCGCTTCATCGTGCGAACGCAGGAGCTGATCGGCAACCCATCGGTGTTCTTCGCACGGCGCGCATTCGCGGAACAGAATCCGGAGCTCCTGCAGATTGTTGTTGAAGCACTCGATGCCGCGGATCATTGGATCGAGCACAATCCGGCCGAGGCCGGCCGCAAGCTCGCGGCTGCCGCGCGTAATCATCTCGACGCGCAGGGATGGGAGGCGCATGTTCGTTCACGACCCTGGGGCCTCGTGGCCATCGACAACCTGTTTCTCGATCAGCAGCAGCGCGCCGCTGACTTGTTCCACCGTTTCGGGCTGTTGCCTCGCAAAGTGAACGTGCGTGACGCAACGCTGACACGTCCCTTGGCGGCAGCGCGCCGCGCCGCGTGAGTCGAGCAGGGCCACGGCATGGAGCTTTACTGGTACCTCATTCCCCACGACGGGGCTTACCCCTGGGCCAAACGGGGGCGGCGCGAGGTCAATTTCGACTACCTCGCGCAGCTTGCACGCGCCGTCGATCACCTCGGCTATACGGGCGCGTTGCTGGCGACTGGCGGCGGCGCGCATGATGCCTGGGGGCTCGGATCGGCGCTCATTCCGTTGACCCGGCGCATGAAATTCATTGTCGCGGTGCATCCGGGGATCACCGCGCCGCTGATGCTGGCGCAGCAGGCCGCGACCTTCGATCAGTTCTCGCAAGGGCGGCTGATCATCAACATCGTGACCGGTGACCGGCAACAAATGCCACCTTACGGCATCGAGCTGGCGCACGATGAGCGCTACGGGCTCACCGACGAATACTGGGCCGCGTTCAAACAACTTATGAGCGGCGAGACGGTGAGCTTCGAAGGCCAGCACGTGCGATTTCGCAATGCCCGGCTCGAGCTTCCTCCGGTGCAGCGACCGCATCCGACGCTGTTCTTCGCAGGTTCCTCCGAACCCGCGTTGAACGTCGCGGCCAAGCACGCCGACACCTATTTGACGTGGGGCGAGCCGCCGCCGCTCGCCGCCGAGAAGATCGCGCAGGTGCGAACGCGGGCAGCGAAGCTCGGCCGCAACGTCAAATTCGGAATCCGCCTCAACCTGATCGTGCGCGAGACCAAGGAGGAGGCCTGGGCGGCTGCGCAATGGCTCTATTCGCATATGGACAAGGATGCGATCGCGTTCACGCGCGCACGCAACGAACAATCGGAGTCCGTCGGCCAGCATCGGATGAATGCCGTTGTCTACGAGCGGCCGCATCGGCATGCGCGTGATCTTGAGATCTATCCCGACCTGTGGGCCGGCTTCGGCCTGATCCGGGGTGGTCCCGGCACGGCGATTGTGGGTGATCCAGAAACCGTGGCGGCGCGCATCGAGGAATATCGCAGCGTCGGCTTTGACACGTTCATCGTCTCCGGCCAGCCGCTGCTCGAGGAAGCCTATCGGGTTGCGGATTTGCTGCTCCCGCTGCTGCCGATCGAGCAACAGCAACACAAAGAATCGAACGTGATTGCCGGGCCCTTCGTCGCTGCGGCCAGAGGTTGAACATGAAATCGAAGTATTGGGTGGGGGCCGCGATAGCGGCGGCCGTGTCGCTCGTCGTATTGGTCAGCGCAACGACGCAAACCATGGCCGAGCAGGTCGTGCTGCGGATTGCATTTTTGCGCGGCTCCGAGCCTATGAGCATCGCGCGCCTGAACGGCAACTTGGAAAAGCGGCTGGCCAAGTTGGGCGTCAAGGTCGAATGGGTTGGCCCTTTCGCGGCTTATGCGCCCGCCGCCGAAGGCCTCAACGCCGGCGCGATCGACATGTCGACCGGAAGCTCAACGTCGGCACTCTCCTCATTTGGCGGCGCCTCTACGCTGGCGCTGTTCGCCTATCAATGGGATGCGGGCGACAGCTCGGGCATTCTGGTGAAGAAGAATTCTCCGATAAAGACGCTTGCCGATCTTGCCGGCCACAGTGTTGCGGTCAATCGCGGTGGCAGCGGTGACTACAATCTGGCGAAAGCGCTCGAGACAACAGGCGTTGCTTCTGATCAGGTCAAGCGAGCTTATCTCAGCCCGACGGACTCCGCGGCGGCGTTCACGCAGGATCATGTCGATGCCTGGTCGAGCTGGGGCATGTATTTCCCAATCGCGCTCGCCCTCTACGACGCCCGAGTCGTGTCGCTCGCCAAAGATTTTCATTCAGAAAATGCCGTCGTCTATGTGGTGCGCCAGGCCTTCGCGCAGGCGCACCCCGAGGTGATCGGTCCGGTACTAGAAGAACTTCAAGCGTCGGCCAAGTGGGCCCGCGAACATCGCACCGAAGCGGCAAAGCTCTGGGAAGGCGAGCTCAAGCTCAATCCTGCCGTCGCCCAGCTGCTCGCGAGTTACGACATGCCGGATCCGGTTCCGCTCGGTGAGCGCGAGGTCACCGCACTCAATCATCTCAATGATTGGATGGTTGCGCAGAAAATCCTGCCAGGGCCGATCGCGATCGATCGCCACATCTGGAAGACGCCGACCCAGTAACATGTCTGGGATGCGTCATTGGACAGCGGATTTTCGCCGCGCTGGCATTAGGATCGCGGCCTTGGCTGAGACAAGCAGGAGGCGCGTCCCATGAAGGCGGTCCGAATCCACGACTATGGCGAAGCTGATGCGCTCGTCTATGAGGACGCGCCTATTCCTGAGGCGCCACCCGATGGTGTGCTGATCAAGGTCCGCGCAGCGGGGGTCAACCCGGTCGATTGGAAGATCCGCAAAGGCTTGATGCGGGCGATGCGGCCGCTGCAGTTTCCGGCGATCATGGGTAGCGACATCGCGGGTACGGTTGCGCTGACGGGCCCGCTGGTCACGCGTCTGAAGGAAGGCGATCACGTGATTGCCCGCGTTGATGGGGCCTATGCGGAATTTGCTGCCGCGAAGACCGATGCCGTCGCGCCCGCGCCGACCAGCATTCCGCTCTCCCATGCGGCCGGCATACCGATCGCGGCGGGCACTGCTTGGACGGTTCTTTTCGACTCGGCCAATGTCCGCGCGGGACAGAAAGTGCTGATCCAGGGCGGCTCGGGCGGTGTCGGAATTTTCGCCGTCCAGCTCGCGAAGCTCGCCGGCGCGCACGTGATCGCCACGACTTCGGGGCCCAATGTCGCGATGGTGAAGTCGCTGGGCGCCGACGAGGTCGTGGATTATCGGGCGGTCGACGTTGCGAGCGCGGTCAAGGACGCCGATCTTGTTGTTGATTGCGTCGGCGGTGAGACGTTGAAGCGCTCGTTTGGTCTGCTGCGCAAGGGCGGATTGTTGATCACCATCGTATCGCCGCCGGAGGAGGCGCTGGCTAAGGAATATGGCGTGTCGGCGCGGTTCGAGCGCGGCAACATGAACGGCATTCGCTTGCAGGAGATTTCCGGGTTGATTGACGCCGGCAAGCTCAAGGTGGTGATCGAGAAGGAGCTCCCGCTCGCGGAGGCGAAAGCCGCGCATGAGTTGAGCGAATCCGGCCGCGCCCGCGGCAAGATCATCCTGCGTGTGGCGTGATCGGAGCGAAGCCGCGCCGTTAGAGCATGATCCCGAAAAAGCCTGCCCCGCACTTGATGCCGGGTGGATACCGGTTTTCGGAAAAGATCATGCTCAACAATTTAGGGTTCGAGTTCGGTGTCCCAGTAGAGATAGTCGAGCCAGCTGTCGTGCAGATAGTTCGGCGGGAACAGCCGTCCGTTGCGGTGCAGGTGCTGGACTGACGGCTGAAACGGCGTCTGCGACGGGTACATGCCGGCTTCCGCCGGCGTCATGCTGCCTTTGCGCAGATTACAACCCGAGCAAGCCGCAACGACGTTGATCCAAGTCGTGTGTCCGCCACGCGAGCGCGGCAGGATGTGATCGAACGTCAGATCATCGCGCGAACCGCAGTACTGGCAGGAAAACTTATCGCGCAGGAACACGTTGAACCGGGTGAACGCCGGATGCGTCGACGGCTTCACGAAGTTCTTGAGCGATACGACGCTGGGCAGCTGCATCTCGAAGCTGGGGCTGCGCACCGCCTTCTCGTAATGGGCGACGATGTTCACGCGGTCCAGGAATACGGCCTTGATGGCGTCCTGCCAGGACCACAGCGAGAGTGGATAATAACTCAGCGGACGAAAGTCCGCGTTCAGTACCAGCGCCGGCCAGGCATTTGCCGATACGTGAGCGTTCACTCGCACCTCGCAGGATGGATCAACCTCAGGTTCGGCCCGAGGCAAACCATCGTTGACGCTGCGCTTACCACCGCCACATGGGTCTCGCTGCGCTCAACCCACTGCGGTCCGCATTCCGAGCACCGCATTCGTCCACTCTGTCCCGACCGCGGCAAGAACGACGCCACCGCGGTTGTCGAATCGCTCCCCAATCCGGGAACGTGCCGGAACTTTATACGCACACGTGACAGCATTGTGAACCCTCTGGAATAATTGCGTTTTGAAGCGAGGAACCGCACCCGTGCGGCCGGCGTTTTTCCCGCATGCAGACAATCACCCGACCGAGATTCGTTCGTGCGCTGGTGGGTTGCATGCGGGTAGGCATATGCCTCGCGTCGCTCGCTCCTGTCGTGGCTTCAGCGGCCGAGACGGGGCCGAGTGCCGCACCGACCGAGAATGCGCCGAGCCAGTTCGATTCGCAGGCGCGCACAGGTGACCAGAATTTGAGTGAGCGGCTCGACCGATCGGGGGGCGTGATCCATCCGCCGGCCAATGTCGATTCTGAAATGCACGTGGCGCCGCCGGCGACCGGCGACAAGATGCCGGTCGTGCCGGCGCCGGGTAGCCCGGGTGGTGATCCCAACGTCAAGCCGAAATAACCGCTCGGAACCGCTTGGCCAAAAACTCGCAGCCGTGGCGCAGACCTTCGGGATCGATCCCATGGCCAATGCCGGCCGAGAGGTGCCATTCCACTGGAACCTCGAGCTGGGCGAGGCCTTGTGACGAGAGGAAAAGGGCCTGCACCGGAATAAGGTCATCGCTGTCGCCGTGCACCAACAGCACCGGCGGGCGTGATTTGATCTCCTTAGCGATGGCCTCGGCCGGACCGTCATTCGGCGTGACCAGCATTCCCGAATAGCCGACGATTGCCGCAGGTGCGACAGCACGGCGCAGACCGACGTGCAGCGCCATCATGGTCCCCTGGCTGAACCCGACCAGGGCGAGAGCGGTCGGCGGCAGGTTGCGGCGCGCGAGCTCGGCATCGATGAACCCCTCTAGCACCGGCGCCGCTTTATTGACGCCGAGCCAGCGTTCGTCCGGATTGCGAAAGGTGAGCGAAAACCATTGCCGGCCGACTGGCGCCTGCATGCAGCGTTCCGGGGCGTGCGGGGACACGAACGCCGCGTCCGGCAACAACGCCTGCCAGGCACGGCCGATCTCGATCAGGTCGTTTCCGTCCGCCCCGTAGCCATGCAGAAACACCACCAGTTGCCGAGCCGCGCCCCGTCGCGGTTCCAATCGGGGTCCGTCAATCTCGGCCATTACCTCTCCTTGTGGGTGATTGTTGAGGCATGGTGGGCGCCGCCTCGCGGCCTTTCATGGCCCGATAGTAGGTCCACAGCAAGCAGGCCGCCGCCCCGCGTCGCGGGCGCCACAGCTCGGCCAAAGGCCCCATCTCTTTCGTCGTTGGGCGTGCGGCTAATCCGAACGCGATACGGACGGCTTCCTGTAACGCGAGATCGCCTGCCGGCCACGCGTCGGCGTGACCGAGGCAGAACAGGAGGTAGATATCGGCTGTCCAGGGACCGACCCCGTGCAAGGCGGTGAGGGCGGCATGCGCCTCATCGGCCGGCTTGTCCGCCAACGCGTCGAGATCGATCGCACCCTGATCCATTGCCGCCGCAATCGCCTTCAGGGTCTTGATCTTGGCTGCGGAGAGCCCGATCCGCTGCAACGTGGGTGTGCGCGCCCGTCGGACGGAGGTTGGGTGCAGTGGTTCGAATCTTGCGGTCATTCGCCCCCAGATCGCGGACGCGCTCGCGGTCGAAAGCTGCTGAGCCACGATGATCGAAGCGAGCCCGGCGAACCCGCCGGCGCGCCGCCGCAGCGGCGGCAGCCCCGCCACGGCAAATACCGGCGCAAGGCGCGGATCGGCGGCCACAAGTTCCGCGATCGCGCTTTCCAGATCGTCCTTGGTATGGATGAAGTGCGACATGAACGGCAGACGGAGGACAGACGCCAGAGCACAGACAAGATAAGGATCATCTTGGCTTTGTCACCGTGTGCGACGCTGCGCTGTCTGCTGATGTCCATCTTCCGGTTCGCCCCAAGCCCGAACGGCTATCTTCACCTCGGCCATGCGCTCTCGGCCTTGATGAACTTCGAGCTCGCACGCGCGGCGGGCGGTCGGCTGCTGCTCCGGATTGAGGACATCGACACGGCGCGCTGCCGGCCCGCATACGAGAACGCGATCTATGAGGACCTCGCCTGGCTCGGCATTTCGTGGGAACAGCCGGTCCGGCGGCAGTCCGAGCATCTCGACGAATACGCGGCCGCACTAAAGCGGCTTGCCAACGCCGGGCTGATCTACCCGAGCTTCGAGACACGCGGTGAAATTCTCCGCCTTGTCGCGGAGCGCGATGCGCTGGGGCCCTGGCCGCGCGATCCTGACGGGACGCCGCTCTATCCGGGCGCGGCCAAAAATCTGTCCCCCGAGGAGCGCGAGCGTCGCATGGCACGAGGCCCCTACGCACTGCGGCTCGACACCGAGACCGCGTTGCTGCGAACGAGGCCGCTTGGCTGGCACGAGACCGGCAGTGGGAACGAAGAGATCCAGGCGCACCCCGAGCAGTGGGGAGACGTGGTGCTTGCTCGAAAGGACACGCCGACGAGCTATCACTTATCAGTCGTCGTTGATGATGCCCTGCAGGGCATCACCCACGTGGTGCGCGGGCGCGACTTGTTTGCCGCAACCAGCATCCACCGATTACTGCAGGTGTTGCTCGACCTGCCGTCGCCGACCTACCATCACCACCGGTTGGTGCTCGATGCGCAGGGGCGCAAGCTCGCCAAATCGACCGGCGCGACCTCGTTGCGGCGCTTGCGCGACGGCGGCGCCAAACCGGCCGATATCCGACGCTTGGTGGGGCTTGCATGATACCGCCGCTGTGGTCCCGGCGCTCAGTTCGTGCCATTGTGGGTACCGGTGGGGACAATGGCAAAGCGGAAAACGGCCAAACGCGCACCTGTGCGCGCTCAACGGGATAGGGCCGCGCGCCCGCGGCGGGCGCCGCAATCCGGCCGCACGCGCGCGTTCGAGCTGATGGTGGCCGGGTTCGCCCATGATGTGCGCACGCCGTTGACCGGCATTCTGGCCGGCGCCGAGTTGCTCGGCAGCGTCGAGCTTGGCGAGCGCGAGCGCCGCTGGGTGGCGGCGCTGACCAGCAGCGCGAAGCACCTGGAAGCGCTGACCACGCTCGTTCTCGATGCCGTGCGACTGTCCGGCCGTGGTCTCGTGTTGCGCCACGATCCCTTCGATCCGCGCGAGTTGGCGCGCGACGCGGGTGTAAGCTTGGCGGCGCGAGCGGAAGCGGCGGGGCTTGCATGCCGCATCGAGGTGTCCCCCGATTTGCCGAGCCGCCTGATCGGCGACGCGGTGCGGCTGCGGGCGGCGCTGGAAAATCTGATCGAGAACGGCGTGAAGTTCACCAAACAGGGCGAGGTCGCGCTCGGCGTGACTAGCCAACCTCTCTCGCGCGGTCGCGCAAGGCTGTCCTTTGCGGTCAGCGACAGCGGCATTGGCATGAGCCGTGCCGAGATGCAGGGCCTGTTCCGGCCATTCACGCAAGCAAGCGAGCAGGTCGCGCAACGATTTGGCGGTGCCGGGTTGGGATTGGCTTTGGTCAAACGACTCGCAAAGGCGATGAACGGGGACCTTAAGGTCGCGAGCCGGCGCGGCCACGGCAGCACCTTCACGCTGAGTGTCGTGGCGCCGAAAGCGTCAGTTTGAGGCGACGCTTTCCTTCTCGGCGGCGGTCTCCACGACGCGGAGCAAATCCGTCATGATCCGATTGAGCTCGAAGTCCTTCGGCGTGTAGACCGCTGCCACCCCGGCTTCCTTCAAGGTTTCCGCATCATCGGGCGGAATGATCCCACCCACCACGACCGGAATCTCATCAAGGCCGGCGTCTTGCATGCGTGCCACCACGTCCTTCACCAGCGGGACATGGCTGCCGGAGAGGATCGACAAACCCACCACATGCACGCCTTCATTACGTGCGGTCTCAACGATCTCAGCCGGTGTCAGTCGGATTCCCTCGTAGACCACGTCCATGCCGGCATCGCGCGCCCGCACGGCGATTTGCTCGGCCCCATTGGAATGGCCGTCTAGACCCGGCTTGCCAACCAGGAATTTGACGCGACGTCCGAGCTTCTTGGAAACCCGGTCGACGTCGGCGCGCAGGTCATCGAGCCCCTGGACGGCATTGCGGGCCGCCCGCCCGACACCGGTTGGCGCGCGATATTGGCCGAAGGTCTCGCGCAGTGCGGTCCCCCACTCGCCCGTCGTCACTCCCGCCTTCGCGGCCGCAATCGATGGCGGCATGATGTTGCGCCCGTCGCGCGCGGCCGCGCGCAAATCGCGCAAAGCCGCCGCGACGGCGGCCGGATCACGCGCCGCGCGCCAGGCATTGAGCCGCTCGATCTGCTGGGCTTCGACGTCGTGCGGCACGGTCAGGATTGCATCCTCGCCGGTTGCCAACGGCGATGGCTCGGCCTCGGTGAAACGGTTCACGCCAACCACAATGTGGTCGCCGCGTTCGATCGCTTCCAGGCGCGCGGTGTTTGATTCAACAAGTTGCGCCTTCATGTAGCCCATCTCGACCGCCGCAATAGCGCCGCCGAGCTTCTCGATATGCTCCAACTCTTCCTTGGCTTCGGCCTTGAGCGCCGCGACTTTCCTGGCGATCTCGCTCGAACCGTCAAATATGTCGCCGTACTCCAACAAATCGGTTTCGTAGGCGAGGATCTGCTGCATGCGTAGCGACCATTGCTGATCAAACGGACGCGGTAATCCGAGTGCCTCATTCCAGGCCGGCAGTTGCACGGCGCGGGCTCGCGCCGATTTGGAGAGCGTGACCGCCAGCATCTCCAGCAGGATGCGATAGACGTTGTTCTCAGGTTGTTGCTCGGTGAGCCCGAGAGAATTCACCTGCACGCCGTAGCGAAACAGCCGTTGTTTGGGATCGTCGACGCCGTAGCGTTTCGCGGTGATCTCGTCCCACAGCTCGGCGAAGGCGCGCATCTTGCAGAGCTCGGTGACGAAACGCAGCCCGGCATTGACGAAGAACGAGATGCGGCCGACCACGTCACCGAAGTCTTTCACGGCGTCGGCGGCTTTCACAGTATCGAGAACCGCGATGGCCGTTGCCAGCGCGTAGGCGAGTTCCTGAACCGGCGTCGCGCCTGCTTCCTGCAAGTGATAGGAGCAGACATTCATCGGATTCCATTTCGGCATCTCACGGGTCGTGAACAGGATCACGTCCTTGGTGAGCCGCATCGACGGTGCCGGGGGAAACACGTAGGTACCGCGCGAGAGATATTCCTTGATGATGTCGTTCTGGGTCGTGCCTTGCAGCTTGCCGCGCGCCACGCCCTGCTCGTCGGCCACGGCAATATAGAGCGCCAGCAGCCAAGCCGCCGTCGCGTTGATCGTCATCGACGTGTTCATCTCGTCGAGCGGGATCTGATCGAACAGCGCCCGCATGTCGCCGAGATGTGAAATGGGGACGCCCACTTTGCCGACTTCGCCTTTGGAGAGAGGGTGGTCGCTGTCGTAACCGGTCTGCGTCGGCAGATCGAAGGCGACTGACAGACCGGTCTGGCCCTTCGAGAGGTTGCGGCGATAGAGCGCGTTTGATTCGACGGCGGTGGAATGGCCCGCATAGGTGCGGAAAATCCAGGGCCTGTCGCGTTTGATGGGGGTCTCGCTGGCAGTCGTCATGGTCTCGGTTCCGCCCGGCAACAGTGATTGTGCACTGCGGGAACCCGGCTGGCAAACAAATCCGACCAAAGGCGCGTTCCCCGGGAGCTCCGGTCTGTTGCGCCGCACAATCTCTTGGGGCAAACTACTGGTTCGGGTCGGGCATACGAGGTCAACCCATGTCGGTTGCGCAAGTCCTGCCGTCTGCTGCCACTTCGGCAAAAGACCTCTACGAGATCGGTGAAATTCCGCCGCTGGGACATGTGCCAGCGAGCATGTACGCCTGGGTGATCCGCCGGGAACGGCACGGTCCACCCGAGACCTCGATGCTGGTCGAGGTCGTGCCCACGTGGCCGATCGGCGAGGATGACGTACTGGTTTACGTCATGGCCGGCGGGGTCAACTACAACGGCGTCTGGGCTGGACTCGGTCAGCCGATCTCGCCGTTCGATGTCCACAAGAATTCGATCCACATCGCCGGCTCTGATGCCTCCGGCATCGTCTGGCAGGTGGGCGCGAAGGTGCGGCGCTGGAAGGTCGGCGATGAAGTCATCGTCCACTGCAATCAGGACGACGGCGATGACGAGGAGTGCAATGGCGGCGATCCGCTGCTGTCGCCGTCGCAACGGATCTGGGGATACGAGACGCCGGACGGCTCGTTCGCGCAATTCTGCCGCGTGCAGTCACGCCAACTCATGACCAAGCCCAAGCATCTCAGCTGGGAGGAGGCCGCGAGCTATACGCTGACCCTGGCGACGGCCTATCGCATGCTGTTCGGGCACGCTCCGCATACGGTCAAGCCTGGCGACAACGTGCTGGTCTGGGGCGCTTCCGGCGGGCTTGGGGTGTTCGGGGTGCAACTGTGCGCGGCGTCAGGTGCCAATGCGATTGGAGTCATCTCTGATGAGACCAAGCGTGACTACGTGCTTGGTCTCGGCGCCAAGGGGGTGATCAACCGCAAGGACTTCAAGTGCTGGGGCCAGATGCCGAAAGTGAACTCGCCCGAGTACAATGAATGGCTCAAAGAGGCACGCAAGTTCGGCAAGGCGATCTGGGACATCACCGGCAAGCACGACGTCGACATCGTGTTCGAGCATCCGGGAGAGCAGACGTTCCCGGTCTCCTGTCTGGTGGTGAAGCGCGGCGGCATGGTCGTGTTCTGTGCCGGCACGACGGGCTACAATCTCACCTTCGACGCACGTTATGTCTGGATGCGACAGAAGCGTATTCAAGGTTCGCATTTCGCGCATCTCAAGCAGGCCTCGGCCGCCAATCAGTTCGTGCTCGACCGCCGCATCGATCCGTGCATGAGCGAGGTCCTGCCGTGGAATCAGATCCCGCACGCCCATGAGATGATGTGGAAGAACCAGCACAAACCCGGCAACATGGCCGTGCTGGTCAATGCGCCGCGTCCGGGTCTGCGCAACTTCGAGGATACACTGGAAGCCATTGCGGGCACCTGACGCTTACTTCATGCGCTGGCGGATGCGGCGGAATTCCGCGATCACGTTATTGAGCTCGCCGCCATAGACGAAGATCAGCGCCGTAAAATAGAGAAACACCAGCGCAATCATCGCCGAGGAAAGACCCGAGTAGTAGGTCACGTAGGTCTGCGCGAACTGCGCCAGATAGCGGCCGAAGGTGATGCCGCAGATGAGCCACATCAGCAGCGTGGCCAGGATGCCGGGCAGAATCGCACTGAGTGGCCGTCGGCCAGCCGGCAGCCAGGCGTGCACCAGCATCAGGGCGATCACCAAGACGAGGGTGGCTATGGCGTAGCGCGCGATCGTGATCCAGCCCTCGAGGGGCGCCAACCAAGGTGCGTACTCGACCGCTGTGGCGAAGATAAGCGGGCCGAGCACGATCAGGAACCCGAGGGTCAGCAGTGAGGCGAGCGTGACCAGCACGTAGGCAATGGCTTCGACCCGCAGGATGATCCAGTTGCGCCGCTCCTTCGCCCCATAGGCGCGGTTGAGACCAATGCGCAGGCTTTCAACTCCGCTTGACGCGAAGTAGACGCAGAGCACCACATTGATCGTGAGCATACCGGGCCGGTTCGTGGTCAGCACCGCGTGCACCTCTTCGCCGATGCGGTCCGCGACCTCCTCGGGCCAGGTCTGGAACATGAGATCGACGGCATCATCGGCGATCTCTCCCAAGCCGAAGTAGCGCGCGAGCGTCCCTAGGACGATGAGGAACGGAAACAGCGCCATCAGGGTGGAGAGCGCGATGTGGCTCGCGATCGCCCAGCCGTCATCCGCATTGAAGCGCCGGAACGCCGCGAGCGCGACGCGGTAGCTGGTCACGAAAATCCGCACGTAGGTTTCCCATCCCTCGAGTTCGTCGTATGGCCTCTTGTGCGCTGCAATACAACAGCGCAACATGGAATGCCGGCATATCCGATGAGGTCGTGATGCATTCTACTCACCCGGATCGTGGACGTCTGATCTCGCTCGCCAGGGACGCCACCGGCGCGCTCGAAGCTTTGCTTGCCGACGCCGCCCGCAAGGTGCGCGCCCGGGTCGAGCTTGACGGCCGTATCGCGGGCAAGCGCTTCGATGCGGAGCAGCGCGCCGCGCACGGGCTTGCCTGGCTTGCAACTTACGTCGAGGCGGTGCGCCAGCTCGCGGCCTACGCGGCGCGCATGACCGAGGCGGGCCGTTTTGGCGATCTCGAAGAGCTGATCGTCCGCATCGGGCTCGGCGAATATATCGCCCAGGTCGCCGGCGGCATTCCCATGAGCCAGGGCGAGATCCTGCGGCTCTCCGATCTCGGCCTGATGACCGGCGAGATTGCGGCACGCTGGTCGCCGGCGCTCGACTTGCTGATCGCGTCCGGCAACACGGTCGAGAACCGTGCGCGATTGGTCGAGCTGATGACCAGGCAACCGGCGGTCACGATCGGCGACTGCGGTCTCGATGAGACACTGGATGCGATCCGCGACGAGATGCGCAAGTTCGCCGACAGCGAGGTCGTTCCGCACGCTCAAAGCTGGCATCGCACCAACAGTTACATTCCCTACGAGATCCTCGCCCAGATGGCTGAGCTCGGCGTGTTCAGCCTGACCTTGCCGGAAGAGTTCGGTGGCATGGGGCTCGGCAAGGAATCCATGTGCGTCGTCTCGGAAGAGCTCTCGCGCGGCTATATCGGTGTCGGTTCGTTGGGAACGCGATCGGAGATCGCCGCCGAGCTCATTCTCAATTCCGGCACTGACGAGCAAAAACAACAATGGCTGCCGAAGATTGCGTCGGGCGAAATTCTTCCTACCGCGGTTTTCACCGAGCCCAATACCGGGTCCGATCTCGCCTCGCTGCGAACCCGCGCAGCGCGCGAAGGCGACAAATACATCGTGCACGGCAATAAAACCTGGATCACGCATCCGGTGCGCGCCGACCTGATGACGCTTCTGGTGCGGACCAACCCGAAGGAACCTGGACACCGTGGGCTCTCCATGCTGCTGGCAGAGAAACCACGCGGCACCGATCAGGATCCATTTCCAGCACCCGGTATGTCAGGCACTGAGATCGAGGTGCTCGGCTATCGCGGCATGAAGGAATACGAGATCGCGTTCGACGGGTTCGAGGTGAAAGCCGAGAACCTGCTCGGTGGGACCGAAGGCCTCGGCTTCAAGCAGCTGATGCAGACCTTCGAAGCGGCGCGCATTCAGACTGCTGCGCGCGCGATCGGCGTCGCGCAGGCCGCCATGGAAGAGGCGCTCAAATATGCCGACAGCCGCGTCCAGTTCGGTGAGAAGATCATTGGGTTTCCGCGGGTTGCCGACAAGATCGCCCTGATGGCGGTCGAGATCATGATCGCCCGCCAGATCACCTATTACGCGGCGCGCGCCAAGGACGAGGGCCGCCGCTGCGATCTCGAAGCCGGCATGGCGAAGCTCCTCGCTGCTCGCGTCGCTTGGGCCAGCGCCGACAACGCGGTGCAGATCCACGGCGGCAACGGCTTCGCACTCGAATATCCGATCTCGCGTATTCTCTGCGACGCCCGCATCCTCAACATCTTCGAGGGTGCCGCTGAGATTCAGGCACAGGTGATCGCTCGGCGTTTGTTGGATGGCAGTAATTGAACTGGTTGTGACTCTCTGAGCCTCATCCTGAGGAGCCTGGTCCCGCAGGGACCAGGCGTCTCGAAGGATGGCCAAGGGCGAAAGTCTTTCATTGTGGCCGT
>JAFAXD010000380.1 GCA_019241285.1 Xanthobacteraceae bacterium | reverse complement strand
CTTCGCGGTGGTACTCATCGGCGGGATTGTCGCCGCGGTCTATTTGTTCTAATCTTGCTCCCGGGCGACATGATGGGGTTCTTGAGACCAGCAATTTTTGGTATGCGGGCCGGGCTGTGCGCGATCGCGCTGGCGCAAGCGCCTGTTGCTTTTGCACAACCGCGCGAGGGGCTCGCGCCCGCCGATTCCAGCCCCGGCTTCACGCCGCTGCCGCCGGCGACGCCGCAAGTTCCGGATCAACAACAATTAGCGCCGCCGCCGCAGGCGCCGGCCGCGGGGCAGCAACAACAACCCGGGGCGTTCGAGCAGTGGGGGCGCTGGTGGGATCAATCGATCTCCAGCATCAACCAGTCCGTCACCAACATGCACAACAGTTGGAAGGATACCTTCAAATCAACTTGGCCGGACACCAGCAAGTCGACCAGCGAAGCCGCCAGCGACATGATGAAGGGCGCCGCGGACGCCGCCAGCGCCATGAGCAAAAAGCTGGGAGGCTCCCACCTCATCGCCGGGCCGATCGTGTGTCCGCTCGCGCCCAACGGCGCGCCTGACTGCCGCGTCGCCGCCGTGCAGCTGTGCAAACAGCACGGCTACAAGACCGGCAGCAGCGTCGATTACGTCACGGCGGAGAAATGCCCGGCCGAAGTAACGATCGCCGGCCGCCGCCCGGTCGAGGGCGAGTGCCCGATCGAGCACACGGTGACGAAGGCGCTGTGTCAGTAACAGGCACATAACTCTCCGTTCGTCATTGCGAGGAGCGAAGCGACGAAGCAATCCAGTGCGGCGGCGCAGCACTGGATTGCTTCGCTTCGCTCGCAATGACGATTACCGCAATGACGGTTAAATCAGCTCTTCGTACAAATCTCGCCATGTTGGATTCATTGCTTCGATCAAATCCAGTTTCTTCTTTCTTGATCCGCCTTTGATCTGCTTCTCACGCGCGATAGCGTCCAGCATGGTCGAATGCACTTCGTACCAAACCAACGTTTTGCAGCTGTATCGTTGGGTAAAGCCGTCTGCGGCGCCGGTTCGATGTTGCCAGACGCGTTGCGGCAAATTCGACGTCACACCGATATAAAGGGTACCGTTCCGCTGACTTGCCATCAGGTAGACAGCCGGCTGCTTCATTTTTTCATTATTCCGATGTGATCGCGTCATTACGAGGAGCGAAGCGACGAAGCAATCCAGTGTGGCGGCTCAGCGCTGGATTGCTTCGCTTCGCTCGCAATGACGAGCTGAGAGATCCTACCTTGGCCCCAGCTTTTGCCAGTCGCTGGCGCGTTCGAAGGCATCGGCGGCGCGGTAGAGCGTTGCTTCGTCCCAGTGGCGGGCGACCAGCATCAGGCCGATTGGGCGATCGCCTTCGCCCAAACCGCAGGGGATCGAGATCGCCGGGTGGTGGGTCACGTCGAACTGGGCGGTGTTGCCGATCTGCTCCCAGCAGTGGCCCATGATCGCTTCGTAGCCGGCGTCGGGCGGCGGGATCTTTGAGGCCATCATCCGTGTCGTCGGCATCAACAACAAATCGTGCTCGCCGAGCACGTGGTCGTAGGCGGCGCGCAGGCGGCGGCGCAGGTTCTGGGCCTTGAAGTAGAAGTGGCCCTGATAATAGCTGTCCGTATAGGCGCCGAGCAGCATGCCGGTCTTCACCGTGTCGGGGAGCTCGTTGGCGCGGTCGCGCAGCGAGGCGAGCCTTGCGGCGAGCGACACCGGATAGACGCCCTCGACATGGCGGCCGAGGCCGGCGCTGGCAAACAGCACGTGGTAGGTGCCTTCCATGGCGATCGCGGCCCAGAGCGAAAGCCCGGTCGTGTGCCAGGGAATGGAGACCTCGCTCACCGTGGCGCCGAGCTTTTGCAACGCCATCGCGGCGCGGCGCACGCAGGCATCGACGTCCGGGTGCGAGTCGTATTGCGCAAAGCCTTCCTTCACCACCGCGACGCGCAGGCCCTCGATGCCCTGGCCGAGGGCGCGCGTGTAGGTGTCGACCTTGAGCCCGTGCTGGCGCGGGTCGTAGCCGTCGGCGCCGGCCATCACCTCGAGCGCGATCGCGTTGTCGGCGACGCGTGCGGTGAGCGGCCCGGCGTGGTCGATGGTCGGGTCCATGCCCATGATGCCCGTATAGGGAACGAGGCCGAAGGTCGGCTTCATGCCGAC
>JAFAXD010000120.1 GCA_019241285.1 Xanthobacteraceae bacterium | reverse complement strand
GTTGCGGAGATCGACACCCTGATCGGCAAGCTCCATTACGGCTCGGTCGAGATCGCGGTCGGCACCATGGGGTACAAGCACAAGACGGCCGATCTCGCGGCAATCAAGGCCTCGATGGAGGGGCCGAACTACCTCCTCAAGATCATGCCGCACGTCGACGGCACGCCGCGCATCTGCGAGATCGTCGAGTACTACCTGGAGGACATCGATCTCAAGGGCGCCTGGACCGGACCTGTTGCACTCAACCTCGCCTATCACGCGCTGGCGCCGGTAGCCGAGCTTCCGGTGCTTGAGGTCGTGTCCGGGATCCACATCATTGCCGACATCACGCTTGGGCTGGGGAAGGTGGTGCACGACTATCTGGCCTGAGCGGCCCGGATGCGCCAGCATCGCGTCAGCGATTCGCGGCGCTGCGCGACGTCCGAGCCAGAAGGTGGACCATGCTGCACAAACCCCTTGCCGCTGCCGTTATGGGCGCCGTCGTCCTGACAAGCGCCCTGTGCGATCCTGCTGGCGCGGGCTCATGGCGCACCCGGCAGGCAGCGCCGGCCGTCCTGACCCCTGGCTGGGGGTACTATAGCTTCCCATGGGGCTACACGATTCCAACGGCGCCCTATGCGCATCCGGCCATCATGAATTGTCTGCAGCGCCGTCCCGTCCCTCGACCCTGGGGCGTCGGCTGGCGCGAGTACTGGGCCTGCTGATGCAAGCGCCCGTGGAATTGGGCCGGCGCCTCGGTCTGCACCGGTTGAGCCTCGCGGCCATTGCCTATATGGATGTGCGCGAAAACGCGATCGACGTGTCGTCGCCATGACGTGCGCCTCGCGCTTTGGGCCGGGTTAGCTCAGCGGTAGAGCAGCGGTTTTGTAAACCGTTGGTCGGGAGTTCAATCCTCTCACCCGGCACCAATAAAATCAAACACTTGGCTTGGTGACCAAGGCGACAAATCTTTCAATACGTCCACATCGGCAAGCCTGTGGGAAGATTGCAACGCGAGAAGCCAGAAAGAACGAACCCCCGGAAAAGTCCCAATCCTGGACAACCCAGCCCCTAAGGCATCGTTGCCAAGCGTCGGATCGGCCGTATCGGTCGGGGCGGTCGGCGGATTGGATTAAAGTCAAGAACCCGGGTGCACCGGCGATGACGCGGATCATTGAGGCATAAACAGTTCGGAGCGACAAAACAGAGATAAATCATGTTGCTGGATGAAGCTCTTGAAATGCTCAGAACGTTGCAAAAGGCTGATTGGGCTATTTGATTGAGGATTGAAGGTGCGCCCGCTTGACGAATCACCCAGTCGCCTTAGTCGAAGCGATGGCACGTCTGAACAGCACCTTCAGCCGCTGTGTTTGGTCGCGCATCCATTGCCAGATCTCTGACGACGTTATCCAATTATGAATCCTGATCCAACGCTGATACAGGACTGCAAAGATTGGAATTTGCATCAAACGATCACGCGTCAATTTGAACAATCGCTCCACTAAAGTGATCTTGAGAATTTCGCCCAGCACGATGGTCAGAGTGCCTTCCATGACATGGCCTGCGGAGACGAGAAAAGCCCCGACAGGTTTTACCGGCTCAAGTATAACGACGGGAACCGAAAATAGAGCCAAAGCCGGATAAGGCGGCAGGCCCTCTATCCAGGCGTTCATCGCCCGAAGAATTGGAAGCCGCCCGAGCCATGCGGATAACGGGCGGGCGACAGCTCCAAACACGACATCAGCAACAAAGTAAACCGCAACCATGACATAGCCCAGCAACTTGAGTGCTCGCGTCATTGGGGACCAAATTACTACTTTGGCTTTACCGTGAGATCGCCGCCGGAACTGCCCGGCGCTGGCACAACCGGCATTTTGTCCGCAGTTGCTGGCGGCGGGACATGCATCTCGGGATCGACGTTGCGGGGCCGAATCACGCCGTCGGAGCGGTCAAGCCGCTCGCTCAAATTCTGATCACGGCTCGGTGCCTGAGCATCAAATTGGGTTGGAGCGTTCTGATCCGGTGTTACGGGGTGCGGCTGCGCGGCAAGGGGCGCGCCAAATGCGAGCACGAGCGACAGCGCGGCAATCAAGCGCATGAGAATAGCCATCGCGACCTCCTGCTGCGGCTCGGCACCGTTGGTCGTTGGACAACTATAGATGCATGCCGGACCGGACCTCAGTCGCACAACCAAAGCCCCGGCTGGCCGTTGAGTTCCATGTCGAACAAAGACCAGTTTGCGACCGCAGAAAATCGCAACGGGCGAATGGCTTTGCTCGCTTTTAACGCCCGTGGGTACACCGCAGGCTCTGCCGCACCGCGAGACCGCTTATGTCAGGCAGGGAACCGGATACTTCCCCGGGTATTGGTTTCACAGGCGACTTACCCCGCTCCTAGGCACCGGGAGTCGTCTCGTACATGGAGGACCCGGCGCGCCCATCGCCCCCCTTGCCTGCGCCGGGTCCCCTCCTTTTGGGCCTGACAGTCGATGACACGAGAAGAGTTGAGGACGATTCTGATTGATTTGGAACCGGGAAGAGCGGCCGGTCTTCATCATGCAGTTTATGCTGAGCTGTTCCCGCCTGGGGAGCCCGATCAAACTGCTCGGGCTGCCGCCCATGAACTTGCGAAGTCCACGGGCTGCCGCTTTGAGCATAGGCCAAATGTGCAGACAGTTTGGTTCATGAAGGACATGTAGCCCAACGTATCGGACCTAATCGGCCTGTTGCTCATAGTCATATTTGTGGGGCGCACGCTGTCCTGTGGATGCGTTGCCGGCGCGGCCGGTCGTAGAGTGCCGCGTACAAATAACGACGACACCCGGCGCGTGGCTTAATTCACCACGGTGGTCGGGAACTTCACTCGATGACCTCCGCGCGCTAATCCAGGGTTGGGTTAACCCTCCGTAAACCATATTTGAACGGAGAGGAAAGGTAGTACATTGCTCTTCGGTTCGTTACGGAACACTTCTTCATCATGGCGGTTGACCGCCCATCGTGCTCACGAATTGAGGTGGGGATCATGCGGTGGAATATTAATCTCGACCAGGATGACCTGACGCTGGTGGTCGCGACTATTGTCTCAGCAATTGGGATTACTCTGGCTATTATGTAGGACGTCCGCAACTTTGTCCGGCGAATGGATGAACTGTGATGGACTTGGCAATTGAGTTTCAAAAGCACGCAGCAAATTGTGATGTGATGGCGATGCGCACGAGAGACCAGGAGATGAAAGTGCAATGGCGCAAATTGGCCGTTCATTTCCGGTCGTGTGCTGAACGGAACTCGCCGTGCAACACACCAAGTCATCACCAACAATCGATTAGGATGGATTTGCAGGTCACTCGATGACCTCGTCTGCGCTGGCGAGCAATGCAGCAGGAATTTGGATCCGAGTGCCTTGGCCGTCTTGAGGTTGATGATCAAGTTGACCTTGGTCGCCCGCATAACCGGAAGGTTGGGTGGCTTCTCACCTTTCAATATCCGTCCGGAACCGGCAGCTGCGTAGCTACTTGGTTGATGGTCCGGCGCTCGTTGCCGGCCGTTCCCGCGCTTAGCTCTCCCAGGACGGGCGCGATCGAGCAAAGGCCCCGCTGACGGTCAGACGCCACAGCGGGGCCTTCTTGGAAAAAGAGCCCCGGTCCGGGTTTTCAGGCCTGTTGCCAGTTGCTTGAATTGGACGGCCTCGAAAGATTGAGACGGCCAGCGCTGCTATTGGGCGACTTGCGCTTACGCGTGCATGAAGCATCGGGATCGCCTCGGCTCGATCGGCACGGGGCAGGGCGTGCCGAATGATATCGCGCTGGCCTAACTCACTTCATGATATGCATTGCGCCGGCAATCAGCAGACTGATTTCCTCATCTGTAAACCTCCCCGGATATCGCTCCTTGATCGCGTCTGCGACATTCGCCTTCGGATCGCTCCATATCGGCTCGATGGCATTCATAACGAACCGGTGAACGTCCGGTGGCTGCGTTTTGAGGAAATCGACTATGTGGCCCATAGGCGTCCCCTGAAACTCATTCCTTCTTCGGCTCCGCTGGGACTGGCTGCATACCGGGAGGCGTATCGCCTTGGGGATTTCCCGCGGGGGCCCCCCCTGAGTGCGTGTCGATGCTGCCCGTGTTGCTCTGCGAGTGCCCTTGCTGATTGGTGCTGGCCTGAGATTGCCCATCGGATGATGTAGAGGGCGTGACCTGCTCAGCACGCGATACATTCGTCATAACGAAGCCAGCCAGCAGGATCACCACGGACCGCATCACAATCCGTCGTCTTCGGGCTGGGGCGCCGATGGCCTCGGCCGTGCCTGCGATACCATTTGCTTCCATGGCTTTCTCCGTGGGACGTCTTGGTCGCCTCGGTAACATCGAGTGGCGCAGTAGGTCCATCACGATCGAGGCATTGGTCTGGATGTGCGGGCCGAACTTCCCATTGCCCCGCCTCAGGTTATGGCGCAGGGAGTCATTTAGGACGATCGAATGAAGCTCGCCGCGGCCGGTCGGCGTCAGCAGGTTTTGATGGCCGCTGGCCAGATTTTGCACGGGCCTCGTCCTCTTCAGCCTCCACACGCTCCACGTCCGCTTTTGCCTTATCTGCGGGGTCTTTATCTTTGCCCATAAGGAGTCCTTCGATCTGCATTACAACCGCTAAGTCAATGAACGGACCTCGCGAGCGTTCCGCAGATCGTAGTGCCGTTATAGCCGCCGCCACCGCGGCAATGGCAACACACGCCTCACCCGTGCCAGTACCTCAACAAGAGGCATGCTCACGTTAGTTGTCTTTCCCCAGGGTTCGGCAATCTACAGCAGGTGGGCGGCTCCGGCCGGAGGCACCCGTTGCCGGGGCCGCGTTACGTGACCGGAGCGACCCCGCTCCTGGTCGCGCGTAATGCGGATCAAACAATCCAGTTAGGGCGCGAAGATTCGTTGCGTGATATTCAGCGGAAAGGACGGGTTTCGAAAACTCAGGCGGAGCAAGCCTCCTCGCGAAGCTCGCGGGGCAACAGTTGAACTCCGACCGCGTCGATGAACTTGATGCCGGCATCCTGTAGCGTCTGTTGGATCGCTGCTAGATCTCTGAGGCACCGCTTCCGCATTTTGGCCGACGTCTCGGCTTCCTGGACGCGCGCGAGGTCCAAGCCCGCGCGCCGAGCCAAATCTCGCAGACTCCAACCGAGCAGTACGCGACTCGCTGCTATCTGAGCGCCCGTGATCATTATCGTTAGGAATGGAAGAACTTAAGGATTTCAGCACATCAGTGGTCCCGCCGTTTTCAGGCGAGACTAACAGCGGAGATTGATTTGAGCAGGCTCACGGCGTTGCCTCACTGGCGAACAGCTGACCGCCCCGGCGATCTGGCCGATAAAGGTCCTTCCACCGCCGTGCCCGATTGATGAACTTCCTGTAATTCGGCTGAGCGGCAGCCTCACCATCGAGATACTTGAGCGCATCCATGACATCGTCAAAGCGCACCTGTTCGGCACTTGTGAGTTGCGTGAGCTCCGATGTGGACTCCACGGCACATGCGTCGGAAGCCCAAGCAGCCAAAATCGCCCGCTTCTCCTGCACCGTCATTTCCGGATCATTCACGACCTCCATCGGGGTCCGATAAGTCCCAGCAGGATGGAGGAGAGCGTCGAGGTTAAATTCCTTTCCCTTTGCAGCGCTAGCCATGGCCATAGCCTCGTAAGCGACATGGATCCTGATTTGGGCTGGTGTTCTGCGCACAAACAGCACTGCCCGTGACGTAGGGCCGGCACGAGCAGTACCGTAAGCCGTTAGACCGTTCAGGCGGCCTTCTTGTGCTCGACAGCCGCAGGGGGCGAGCCGTTGATCGCGATGCGTCTCGGCTTCATCGCCTCTGGTACTTCGCGAACTAAATCGACCTGGAGCAACCCATCGACAAAGGTGGCGCCCTTCACCTGCACATAGTCGGCGAGGTTGAACACGCGTCGGAACGGCCGAGCGGAAATCCCTTGGTAGAGGTATTCAGCATCGGGCTTCCGCGTCTTGGTGCCCTCTACGGTCAGCACGTTTTGCTCCGCGGTGATGGTCACCTCTTCGGGGCGGAAGCCGGCCAAGGCCAGTGAAATGCGATATTGGTCCTCGCCTATACGCTCGATGTTATACGGGGGGTAGTTGTCATCTGTGGACCAGCTCCCGGCCTGGTCCATCAGGTCGAAGAGACGGTCAAAACCGACGGTTGATCGCCAAAACGGGGTGGGATCGAAAGTCCTCATAGCCACATCCTCCACTTGAGCAACATGGTCATCAGGAACGCCCAGACACCGACTGGGCGCCCGGTTTGAACCAGGCCCTCACAAGGGCAGACCCGGTGCCGCGGTTCGGCGGCGCCGAAATAGTTAGAAAAGCTCGATCTGGTTTCAAGTGGAGATCGAAGAGCATTTTGAAAATTTTTGTCCTCCCAAGTGTCCTTCCATGTGGGGCTGGATAAAAGGGCGCGCCGATTTGCCTAGCGCAGGCCGGCAATAGGGGTCTGCAAGTTGTTGTTGAGAGAACCGGAAACTTTCACGATCTATGTCATTTGATATTGCCTGCCTCGCAGAAACTCCATCTTTCTGCCCCTGCAGTGGGGCAATTTCAAATGAAGACTGTCGCTGAGTATCGCCAGTTTGGGGCATGGTGCCGTGAAATGGCGACCAAAATCACCGATCCAAAAGACAAGCACGCCGTCGAACTCATGGCGGAAGCTTGGGACAAAGTTGCAAATGATCGCGAAGCTGCCCTGAAACGTGGTGACGAGCCAATTCCTGGTCCTGGAACCGTCCCGCCGTAACACCAAAAATCAACGGCAATTCCGGTGCTCATTCACGGGCAAGTGGCACGTTGGGGTTCGTCCACAGGAGCCCACACGATCGGCCGTGGATGCGACTTGCTGTCGTGCGACCCCCGTGCCCTCCTCGGAGGCCGTTGGTAAGGCTTACGCTGATGTCGCAGCCTACCGAGCCCGACACTTCCTCCACGTTCTGCGTAGTCAGGTATCGCCCTCGGTAGGCTGTCGTAGCCACGTACCCAGCGTCGCGGAACTTACCGGGACCGGTTTTGACGGTCCCCTGCGTTATTCGTTTCAGCAGGCTCCTTCTTCTTTTGCCCCGGCATCGGGTACGAACATTCTGGCCAACGCTTCTCGTTGAACGTCACCCTCGTCATGCCGCAAAATCGGCATCGGCCTTTGAGGGTCCAAGCGTGCTTGCCGGCGAATCGCATGCCGGTAATTTGACCCAAACAGGCGCACGCCGGCATCAACCTTGTTTAATGGAGTCCAATCGACTTAATGCCGACTCCCATAGGCTTTTTCGTTCGCCTCAAGGCGAGCCACGCCTTGTGCAATGCGAAACGAGTTTAGTCGGCCAGGGAACTCCCGGTGCCGCAAGCAATTCAACATACGGCGGAAAGTTTCCGCCACAAGGAAAAGATCAGCTTAGTAGGGAGGCGCAAATGCCTCGGTTCTTCTTCGACTATCGCGATGGCCAGGGCGGCCTGGAACGTGACAGCGACGGCATTGAGTTCCCAAGTCTGGAGGCCGCTTACGCGGACGCTGCCAAGGCCGCGATTGATATGCACACGGACGCATGTTGTGAAGGCCAGCGCGCCACCGAAGAGGCATTCGAGATACATGATGAAGCCGGACGGCTGCTCGTCGTAGTGCCGTTCGGTGAAGCGCTGCTGAGGCGGCGGTCGGGCTGAGCGTCAACCTACATCGCGGGCCAGCCAGAATAGCCACGCAACCCCAGCTACCACGACCGACACACAGATCGGGACGATAAACAGCGAGCTATCCATTCAGGAATGTTAAGACCATTAACATCAGCCCGCAACGTCAATTGATGTAGGTTGGGGAGACGGTATGAGCCGGTCTTTCCTGGTGGCCTTCATTGTTGGAGTAGTGGTTTTCGTCGCGCTCCTTGCCTTTATGGCCGGATAGGGCTGAACCCTGACACAAGGGCGCGGTAGCAAACGAGCCTTTCACCGTGTCCCATCACGCGATCAGAAACTCTGAGGATTGACAACCTGTTTGCAAAACCGATGAATAATTTCCGGCGAGCCGCGCCGCTCTGCCGGGCTGTTTGACATTGTGAATCAGAAAACGCCCTGCCCCTTCGACCTGCGCACCGCGTGCGACGCCATGAATGCGCAAGGACGTCATCTATGCGCAAGGGCGTCATCTAAGGAGAAAACGTCACCTATGGCAGATCCGTCATCTAAGCGGAAATCGCGCATTCTCGTACCGGGCCCTGGTGCTTGCGGCCATTTGCATCCGGCCTGTGTCGAGAACACAGGTGATGGACGGTGCGCCAAGGACGTCATCTATGCGTAAGCACGTCATCTATGCGCGAGCGGCCGCCGACCCGCGCGTCATGTATGCGTGGCGGGTCATCTATGGCACGGACGTCATGTATGGCCTAGCCGGCGCTCGGATGCAGCGCCGAGACTGGGCAACGCCCAGTCTCGAAGCCAAATTCGGGGTGAAACCGCGCGAGGCTCAATAAGGTCGTGAGGTCGCCCCGGATTTCGGGG
>JAFAXD010000066.1 GCA_019241285.1 Xanthobacteraceae bacterium | reverse complement strand
GCGCGCGCGCTGCGAGATCGCCAGCCACCCCAACGAGCCGGGCCTGCATCTGATCGGCATCGCGGTCGATGTCACCGAGCAGAAGCAGCTGGTGCAGCAGACGGTTGCCGCCGACATCCGGCTACGCGACGCGATCGAAACCATCCCAGAGGCGTTCGTGCTGTGGGATTCGGAGAACCGCCTGGTCCTGTGCAACTCCAACTTTCAGGAACTGCACAACCTGCCGGACAGCGCCATCGCGGCGAGCACGCCGTATGAGACGGTCGTCGCCGCGGGGCGAAAGCCGGTCGTGCATAAAAAAGTCGAGAACGCTGATCATCCCGGCGCCCGCACGTTCGAGGCGCGGCTCGATGACGGGCGCTGGCTGCACATCAGCGAGCGGCGCACCAAGGACGGCGGCTACGTCTCGGTCGGCACCGACATCACCACGCTCAAGTTGCACGAGGAGAAACTGCTCGAAGGCGAGCGGCGCCAGATGGCGACCATCGCCGACCTGCGAGCGTCGCAACAGGCGCTGCGGTCACAGACCCTGGAGCTCGCCGACCTCGCGCAGAAATACGCCGACGAGAAGCGGCGCGCCGAGGAGGCGAACCAAGCCAAATCGAAGTTCCTGGCCAACATGAGCCACGAGCTGCGCACGCCGCTCAACGCCATCATCGGATTTTCTGAGATCATGGAGTCCGGCATGTTCGGCCCGCTCGGCGCGGAGAAATATGCCGAGTACTGCACCGACATCCGGCAGAGCGGCCAATATCTGCTCGACGTGATCAACGACATTCTCGACATGTCGAAAATCGAGGCCGGCCGCCTGCGGCTGACCTACGAGACCGTCGAGCTCGGCGACATTCTGCATGACGCCATGCGGGTCGTGTCGGCGCGTGCGCAGGACAAGAACGTCGCGCTCAATCCGGAGATCGCGCCGGGCGTCGCCTTCATGGCCGACCGGCGCGCCGTCAAACAAATCCTGCTCAATTTGTTGACCAACGCGGTGAAATTCACGCCCGAAGGCGGCCGCGTGACCCTGCGCGGGCGCGCGTCGCGGAACTGCGTCTTTATCGGCATTCACGACACCGGCATTGGCATTCCGCCGGCATCGCTGACCAAGCTCGGCCGCCCGTTCGAACAGGTGGAGAGCCAGCTCACCAAGAGCTACCACGGCTCGGGGCTCGGCCTCGCCATCGCCAAATCGCTGATCGAGCTGCACGGCGGCACCATGCGTATTCGCTCGACCGTCGGCATTGGCACGCTCGTCATGGTGCGCCTGCCGCGCAATCGCCGCATCCGCGGCCCGGTCGAGATCGCACTCGCGTCCTGAGTTTTGTGGGGGGTGGTTCCTCCCCGCATGCGTCCGGCATGCGGGGAGGATTTGCGTTGGAGCGCCACAACGTGATACGTATTGCGTACCGCTTAGTATGAGGGCTAGATGATCCGGTCGTTCGGGTCACCGGAAACCGAGCGCATCTGGCGCGGTCAATCGAGCAAAAGGCTGCCGGGCGATATTCAGGATCGGGCCTTGCGGAAGCTGCGTCAGATCAATGCCGCCCGAGCATTGGATGACTTGCGCAACCCGCCTGGAAATCGTTTAGAACTCCTGCGCGGCAATAGAAATGGACAAATGAGCATCCGCATCAATGATCAATGGCGGATTTGCTTCCGATGGTTTGAGAGCGATGCGTGGGACGTGGAGATCGTCGATTATCACTGATACGAGGACATCATGGCGTTACTTCGCAATCCACATCCCGGCGAGATTCTAAAGAAGGAATTCCTGGACGAGATCGGGATGAGTCAGAACCGGCTCGCCCAGGCCATTGGTGTTCCGAATAACCGGATCCATGCCATCGTCAATGGAACGCGTGACGTTACCGGCGACACAGACTTGCGCCTCTGCAAATTCTTTGGACTGTCGGAAGGTTATTTCCTGCGGCTACAAAACGACTACGATGTCCTCGAAGCGAAACGCAGGATCGCAGGACAGCTTGCGAAGATTAAGCCATACAAGTCGAACAAGGCTGCATAGTCAGGTGGTAACCGACCTGAAGCGCCGCCAGTTGCTGATGAAAGTCGGCGCGGGCGCCCTGGCGAGCGCCGTATTGGCGCGTAACGCGTGGCCTCAATCAGCGCGGAGAAAGCGGCGCATCGGCGTACTCACCTGGTGGCCTGAGGACGACCCCGCGGGTCGCACCCAGACAGCCGCCCTGGCGGACGGGCTGGCGGCGCTCGGCTGGATCGAAGGCAACAACATTCAGGTCGACTATCGCCGCGGCTCGGGCGAGCCCGGCCGCATGGGGTGGCTGGCCCAGGATCTGGTCGCGCAGCGCCCGGATGTCCTGGTCGGTGTCGCCACCCCGGCGGTCACCGCTTTGCTGGCTGAAACCGAAACGATCCCGATCGTTTTCACGGAAGTATCCGGCCCCGTCGGCACTGGTTTTGTTGATAGCCTTGCTCACCCCGGGCGCAACGCCACCGGCTTTGTCGATATCGAGGCGTCGCTCGCTGGCAAATGGGTGGAAATGCTCAGGGAGGTCGTGCCGTCGATGACCCGGGTTGGATTTCTGTTCAATCCGAGGACCGCGCCTGAGAATGGCTCCTACTACATGAGCACATTCCAAGAAGCGGCGCGCGCCTTCGCGGTCGAGCCGGTCACCGCCGCCGTCGCCAATCCCGCCGAGCTCGGAGCAAAAATCGCGACGCTCGCCGCCCAGGGCTGCAGTGGCCTGATCCTGATGCCGGACAGCTTCGTCCTGACCCAGCGCCATCTCATCATGGCGCAGATCGCACAGCAGGCCCTCCCCGCGATCTATCCGTTTCGGTTCTTTGCAACTGCTGGCGGCCTGATGTCGTACGGCGCGAACCTCGCCGTGCAAAACCGGCAGGCCGCGGGCTATATCGACCGTATCCTCAAAGGCGAGAAGCCAGGCAATTTGCCGGTGCAGTTGCCGACCCAGTTTGAGCTCGTCGTCAATCTCAACACCGCCAAAGCGCTCGGGATCAGCATGCCGGCGACCCTCCTGGCCAACGCCAACCTCGTGATCGAGTGAGATGTTCAGATGGGATGTAGCTGGATGCCGAGCGCCCGCGCGGTCGTCTCCATCCTCTTGTCGTAGGTGGCGAGTAC
Source organism: Xanthobacteraceae bacterium (assembly GCA_019241285.1). GTDB lineage: Bacteria > Pseudomonadota > Alphaproteobacteria > Rhizobiales > Xanthobacteraceae > JAFAXD01. The sequence continues at coordinate 15,295 of JAFAXD010000066.1, read as the reverse complement.
AATCGGCTGGCGCTGCGATCGCAAAAACTCGATTGAAGCGAGGTGAAGTGCATCGAGAGTGCGTACTGCCGAAGGAAATGGCTCGAGCGCACGAGCGAGAACCGGCGGCGTCAATTCGATCAGCGCTACGCGACCAATCAACGCCCGGACTTCGTTGCCGTGGGAGGCAGCTAGTCCGCGTGCGTTGATCGCCGTCCAAAGTTCGTATTCAAGTAACCGACTCGCGATCAGCGCCTCCTGCCAGAACCCGTCCGGGGGATGGCGATCTTCGGCCAGAAGCTGAGCAAGCGCCACGGACGTATCGAGGTAGATCAACGCCCGTCTCGATCATGCTGCAAATTGCGCATCAGGTTTTCGAAGCTCACCACGGGCTTGCGCGGTGGCGGTCCCGCCGCCGCGCCCGCGATGCTCGGCGGGCTTATCCATCCTTCACGAACGGCTTCGGCCAGAAATGCGTCCGATAGAAGCCCGCTACGCCCTGGTTGCGGAGGGCCGAGTTCAGCGACCACACGATCACGGTCGGTCACCAGCACAGTCTCGCCCCCGGCGGCGAGCCTGACATATTCACTGAGCCTGTTTTTCAGAACTTTAAGCCCAACAGCACGCATGAGCGGCAAAGTAGCTACTGGAAGCTACCTTGTCAAACCAAGGACTGCTTTTACCGGATCATTCACCCCCAACGCTGCAGGTAATTTTGCCCTCCGCGGTCACCCATGCATGGTAGAATGACATCCGAGTCCAGACCAGAGCATGACGGCGATCGGGCACCAGAGCGAGATTCCGGCGGCGGGTAGCGCGGCGACCACCGGCGCAAACCCGCCCGCGCGGCCGCGCCCGCCGCTGCGCGTCAACCTGTTCTTCAAATATGTCGCGCTGGTGTTTGCTGTCGTCCTGATCGCGCTCCTCACCAACGGCGCGTTCGAGGTCTGGTTCTCGTACCAGGAATACAAAGAGTCGCTGATCCGGATCCAACGTGAGCAGGCGGAAGCGGCGGCGGCCAAGATCGGCCAGTTCATCCACGAGATCGAGGCGCAGGTCGGTTGGACGACGCAGTTGCCGTGGTCCGCTTCGACTCTGGAGCAGCGGCGCTTCGATGCCTCGCGGCTCTTGCGCCAAGTGCCTGCAATCACCGAACTCTCGCAGCTCGACGCCACCGGGCATGAGCAGTTGCGCGTCTCGCGTCTCGCCATGGACGTGATCGCCAGCGGGATCGACTATTCGAACGATCCGAAGTTCACCGAGGCCATGGCCCACAAGGTCTACTATGGCCCGGTCTATTTCCGCCGCGAGTCGGAGCCCTACATGACATTGGCGCTCGCCGGCACCATCCGTAACGCCGGCGTGTCCGTCGCGGAGGTCAACCTGAAACTGATCTGGGACGTGGTTTCGCAGATCAAGGTCGGCGCGCACGGCCATGCTTACGTGGTGGACGGACAGGGCCGGCTGATTGCGCATCCTGACATCAGCCTGGTTTTGCGCAACACCGACCTGTCACGCCTCGCGCAAGTGCAGGCGGCGCGCGCACATCTTGCCGGCAAGCAGACGGAACAAGTGCAGGAAGCGGATGATATCCAAACACGCCGCGTACTCACCGCCTATGCGCCGATTGCGCCACTCGGCTGGATCATGTTCGTCGAGCTTCCCGTCGAGGAGGCCTACGCGCCGCTCTACCTGACGCTGGAGCGATCCGGTTTGATCCTGCTCGCCGGTTTGCTGCTGGCGCTCGTCGCCGGGCTGATGCTGGCGCGCCGGATGGTGGTGCCGATCCAGGCCCTGAGGCTCGGTGCCGCGCGCATCGGCTCCGGCGACCTCGGCCAGCGCATCGCCATCCGCACCGGTGATGAGCTCGAAGGGCTCGCCGATCAGTTCAACGACATGGCCGGCAAGCTGCAGGAATCCTATGCGGATTTGGAGAAGAAGGTCGAGGACCGCACGCAGCAACTGGCACAGTCGGTAGCGGAGCTGCGGGCGCTCGGCGAAATTAGTCAAGCCGTCAACTCGACCCTGGACCTCGAGACCGTCCTGAGCACGATCGTCAGCAAGGCGACGCAGCTCGCCGATACGGAAGCGGGCGCAATCTACGTGTATGACCGGGCGAGCCGCGAGTTTCGCCTGCGCGCGACCTATGGGATGACCGACGAGCTGATCGCAGCGGTCAAGGACCTGCACGTCGAGATATCGGAGACGATTGGCGAGCAAACCGAAACGCATGCGCCGGTGCCAGTCGCTGACCTGCGCACGGTACCTCAATCCCGCGTGAATGAGACGATGATCAAAGCCGGTTACCGCGCGCGGTTGTTGGTCCCGCTCGTCGCACCTGACGGCATTATCGGCGCCTTGGTCGTGCGCCGACGCGCGCCGGGGGAGTTCCCCAAGAACACGACTGACCTGCTCCAGACATTCGCGGCGCAATCGGTTCTCGCAATTCAGAACGCGCGGCTGTTCAGTGAGATCGGCGAGAAGGGCCGGCAGCTCGAGGTCGCGAGCCAACATAAATCGCAGTTCCTGGCCAACATGAGCCATGAACTGCGCACGCCGCTCAACGCAATTCTTGGCTACACCGAGCTTATTCTCGATAACATCTACGGCGATATCCCCGACAAGGCACGCGCCACACTGGAGCGTATCCAGGCCAACGGCAAGCATCTGCTCGGCTTGATCAACGACGTGCTTGATTTGTCGAAGATCGAAGCCGGCCAGCTGTCGCTGTCGCTCGTCGACTATTCGATCAAGGACGTCGTGCACAACGTTTATGGTGCCGTCGAGTCGCTCGCCACCTCCAAGAACCTGGCGCTCAAGGTGGAGCTGCCGAAGGAACTGCCGCCGGCACACGGCGATGAACGTCGGCTCACCCAGGTCCTGCTCAATCTGGTCGGCAACGCGATCAAGTTCACCGACACCGGCGAAGTCGCGATCCGCACCTCGGTAGCGAATGGGAGCCTCACGGTCGCGGTGCGCGATACCGGGCCGGGCATCGACGAGAACGATCAGGCCAAGATCTTCGAAGAGTTCCAGCAGGCCGATTCCTCAACCACCAAGCAGAAAGGCGGCACCGGCCTCGGCCTTGCCATTGCCAAGCGCATCATCGAGATGCATGGCGGCCGCCTCTGGGTCGAATCCAAGGTCGGTGAGGGCGCGACATTCTCGTTCACTGTACCGGTCAACGTGCAACAACAGGCTAAGCACTGAATGCGCGAAAACGGCCCAACCCTCATCATCCTGAGGAGCATGTGCGCGCCAGCGCACGTGCGTCTCGAAGGATGGCCCCGGGTGACGGCCGTGCCGTGCTGCCATCCTTCGAGACGCATCCGCGCTCACGCGCGGATGCTCCTCAGGATGAGGTTCGAGAAAGGTTAAGCATTGAATGAGTCGATGCATTCTTGTGGTCGAAGACCAGATGGACAACCGGCAGATCCTGCGCGATCTGCTCGGCAACGCCGGTTACGAATTGCTGGAAGCCGAGAACGGTGCCGAAGCGCTGACGACCGTGGCGCGGCAGCGCCCGGACCTGATCCTGATGGACATTCAGCTGCCGGTGATGGACGGCTACGAGGCGACGCGACGGCTCAAGTCAGATCCGGCGACTAAATCAATTCCGATCATCGTGGTGACGTCCTATGCGTTGTCGGGGGATGAGACCAAGGCGCGCGAGGCGGGCTGCGATGCCTACGTGACCAAGCCCTACAGCCCGCGCCAGCTCCTTGGCAAAGTGCGCGAGTTCCTGCCCTGACCGGTCATGCACAGTCCGCCACGCATTCTCATCGTCGACGACAACGAGACCAACCGCGACATCCTGATGACGCGGCTCGGCACGCATGGCTATGACCTCATTCAGGCGGCCGATGGCGAGGAAGCAATCGAGGTCACGCGCAAGACTCTTCCCGACCTGATCCTGCTCGACGTGATGATGCCGAAGCTCGACGGGATCGAGGCGACCAAGCGGCTGAAGGCGGACAGCACACTGCCCTTCATTCCGATTGTCCTGGTCACCGCCAAGGCTGACAGCAAGGACGTGGTGGCCGGCCTCGAGGCCGGGGCCGACGAGTATTTGACGAAGCCAGTCGATCAGACGTCACTGGTCGCCCGCGTCAAATCGATGCTGCGCGTGAAGGAACTGCACGACAAGGTCGCTACCCAAGCGGCGGATCTCGCCAAGTGGAACAAAACCCTCGAAGAGCGCGTCGCCGACCAGTTGACGCAGATCGAACGCGCCGGCCGACTCAAGCGCTTCCTCGCACCGCAGATCGCTGAGCTTGTCCTCAACGAGGGCGACGAGAAGGTGCTGGAGAGCCATCGCCGCGATGTCACCGTTGTATTCTGCGACCTGCGGGGCTTCACGGCCTTTGCTGAGACCGCCGAGCCGGAAGAAGTGATGTCGGTACTCCGCGATTATCACGCACATCTCGGCCAGCTCATTCACAAATACGAAGGCACGCTCGAGCGCTTTCTCGGCGATGGGCTCATGGTCCTGTTCAACGATCCGCTGCGCTGTCCTGATCCGTCGCTGCGCGCAGTTCGCATGGCGGTGGAGATGCGCGCCGCGATCGACGAGCTCGCAGCCGGTTGGAGCAAACGCGGTTTCGAGCTCGGCTTCGGCATGGGGATCGCGCACGGCTACGCCACCTTGGGCCGCATCGGTTTCGAAGGCCGCTTCGACTATTCGGCGATCGGCACTGTGGTGAACCTCGCCGCCAGGCTCTGCTCGCAAGCCCTCGCCGGCCAGATCCTGATCGATCCCAAGGTCTATGCCGCGGTCGAGACGGAGATCGAAGCCGAGCCAGCCGGAGAATTGACCCTGAAGGGGCTCAGCCGCGTTATCAAAGCGTTCAACGTGAAGGCGCTGCAGGCGGTTTGAGCGATCTACTTCACATCGGTCACGCACTGCGCCGAGTTGGAACCGGTGAATCCTGGCCGGTCGCATGGACTGCTGGGCGGGCGCGATTTGTAATCGTTGAACGTCAGAACAAACATGATCACGAGCCAGTAGAGGCCGGCCACCGCGGCGAACCAGATCAGCCCCCGGGCAACACGCAAGTTCATGAAAAACACGCCGATCAGTCCCACCTGGACGGCGACAACCAGGAAATGGATCATTGTTTTGAGCTGCGGCACCAATGAGGATACAGCCGCCGCATAGGTCCCGCCGACCAGCAAAATGAGGAGGACCCAGATCAGAACGGGTCCTCTCACCATCGCCAGAGTTTCTCGGATGGTCGGGTTCATGCGACGCCAGGCAGGTAAATGAGGGCGTAGACTGTCAGCCAAATCACGTCGACGAAGTGCCAGTAGAGCGAGATCACTTCGGATGCCGTCGTCCCCAGCGGCACGACGCGGCGGGCGATCAGGACCGACAACCACACCACGAGCCCGATTCCGACGGTAAGGTGAATCGCATGGACCACGGTCATGATCCAATACAGGCCCCAGAACAGCTGGGTCGATGGGGGCTCGAGCGCGAAGTTCGGCCCTGGAAGCAGGCCCTTGGACAGATCGTCGCTGTACTCGAACCCTTTCACCACCAGAAACGCCAAGCCGAGGCTGGCGGTCACGATCAGGCACGTCAAAGCAAGGCGGCGCCAGTTCGCTGCCGCCACTCGCTCGGCCAACGTCATCACCAGGCTGCTGGTGAGGAGAATCAACGTGTTTGCCGTGCCATAGACGATGTCGGTCTCATGCGAGGCGATGCGGAATGCCTCGGGGTGCAGGCTGCGATTGACCGCGTAGTTGAGAAACAAGGCGCCGAAGAACAGCATTTCAGTAACGAGAAAAATCCAGATGCCGAACGCGGCGCCATAGCGCTGGCGCTCGATGTTCGGCCAGGGCTCGCGCAGGATCGTCGCGCTGTCGCTCATCGGTGCGCACCTTGCGGACGCGGCGCGGCCTGCTCACTGCCCGATGCAGTTTCGGCATCGTGGTAAACGTAAGGTCCTTCCACGACCCGCGGTGTGCCGTGGAAGTTCTCCTTCGGCGGCGGCGAGGACGTTTGCCATTCGAGCCCCGTCGCCCCCCACGGGTTGCTGCCGGCGCGCCGGCCATAGAGCAGCGACCAGCCGAGATAAAGCAGCGGCATGATGTAGGCGACGGCGAGGATCATGGCGCCGACCGACGAGATGACGTGATAGATCTGGAATTGCGGCAGATAGATCTGATACCGGCGCGGCATTCCGGCGTAACCCATGACGTACTGCGGCAGGAACGTGGTGATGAAACCAATCGACATCGTGATTGCAGCGAAGCGCGCCCACGATTCCGGATACATGCGGCCGGTGAATTTCGGCCACCAGTAGTGAATGCCGCCGAGAAACGCGGACACGGTCCCGCCGACCATGATGAAATGAAAATGAGCAATGACGAAGTAGGTGTCATGCAGGTGAATATCGAGCGGCACTGAAGCGAGATGCAGGCCCGTCAGTCCACCCAATGTGAACAGGGCCAGGAACCCCATGGCGTAAAGCATGGGCGCCTCGAAAGAGATCTGGCCGCGGTAGAGCGTCGCCGTCCAGTTGAACACTTTGATGGCTGATGGCACCGCCACGATGAAGGAGAGAAATGAGAACACGAGGTCCGCCAGTGCCGATTGGCCGGCGACGAACATATGATGGCCCCAGACCATGAAGCCGACCACCGCGATGGCGAGCAGGGCATAGACCATGAACGTGTAGCCAAAAATGCGCCGTCGCGCGAAGCAGGTGAAGATCTCTGACACCACGCCCATGGCCGGCAGGATCATGATGTAGACGGCCGGATGGCTGTAGAACCAGAACAGATGCTGGAACAGAAGCGGGTCGCCGCCCTGCGCCGGATCGAAAACCGGCATTCCGAAGACGCGCTCGGCGAAGATCAGCAGCAGCGTCATCGCCAGGACCGGTGTCGCGAGCAGCATCACCAAGCTGACCGCGTACATCGACCAGACGAACAACGGCAGCCGGAACCAGGTCATGCCGGGCGCGCGCAGCATATGGATGGTCGCAACGAAATTGACGCCGGTGGCGATCGTGGAGAACCCAGCGACGAAAACGCCGGCCGCCGCAGCCGCAACATGGCCAGTGGCGTAACTGGTGGATAGGGGCGTATAGAACGTCCAGCCTGTATCGACGCCGCCGGCGATCAGCACATAGAGCGTAAACAAAGCGCCGAGCATGAACAGATACCAGGACAAAAGATTAAGCCGCGGGAACGCCACATCGTGGGCGCCGATCATCATCGGCACGAGGAAGTTTCCGAGGGTCGTCGGGATCGACGGCACCAGAAAGAACCAAACCATGATGATGCCGTGCAGCGAGAAGAGCCTATTGTAGGCTTCAGCACTGACGATATCCGCATGCGGCGTCATCAACTCGAGACGAACGACGCCGATTGCCAGGCCGCCGATGAAAAAGAAGAATGTGATTGAGAGCGTATAAAGGATCCCGATGCGCTTGTGGTCGGTGGTGGTGAGCCACGACCACAGCGTCGTCTCCTCGTTCAGGTAATTCTTCTCCAGCGGCTCGGCCGCGGGGGCGAATTCGAGCGTCGTATCGGTCATCGCGATGCTCCCTGCTGTTCGGCTGACAGCGACCTGATGTAGGCGAGGAGACTGGTGACCTGCTCCTCGTTCACGACGCCTTGGAAATGCGGCATGACCGGCGGGTAGCCGGCGGGAATGTGTTTGTTGAGCAGGATGCAATCACGGATATAGGTCTCATCCGCGGTGACGAAGCCGCCGCCGTCGAGCGGGATCTGCCGTCCGTAGAGCCCATGCAGATCCGGCGCGTGCACCCTTGAGCCCGGTGCATGACAGCCTGAGCAGCCGAACGACACGAACAAGCGAGCCCCCTCCCGGGCGAGGTCATCCGTCTCGGGCTGTGCCATACTCCATCGTGCATAGTCTTCAGGCGTCATCACCACAAAGTGGCCGATCATGCGGGCGTGATCCGTGCCGCAGAACTGCGTGCACATGAAGTTGTAGGTGCCGGGGCGCTGCGCCTTGAACCACAGATAGGTGTAACGCCCCGGCAGGACGTCACGCTTGATGCGCAGCGCCGGCAGAAACAGGCTATGGATCACGTCGTCCGACGTCATGATGAGGCGGACGTCGGTGTTCGCCGGCACATGGATCGCGTTGATCTCGCGCGCCCCGTTCGGTTGCTCGACTTTCCACATCCACTGCTTGGCTTCGATATGGATCTCGAAATTGGTCTTGGGCTGAGCCAGCGCACTCAATTGAGCGCCTGCCATCCACCAGAACACGAACAGGAAGGTGAAGAGCGTTGCGACCGTCCATCCGATCTCAACATCCCGCTGCATCCAGCGGGGCAGCGGTGCACGACTTGCCGGCGAGCCGCGTCGGTACCGGATGGAGAACACGATCACCAGGACGAAGACCAGAATACCCATCGCGCCCGTGAGCGCCGTGAGCACGATGAATTTCACATCGATCGCGCTCGCGTACTGGGATATCTCCGGCACATCGGAGAAGCCGATCATGCCGCTCTCCTGCGCGTGTGCCACACCAGGGAAGCGAGCCAAAGGGCAAGAACAACAACAGTCGCCGCCGCGCCGGTCATGAGCCAGCGTTCGATTGCTGAGGTGTAGATCCCCTGCGCCGGGTCGAAGCCGTAACAGAGCAGCCGGACGTGATCGATGAAGCTCCCGATCCGCCCCTCACCCGCGTCGACCAGCGCAAGGCGCAGATCGTTGCCATCAAGGCCGATGCCCGACAGCACGCGCGCGATGCGCCCCCGCGGCGAAATCACGTAGGCAGCAGTCGGATGCGCGAACTGATCATGCTCGGCGTCATAGGCGTAGTGATAGCCGGCAGCCTGCGTAATGATGCGAACAGCCGCCTCGTCGCCGATCAGCATCGTGGTCGCGTCAGACAGGGGAGAGCCATCAAGATGCGCCGAGCGCATGCTGCGCGCCTGCGCACGCCCGTCCTTGGGATCGAGACCGATCACGACCAGCCGGTAGTCGGTGCCCGGCTTCAACCCGGAATGCTCGAGCCCGTTGACCGCAAATTCGAGGATCGGCCCGCACAGCGTGCGGCAGGTATAATCAGCAAATACCAGCACCGCCGGCCGGCCACCCAGTACGTCACCCAGCGTGCGCGGGACGCCGCCATCATCGATGAAGCGCAGCGACAGCGGCAACGGCGCGCCCGGACGCGCGTCAACCGACACATCGCCAACGGCGCGCGGTGACAGCGCCGCCTGCGCCTGCGGCCCTGCAAACAAGAGCATGAGGACTATCAGGTTGGGAACGATCTTCATCACCGCACCGTCCTCATTGCGGCCGCTCCGGAGCTTGCCCATTCGATGGCACGCTTGAACCTTGGCCTTGCATCGCGGCTGCAGTCGCGGCGCCGGGCGATTGCGCGGTCGTATTGGACTGAGGAATGATCGGGTCATAGGCGGCCGCGCCACGCGCAACGAGAAGCTCCATCGCGCGCTCGATGGGAACCCCGATCAATGTTTTCTGCTGATTTTCCCAGTGATAGCCGGAGAGGCGCTCGGTCTGGGCGGCCTCGAGTTGCTGACGCAGCAACCGTTCATCGGTCCGCACCTGCGGGTCAGGTAACCGCTGCGGCGCCGGCAGCCTGCGGTCCGGCATTTGCCAGGCGTAGATGCCGGCCATCAGAAAAACCCCGGCCAGCATCATCGTCATCAGACCGGCCGCAGTGGCCATAACGGCCCGATTGGCGACCTCCGGAGAGGGAAAATCGTGATGCGGCCGTGTCTCAGCGGACATATGAACCCCGCTGTTGCGGCGCCATCGCAGGAATTGTTAGAAGCGACGCCCCAAACATAAGGCAGCCCATTCCGACAATCGCTAGGCCCGCGGCGAGCAGCGCCAGCGAGCCGAACGGCGGCACCACCAGATAGATGTCGTAGACGGCAAGTCCGAGCAGCACGATCGCGCCAATGACCCGCAAGGCGAAGCGATTTACCCGAACACGCGTGAACAACAGCAACAGGATCGGCAGCGCCGAACCGCAGATGAAAGCGAGATACGCGAGCAGCGTCCAGGGAAAGTGAGTGCGCTGCGTGAACCAGAAAACCTTCTCGGGTAGATCGCCATACCAGATGACCAGCAAGGCCATGAAATCGATGTAAGTGATGGCGAGAACCATCGCGAGCAGCAGCCCACCGAGATCGCTCGTGACAGCCTCGCTCTCGCGCGGAGCCAGAACCGCCGCCCAAGCCAGCGCCGCCATGAGGTGGGTCACCGCAACGCTCGCACCAAAACTCTCGGACACGAACGGATGCTCGAGCGAGAGGATCCAGTCGACCGGCACGAGGCTGATCAACACACAATAAAACACGAGTCCAAGCCCCGCCAGTAACGTGGCGCGGCTGCCATGGATCCGCGGCAAAGCGAGCGCCAGCACGGTCCAGCCGATAAACGCGACGACGGAGCGGATGATGAACGCGGCTGGATTGAGATAGAGATGCTTGACGCTCGGGATGACGTCGGTGCCGCCGTGCATCCAAGAATAGAGCGCCGGCATCGCGATCAGCACCGGAATCAGCAAAATCCCAATCAGCGGAACGAGCGCCGCGGTCGGTGCAAACACAGGGTATAGCGCGACGCCCCAGCGCCCCCCGGTGAGCCGATGGATCATCATCCAGACCAGACTGCCGATGGGTGGCCCGCACCAGAACACAAACGCCGCGAGCCAGCCTGCCGCCGCGGCTTTGACGTCGAGCGTCCCCAGAAATGCACCCAATCCCGCGGCGGTTGTCGCTCCGATAAACAAGATGCCTGCTGGCCAGCGCCGACTCACTGCAACTTCTCCTCGGCTTCGGGCGCTTGCGCCACCGTGGCATGGCGAGAGAGCTGCAAGGCACGGATATAGGCGACGATGGCCCAGCGATCCTTCGGCTCGACGCGCGCCGCGTACGCGTACATGACGCCGTAGCCGCGGGTGATCACGTCGTAGAAATGCTGCGCCGGCGCGGCCAGGAGCCGCTCGCTCTGATAAGATGGTGGCGCCGGGAAGCCGTGCGCAACGATGACACCGTCGCCGTCGCCGGCCAAGCCATGACACGGCGCGCAGTAGATGTTGAACCGCTCCTCGCCTAGGTGCAGCAAGGCTCGCGTCACTGGTGGTGGCGACATTTCGGCAGACTGCCGGGCGGTATCGCCCTGCGAAACCACGTTCTTAGGTAACGGGCGCGCCGATGCCCCGTCAGCCCAGATCTCCGTTGGGCCAGGTGCGTAGGTTTCGTACTTTGGTTGCCGCGTCATGCTGTAATCGCATGACGTGAGCAGCAATAACACCAAGATCGCCACGGCCGGCTTCATCCTCCCACCTCCCAGCAGCGAAGTGCGCCTCTGTCGGTCAAGAAAGCGCGCGTCTCCTCGTCTACTCCTCCTCCTTCAGGCTGGGCCAACAACAACACGAATCGATCCTGGGTGACGTGCTCAAACCCGTCCAGCGCAAACAGCGGATCATGCAGCCGCACTCCCGTCGTCACGAACAGCGTGATCAGCCCCACCAGGGCAGCAGCAAAAATGCCGGTCGCAAACGGCGGCAGCATGAATGGGATCCACGAATTGAGCGGACGCCCACCGCTGTTGACCGGATAGTCGATGACTGCGGTGTACCACTCGGTCGCATAAAGCAGTGCCGCGACCGCAATTCCGCCAATGAACATAATGACCCGAATGCGACTCGACGCCACGCCTAGCAACTCGGCAAGTCCATCCACCGGAACCGGGGTAAAAGCATCAATAATCCGCCTGCCCTTCTGCTTGAGCTCGCGCGCCGCACCGAGCAGGGAACGGCCATCAGCAAATTCGGCGAGGAGCATACGGCTCATGCCCGCGCCTCCTCTCCGACAATGTCCTTCTTGACCTCATGCATGGAGATTGTCGGCACGACGCGAACGAAGATCAGATACATGGTCGCGAACAGACCAAGCGAGCCGAGAAGCGTCAGCCAGTCCCAGATCGTTGGGTAGTACAGGCGCCACATGCTCGGCAGATAGTCGTGCGAGAGTGTCATCCAGATGATCAGGATACGCTCGAGCCACATGCCGACGTTGATCAGAATGGCGATGAGGAACACGGCCCAGATATTGCGGCGGATGGGCGTGAACCAGAACGCCTGCGGGGCAAGTACGTTGCAGAACAGCTGCGCGTAATAGAGCGGTGCATACGGGCCCGTGAACATGTAGGCGACGAGATCGCGGTCGGCACGCGCGCCGCCGTACCAAGCCATGAACCACTCGGTCGCGTAGGAGAGCCCCATGATGATCGCGGACGCGAGCAAGACCTTGGCCATGACGTTGAAGTGCTCGACCGTGATCAGCGCCTGCAGCCCGAGGCCCCAGCGCACCAGCGCCGCCAGAGTCACCACCATGGCGAAGCCGGAATACATGGCGCCGACCACGAAATAAGGAGGGAAGATCGTTTCCTGCCAGCCCGGCATGAGACTGGCGGCGAAATCCAACCCGACGACGCTATGCAACGAGACCACCAGCGGCACCGCAAGCGCCGCCATGGTCATTTGATAGACGTGATAGACGTGCCAGTGCCGAGCGGAGCCGCGCCAGCCGAGGGCCAAGGCGCCGTAGAACCGGCGCGCAAAGGGGCTGCGCGCGCGATCACGCACAGTGGCAACGTCGGGGAGCAGGCCCACATACCAGAAGATGATCGAGAACAGGAGATAGCTCAGGATCGCCCAGAAATCCCAGATCAGCGCGCTGCGCCACTGCGGCCAGATTGTCATTGTGTTCGGATATGGAACCAGCCAATAGAAATAGAGCGGCCGGCCAAGATGCATGATCGGGAACAAACCAGCGATGGCGGCAGCGAAAATGGTCATGGCTTCGGCAAAGCGATTGATCGAGGCGCGCCAGTGCTGCCGCATCAGCAACAACATGGCGGAGATCAGCGTGCCGGCGTTGCCGATGCCGATCCACCAAACGTAGTTGGCGATGGCAAAGCCCCACACGATCGTGCTGTTGACGCCCCAGATCCCGATGCCAGTTAAAAACAACCACAACATCGCGACCAGAAAGACGCCGGTCAGCCCGGCGCTGATGGCGAAAGCGATCCACCAACCGCGCCACGACCAAGCGGCGGGCTCGATCAAGGGCGCGGTCACCAGCCGATCCACCGCCGCATAGGACCGCACGCCGGGCAGGCTCCAGCGGGGCGCGTCTGAGGTTTGCAGCTCGACCGCGCTCACGCCCTCTCCTGTTGCAGTGCCGGATTGGGATTACGCAGGCGCGCCAGGTACGTCGTTCGCGGCCTGGTATCGAGATGGCCGAGCAGCTCGTAGTGACGTGGCTCGCGGCGAAGCGCGTTCACCCGGGCGCCCGCATCATTGCGGTCGCCGAAACTGATCGCGCGCGTCGGACAGGCGTCCTGGCAGGCAGTGGTGACTTCGTCCGACCCGATGGTGCGGCTTTCACGTTCGGCCAAGCGGCGCGCATCGCTGATGCGCTGGACGCAGTAAGTGCATTTCTCCATGACGCCGCGGGCGCGCACGGAGACGTTCGGATTGAATTGCAGCTTGATGAGGTCCGCGCCCAGATTGGCATATTCCTGGCCGTCGGCATAGCCGAAGAAGTTGAAGCGGCGCACCTTGTAGGGGCAGTTCGATTCACAGAACCGCGTGCCGATGCAGCGGTTATAGACCTGCACGTTCAGGCCCTCGGAATCGTGGACCGACGCCATCACCGGACACACCGGCTCACACGGCGCGTGCTCGCAGTGCATGCAGGGGACGGGCTGGAAGCCTGGGGGACTGGCCGGGCTGTCGACGAAATAAGTGTCGATCCGCAGCCAGTGCATGTCGCGGCCCATGCCGATCTCGAAGGGACCGACGATAGGCACGTTGTTTTCGGCCTGGCAGGCGATGACGCACGCGTTGCAGCCGATACAGGCCGACGTGTCGATCACCATCGACCAGGCATACCCGTCGTACGCATGCGGGGGCAGCAGGCTCGGAAGCTCGGCATCGTTTTCATGATGCGGGTGTTGGCCGGCAGCCAGATCGGCGATCGAAAAGATTGGCAGCAGCTCGCGGGCTTCGCCGTCGAGCCGGTGCTGGTGCTGCGTGCTCAGCAAGTCCTGACGTTTGCCGGTTTTGCTGAGGACCACCTGCTCCACGCTATCGGGGGACTGCGACTGGAGGAGCGGCGCGATGCTGAAACCGACCTCATTACCGATCGCGCCCGCGTGGGTGCGCCCGTAACCAAGTGACGCAGTCACGACGCCGTCGGCCTGACCGGCCTGGACTGATACCGGCGCTTCGACATTTTTGTTCTCGCGGCTCAGGCGTACGACATCGCCATCAGTAAGGCCGAGTCGCCGCGCATCTTCGGGTGAGATCTGCAACGCGTTGCCCCAGACCTGCTGGGTCAGTGGCCGCGGACATTCCTGCAGCCAGGCATTGTTGCTGAAGCTGCCGTCGAACACGGATGCATCCGGTGCGGCGGTGAGCGACAGACCGGTCGTGGTTTGCCCAGGAGCCACGGTCGGCAGCTTCGGAGCAGGAAGAGACACATGTTGCTGCGCCGTGTCGGCTATCATCCCGTCCTGCAGGGCCTGGCGCCACCAAGTCTCAAAATCAGCTCCGCCGGCGTGTGCCTGCCAGGTCGCGCGCACGAGATCGTAGGACGATGCCGATGCCGCGCCATTCATGTAGGCGAGCAACTCATGTGCCGCGCGTGTGGCGTAGAGCGGCCGGATCAGTGGCTGCACGATGCTCGCGGTGCCGTCGAGTCCGCACAAGTCCGACCAGCTTTCGAGCGGGTGCGACAACGGCAGGTGCCAAGTGCAACGATTGGCCGTCTCATCATCGTAAAGACCGAGGTGCGCCGTGAACGGGACGGTACCGATCAGATCGCCGAATGCGAGATCGCCCGGCGCGCTGTAGACGGGATTGCTGTCGATGATGATGAGCGTCTCAACGCGCTTTGCCGCGATGTCATCACGCAATGCGCGCAGCGAATCCATGTGAGAGGGTGTTGCTGGATCAACCGGCTCCATCAGATCGACTGGCGCATGCAGTTGCGCGTTGATCCAATGGCACAGCGCATGGACTTCTGCTGCTTGACTTGCACCGGCGATGACGAGACCTCTGCCCGGCCGCCCTTTAAGATCTTCCGCGGCGGCCTGCGCGAAACGCCACGCTGTTTCGGGCAAATTGCCGCTGTCCAGATCGGCGCCAAGCTCCTTGGCGACCACGAGAGCAACGTTGCGCACGAGTTGCGGCGACAAGGCCAAGCGATGATCCGCGTTGGCACCCGTCAATGACCAGGCTGGTTCAGCCGCATAGAGGCGCAGGAATTCCTGATCGGAA
>JAFAXD010000573.1 GCA_019241285.1 Xanthobacteraceae bacterium | reverse complement strand
TCAGAAATATATCTTCCCGGCTCCGATGCCGGGCCCACTCGCCGAGGAACAGGCGCAGGCGGCGGGTTCCGCGGGCCGGATGCCCAACCCGTCGACGTTCGCGTTCGGCAGCATGGCGCCGACCAAACTCGTCAAGGGCGGTGAGGTCCGCATTGCCGACAGCCGCAATTTCAAGGCGTCGATCACGATCGCGGCGGCGCTGGTGCGCATCCACCCGGGTGGTTTGCGCGAGATGCATTGGCATCCCAATGCGGACGAGTGGGGATACTACATATCCGGCGAAGCGCAGGTGACGGTGTTCAACACCGGCCCGCGCGCGGTGACGCAGAACTTCAAGCCCGGCGACATAAGCTATATTCCGAAGTCGCTCGGTCATTACATCAAGAACACCGGTAATACCGACCTGGTGTTTCTGGAAATCTTCCGCAGCGATCGGTTCGAGGACGTGTCGCTCTCGGATTGGTTGGCGCACACGCCGCGTGCCATGGTGGCGCAGACGCTGAATATGGATCCGGCGGTCGTGGCGCAATTCCCGAGCAGCAAACCGGAGATCCTGCCGGAGTAACAACAACGGGCTCCGGGCCAGGTCAGTGTTCTTGGCCATCCTTCGAGACGCACGCGAGCTACAGCTCACGTGCTCCTCAGGATGAGGTCTGAATATGTGGCACGCAGACGCCCAACAAACAGAAGTCCTCGTCCTGAGGAACTCGCGCGCTCTTGCGCGCGAGTGTCTCGAAGGACGGTCGCAAGCGAGCGTCCTTGCAAACATACATCCTCTCGCGATGAGGTTCGGTGAGGGTCGGGCCGATTTTTCTACAACTTCTTCGGCTCCAGTACCTTGGACCACAGCGCTGTGTCGTCCCAGTCCTTCAGCGTCACCGTCATCAGGCCGGTCGCGCCGTCGATCGCCACGTGGCCGAAGAACTGCAGTCCGGCGGCCGGTGAGAGGTTCTGACCTTGCTCCTTGGTGGGCGCCCTCGCGTAGACGAGCTGCGGCCCGAACGTATTGTCGAGAGGACCGAAGCTGGTGGCGTGGATCGGTCCGGAGACGAACTCCCAGAACGGCTCGAAATCCTGAAACACGGCCTTGTTCGGATCGTAGTAGTGTGCTGCCGTGTAATGCACATCCGCGGTCAGCCATACGGTGTTGGTGATCCAGGCATGCTTGATGAACGATAGCAGGTCGGCGATCTCCAGCTCGCGCCCGCGCGGCGGACCGTCGCCTTGCGCCACGGCTTCCGAACCCCAGTTGCGATCGCCATCGTAAACGACGACCAGACTGAGTGGCATGTCGGCGGCGATGACCTTCCAGGTTGCGCGTGAGTTGACAAGCTCGCGCTTGAGCCATGCGATTTGGGTGGGACCGAGGAAATAAGCGTTCGGCCCATAGCTTTCGTCCTGATCCTCGCCGTTCGGTCCGCGATAGCTGCGCATGTCGAGCATGAACACGTCGAGGAGCGGGCCGTATGAGATTTTGCGGTAGACGCGGCCGGGTTCAACCGGCTGATCGACCATCGGCATGTATTCATGGAAGGCGCGGCTCGAACGGGCCGCCAGCAGCAGGACATTCGGGTCGACGTATTTTTTGCGCAGGTGCTCCGGCCGCGTCAGCGGCTCGCCCGGCCACCAGTTGTTCATCACCTCGTGATCGTCCCATTGGCTGAAGATCGGGACCTCGGCATTGAACGCCAGCACATTGGCATCCATCAGATTGTATTTGTAGTTGCCGCGGAACTCGTCCAGCGTCTCAGCCGGTTTTGACTTCGCTTCGGTGACGATGTTCTTCCACACACCGCCGTCGGCCAGCTTGATCTCGGCCGGGATCGGTCCGTCGGCGTAGATGTTGTCGCCGGAGTGGATGAAAAAATCGGGCCGGTTCTTGCGCATTGTCGCGTAGGTACGCATGCCGCCGCGCGATTCGTCGATGCCCCAGCCTTGGCCAGCGGTGTCGC
Organism: Xanthobacteraceae bacterium; assembly: GCA_019241285.1. Lineage (GTDB taxonomy): Bacteria > Pseudomonadota > Alphaproteobacteria > Rhizobiales > Xanthobacteraceae > JAFAXD01. The sequence goes on along the minus strand of JAFAXD010000573.1, from coordinate 16,113 downwards.
CGGACCAGACAAACGAGATCGAGCGCAGGTCGGCTGGTGCGGTGCGAAAGCGCCCGATCGCCGGCTCGCTCATGATGGTTGGTTGGGAGAGGTCCTGGAACCTGATGCGGTAGAAGATATCCTGGCCAGCCGGCAGCCCGTCCATCAACGCCTTGGCGGTGAAATCGCTCTCCGGCAACGCATCAACAAATACGCCGCCGCGGATATCTTTGAATGTGTCGGTCGTGGCGACTTCGACTTGCATGCGCGCCGGCCGGTCGGCGCGCGCCCACACCACCCCGGAATTGGTCGAGACGTCGCCGGACTGCACGCCGTGTGTCACGATCGGGCGGTCGCCGGCGCGGCTGATGGCTGGCCGCGCCAGGCTACCGATCGCCCCCGCCGCCACTGTCGCTGCCGTGCTCCTCAGGAAGCGCCGGCGCGTGAGCGAACGCGCGCGTACGATGGTAGGCCGTGTGATGATCCGCATCGCGCCCTCCCGGAATCGCGGTTTGGGCCATCTTGGGCGCGAATTTTGACAGGACGCTAACAGCCAGGGCCCGTTCCGACCCATTCGATTCCATCTCGTCATTGCGAGCGAAGCGAAGCAATCCAGAACGGCACCTCAGCACTGGATTGCTTCGCCGCTTCGCTCCTCGCAATGACGAGCCGAGAGGTTTTGGACAGCTTAGTATTTCGCCGAGATCGGCAATTCCTCGGCCGGGAAGAGCGTGATGACGCGGCAGCCCTTGTCGGTGACGACGACCTCTTCCTCGATGCGCGCGGCCGAATAGCCGTCAGTCGCCGGGCAGTAGGTCTCCAGCGCAAACACCATGCCTTCCTTGATCTCGGTCGGGTGGGTGAGCGAGATCACGCGCGAGATGATCGGCCGTTCGTGCAACGCGAGTCCGAGCCCATGACCGAACTGCAGTCCGAAGGCTGACATCTCGTCTGGGAAACCGAATTCCTCCGCTTTCGGCCAGACGCTGCACACGCGGTCCGTGCTGACGCCCGGCTTGATCAACTCGATCGCGCAGTCGAGCCACTCGCGGGCGCGTTTGTAGGCGTCGTGCTGCACCGGCGTGGCGCGGCCGACGTTGAACGTGCGGTAGTAGCAGGTGCGATAACCCATGAACGCCTGCAGAATGTCGAAGAACGCCTGATCGCCCGGGCGCAGCATGCGGTCGGTGAAGTTGTGTGGATGCGGATTGCACCGCTCGCCGGAAATCGCGTTGATGGCTTCGACGTCGTCGGAGCCGTTGCGATAGAGGAACTCGTTCACCTTGGCGACGATGTCGTTCTCGCGCACGCCCGGCTTGAGCTCTTCGTGAATGAGATGATAGGCGCCGTCGACCATGGCGGCAGCACGGTTCAGCAGCGCGATCTCGTCGGCCGATTTGATTTCGCGCGCTTCCAGCATGACCTGCTGGCCGTCCGCCACTTTAAGTCCGGCCCGTTCCAGCTCGAACATCATCGGCGGCTCGATGATGTCGACACCGAGCGGCATGTCGGCGACGCCGGCCTCGCGGATCAGTGAGGCGATCTCCTCCGCGTGGCGCCGCATCAATCCGAAAGCTGGATCGACGGTGCCGCGCAGTCCGATCAGGCCAGCTTTGCAGTTCTCCGGCGCAAGCCACGGCGTGTAGAGCTTGTGATGCACGGCGGCGGAACCGAAGTCCCACAGGATCGGCTCGCCGGTGCGGGTGAGCAGCGCCCAGCGCGAGAGCTTGTCGCGCTCCCATTCGCCGATCTTGGTCGAGGTGATGTAGCGGATATTGTTGACGTCAAAGACCAGCAGTGCGCCGAGCTCGGAGTTCTCCAGCGCCTGCTTGACGCGCGAGAGTCGATAGCGGTGCAGGCGGCGGTAATCGACCCGCTCCTCGAAATCGACGCCCATGATACCCAGGGCCGGCAGGGCGCGCCCCCAGTTGAACCGGGGATCGATGTCGTCGGCGCGGATTTCGCGGGCTTTCTGTTCCATGGCGGGCTCCTGGGCGTTTTTGTACGCCCATTATAGCCACCCGGATGACGGAAAACAGATTCTGGATTGCTTCGCTTCGCTCGCAATGACGAGACCCGACCCCTGCTCCTCGTCATTGCGAGGAGCGAAGCGACGAAGCAATCCAGGGCTACTTTTGCTTCAAAACGTGCACCGAGAAATAGTGCTCTGCGTCCGTGTACACGGCGACCGGGGCCCAGCCGGCGCCGCGCGCCAGCGCGCTGAACGACTTCAGTGTGAACTTGTAGCTGTACTCGGTGTGGATCGTTTCGCCGGCGCGGAATTCGAAGGTCTTGCCCAACAGACGGACCTTTTGCCGCTTACGGCTCGCCAGATAGACCTCGATCCGGCTGCGTTCCTGATTATAGCAGGCATGGTGTTCGAAGGCCGCCAGATTGAAATCGGCGCCGAGCTCGCGGTTGATGCGCGCGAGGAGATTGAGATTGAACTTCGCGGTGACGCCCGCTGCATCATTATAGGCGGCGTGCAGCACGTTGCGGTCCTTGACCAGATCGGCGCCGATGATGAACAGCGCATCGGGGCCAAGGATCTGCGCGGCGATACGCAAAAGCTCGGTTGCCTCGTGCGGCTCGAAGTTGCCGATCGTGGATCCCGGAAAGAAACCAACGCAGGGGCGCCCGCGCACGGCGACCGGCAGCTCGAACGGCTTGGTGAAGTCGGTCGCAACCGGATAGATGGCGACGCGCGGAATGTCCCGCTCGAGCTTGGCAGCTTCCCCACCAAGAAACTGAGCGCTGATGTCGACCGGAACGTAGGCGCTGATCTGCGGCGCGGCTTCGAGCAGGATCTTTGCCTTAGTGGCGGCGCCAGCGCCGAATTCCACCAGGGCTGCATCGCGCGGAATGAGCCCGGCGATGGCGGATGCATTCTCGCGCAGAATTTTGAGCTCGGTGCGCGTCGGGTAGTATTCAGGAAGCTGGGTGATGTCCTCAAACAACTGCGAGCCGACCTCGTCGTAGAAATATTTTGGCAGCAGGCGTTTGGGGGTGGCGGAAAGCCCCGCAATCACGTCGGTCGCAAACGGTTCACTCGCTTGGTCGCGCGGTGCTGGACGCAGAACTGGCAGTGGCATTTTTGGTTCTCGTTGGGGTTTGCTGTTTTTCGCCCCGTCACGCGGGGAAATCGGCCAGCCGCAAGCCGGTAAACTGCCACCGCGCCGGCGGATAGAAGAAATTTCGATACGTTAGGTGGGCATGCCCGGACGGTGTCGCAAGCGAGGACCCGCGCAACACCATCTGGTTGATCATGAACTTCCCGTTGTATTCGCCGATCGCGCCCGTTGGCGCCTGGTATCCGGGATAGGGCAAATAGGCGCTGCGCGTCCATTGCCAAACGATTCCAAAGGCATCGCCGATATCACCGGAGCGTGCCGCGACCTCCCATTCTGTCTCGCTGGGCAGGTGTTTGCCGGCAAAACGGGCGAATGCGTCGGCCTCGTAATAGCTGATATGACAGACAGGGGCGTCGCGATCGACCGGCTTCAAACCCGCCAGGGTGAGCGACCACCACTCCCCATCGATTTCGCGCCAATAGGCGGGCGAGTTCCAGCCCTCGGCCTCGACTGTTGCCCATCCATCCGACAGCCAGAGCGATGGGTCGGCATAGCTGCCCGCGCGCATGAATTCGAGCCACTCGCCGTTGGTGACGAGCGCGCGCGCAACCCGTACCGGCCCGATGAGGGTGCGATGTTGCGGGCCCTCGTTGTCGAAACAAAACCCGTTGCCATCGTGCCCGATGGTGTGGATGCCCTCGATCAGCTGGACGGCTCCAGCGCGCCGCTCCAGGGGCGGATGCTGCCACGTCGGATCGTAGGCAGGTGCGGTCGGGTTCTGAGCGAAGGCATGCAGAATATCCGTAAGCAACAATTCCTGATGTTGTTGCTCATGGTTCAATCCGAGTTCGAGGATTGACATGATCTTCGGCAATTCGCCCAGGTCCGCATCATTCAGCAGTTGCTCGATAGCGCGATCGACATGTGTCCGATAGGCGGCAACCTGCTCGATACTGGGGCGGGTCAGCAGCCCGCGTTTCGGACGCGCGTGGCGTGGTCCGGCGGCGACGTAATAGGAATTGAACAGGAACGCGAACTCGGCGTCGAATATCTGATAGGTGCGCAAGTGCGGCACCAGCAGAAACTGCTCGAAGAACCAGGTGGTGTGCGCGCGATGCCATTTGGTCGGACTGGCATCCGCCATCGATTGAACGATCTGATCCTCGGCAGAAAGGCACGCCGCTCGCCGCTCCGTTTCGGCGCGCACCTGGCGGAATACATCCAGCCACCGCGTTCGCTCGGCGGAGGCAGATCTGGAGCTGACGGCAACCGGCTCTCTACGAACGGCCGCCCCAGTCATACTCGCCTCCCGGGCGTGAAACATCGTCGGCCAACCAACTTAAGTCACGCTACGTGCCAAGCAACCAAGTTAATAAGCCACTCATTGGATCACAAGCTTCAGATGAACGCGAGAGCAATGGTAGCTCAACACTGCGTGAGAACCCCAGATTACGCCTAACGCATGAATCCGGGATTCGATCCATTTCGTCTTGGAAAATCTTGCGGGTTACCTGTTACTCCGCGGCGGCCCTTGCCGGCTGCTTGTGGGCCGAGACGAGGTAATCCATCGCCGCCTGCACCCCGCCCTTGCGGAACGGCACGCCCGCGAGCTCGAGCGACATTTCGGTCGCGGCCAGCGCGCCGATGATGGTCAGGTCGTTGGTATCGCCCAGGTGTCCGATGCGGAAAAACTTGCCGGCAAATTTGCCGAAGCTCATGCCGTAGGAGATGTCGAACGTCTGCAGCGCCAGATCCCGGAACGCATCAGCGTCATGTCCGTCAGGCAGCAGCACGGCGGTGATGGTCGGCGAATAGTAGTTCGGGTCGCGACAGAGAATCTCGAGCCCCCAGCCCCGCACCGCGCGACGCGTCGCTTCGGCAAGGCGGTCATGGCGGGCAAATACGTTCTCGAGCCCCTCCTCGTGCAACATGTCGATCGCCGTCACCAGGCCTTGCAACATGTTGGTCGCCGGCGTGTAGGGGAAGTAGTTCATCTTGTTGGCGTTGATCATGTCTTCCCAGGAGAAGAATGATTTCGGCAGCTTGGAATTCTTGGTTGCCGCCAGCGCTTTATTGCTGACCGCGTTGAACGACATCCCGGGCGGCAGCATCAGGCCCTTCTGCGCGCCGCCGACGCTAACGTCGACACCCCACTCGTCGTGCCGATAGTCGGTCGACGCGAGCGAGGAAATCGTATCGACCATGAGCAGCGCCGGGTGGCCGGCGCGGTCGATCGCCTTGCGGATCTCGGCGATCGGCGACAGGCAGCCGGTCGTGGTCTCGTTGTGCAGCACGCACACCGCCTTGATCTGGTGAGACTTGTCTTCCTTGAGCTTGGCCTCGATCACCGCCGGCTCGGCGCCGGTACGCCAATCGGTCGGAATGAACTCGGGCTTCAGTCCGAGGTTTTCCGCCATTCGTTTCCACAGCGTCGCGAACTGCCCGGTCTCGACCATCAGCACGCGATCGCCGGGTGAGAGCGTGTTGACCAGCGCCGCTTCCCAGGCGCCGGTGCCGGTCGCGGTGTAAATAATGACCGGGTTCGTGGTCTTGAAAATCGTCTTGATGCCGTCGAGCGCCCGACGCGCGATCTTGGCGAACTCCGGTCCGCGGTGGTCGATGAGCGGCGTGTCCATGGCGCGCAGGACGCGGTCGGGGACTGGGGTCGGGCCGGGGATTTGCAGGAAATGACGGCCGGGATTACGCGAAGCGTTTTTTGACATGTGCGAATTTCCAAAGGAGAGCGGTGATTTCGCCAGCAGCACTGCCGGGCGGAAACTTGCCGTCATGAAGGACGAATGTCACAGTCAGTCAAGTGTACCAGGGTGGGCTTTCGCCCACGGAAAAGTGTTGGGAAATCAATATGACGGCCGTTCTGGCGCCGGGGCTCGAACGCCGCCTCAAGGCCGAAATCGCCGGCGAGGTGCTGTTTTCAAGCTTCGACCGTGGCCGCTACGCGACCGACGCGTCGCACTATCAGGTGATGCCGGTCGGCGTCGTTGTGCCGCACTCGGTCGATGACGTAAAGCGCACCATGGCCCTGGCGCGCCAAGACGGCATCAGCGTTTTGCCGCGTGGCGGCGGGACCTCGCAGGCCGGCCAGACTGTCAACACGTCCCTGGTGCTCGACTGCTCCCGCAAGCTCAACCGTATCATCGACCTCGACGTCACCTCACGCCGCTGCCTGGTGGAACCGGGCATTGTGCTGGATGAACTCAATCGTCGGCTCAAACCGCACGGGCTGTGGTTTTCGGTCGACATCTCGACCGCCTCGCGGGCGACCATCGGCGGCATGGTCGGCAACAACTCCTGCGGCGCGCGTTCCCTTCGCTACGGCAACACACGGGAGAACGTCCTTTCAATCGACGCGCTGCTGGCTGACGGAACGGCCGCGCATTTCGGTCCGGTGGCGAACGATCTTTCCGATGCTCCAGACGCATTGCGACCGCTGGCGCGCGATCTGCTTGCAATCGGCGCGCGCGAAGCGGACGAAGTTGCGGCACGGTTCCCAAAGGTGCAGCGCCGGGTCGGCGGCTATAATCTCGATGCGCTGGTTCCGACGCGCAACGATCTCAACCTGGCGCACATTCTGATCGGGTCCGAGGGGACGCTCGCGTTCTCGGCGGCGATCGAGCTCAAGCTGTCGCCATTGCTTGGCCGCCGCGCGGTCGGGGCCTGCCACTTCGGCAGCTTTCATGCTGCCATGGATGCGGCCCAGCACATCGTTAAACTCAATCCGATTGCGGTCGAGCTGGTCGATCAAACAATGATCGAGCTCGCCCGCGACATCGCCATGTTTCGCCCGTCCATCGACGCGTTCGTGCGCGGCGCACCGGCGGCGGTGTTGTTGGTCGAGTTTGCCGAGCCCGAGTGGGATGAGAACCTGCGCCGGCTCGCGCAATTGCACGATCTCATCGGCGGGCTTGGCTTTGCGTGGGACAAAGCCGGCGAACAGGCCGGCGGTGTTGTTGATGTCCTCGATCCCAAGCTGCAGGCGGCGATCACCGAGGTGCGCACCGCCGGGCTCAACATCATGATGTCGATGAAGGATGAAGGAAAGCCTGTGTCCTTCGTCGAGGATTGCGCGGTCCCGCTCGAGCATCTGGCCGATTATACGCAGCGCCTCACCGATGTGTTTGAGCGCCATGGCACCCGCGGTACCTGGTATGCCCACGCTTCGGTCGGCTGCCTGCACGTGCGGCCGGTGCTCAACCTGCGGCTCGACAAGGACCTCAAGGCGATGCGCGCGATCGCCGAAGCCGCATTCGCGTTCGTGCGCGAGTACAAGGGCTCGCATTCGGGCGAGCACGGCGATGGCATCGTGCGCTCGGAGTTTCACGAGCAGATGTTTGGCGCGCAGCTGGTACAGGCCTTCACGCAGGTGAAGGATCGTTTCGATCCGTCCGGTCTGTTCAATCCCGGCAAGATCGTGCGTGCGCCCAAGTTCGACGACCGCAATTACTTGCGCTACGGCCTTGGCTATCACGGCGAGCTGCGCTCGACCTTGCTGGACTGGTCGGCCTATCCGGGCACGGGCGGAGGATTCCAGGGCGCGGTCGAGATGTGCAACAACAACGGCGCCTGCCGCGCGCTCGCGGGCGGCGTCATGTGCCCGAGTTTCCGCGTGACCGGCGAAGAGAAGGACGTAACGCGCGGGCGCGCCAACAGCCTGCGGCTTGCGGTGACCGGCCAACTGGGGCCGGACGCGCTCACCTCGGATGAGATGGCAGACACGTTGAAACTCTGCGTCTCCTGCAAGGCCTGCCGGCGCGAATGCCCGACCGGGGTCGACATGGCGCGCATGAAGATCGAGGTGTTGGCCGCGCGCGCCGAGACGCACGGACTGTCGCTGCGCGACAGCCTGATTGCCTATTTGCCGCGCTACGCACCTTATGCGGCCCGCGCGTCATGGTGCATGAATTTGCGCGACCTGATCCCTGGTGCGGCGAAGCTGTCCGAAGCTGTGGTCGGATTGAGCGCGCGGCGGACGTTGCCGCGCTGGCGCTCGGACTGGTTTCGCGACCGCGAGGGTGCCACGGAGAGCGCCGACGTGGTCCTGTTCGCCGACACGTTCAACCGCTACTTCGAGCCGGAGAACTTGCGCGCTACGATGCGCGTGCTGCGCGCTGGTGGCTTCCGAGTCGCGCTCGCCACGCCGCCGGACGGCGCGCGCCCCTTGTGCTGCGGCCGCACCTTTATGGCTGCCGGCAAGGTCAGGGAAGCACGGCGCGAAGCCGAGCGGACCATTGCGGTGCTCGCTCCGTTCGCCGCGCGCGGCGCCACGATCGTCGGACTGGAGCCGAGTTGCATCATGGGTTTTCGTGATGAAATCCCGGCGATGATCAAAGGCGACGCGGCGCGCCTTCTCGGCGGCCGGGTCGTATTGTTGGAGGAGTTTCTGGCGCGCGAGGCGGAGGAGGGGCGCTTGAACCTGGAGCTCAAACCGATTGGTGAGCGTGCGCTGCTGCATGGCCATTGCCATCAGAAATCGTTCGATACGATGGGGGCGGTCGAGGCGACATTGCGGCTCGTGCCGGGGCTTGCGGTTGAGACGATCGAGTCGAGCTGCTGCGGTATGGCGGGAAGCTTTGGCTTCAATGCCGAGACGATCGACGCCTCCCTCGCCATGGGGGAACTCTCGCTCTTGCCGGCCGTTCGCAAAGCACCGGCGGATACGATCATCGTGGCGGATGGAACCTCATGTCGTCACCAGGTCCATGACGGTACGGGACGCCACGCGGTGCATGTGGCGCAAGTGCTGGCGCGCGCCCTCGCGCCTACGTAGGAGAGTATGGCAGCCGGCAAAAAGTCGGCGCCGATACAAAAAATGGAGGAAACCAATGCCCGATGGCAAACATCAGGGGGCAAGCTACGGCCGCTGGTACATTCTGGGGCTGATCTGCTTGATGTACCTGATCACCTACCTGGATCGGGTCAACATCTCGACGGCGGCGCCCGCCATCAGCCAGGAATTCGGCTTCAACAAGATCACAATGGGTGCGATCTTCAGCGCCTTCGTGTGGGCCTACGCGCTGTTTCAGGTTCCCGGCGGTTGGCTCAACGATCGGTTCGGAGCGCGCACGGTGCTGACGTCGATCGTGGCCTATTGGTCGGTGATGACGGCGGCGACGGCGGCGGCCACGAGTGGGGTCTCGTTCATCATCGTGCGGTTTCTGTTCGGTGCAGGCGAGGCTGGCGCGTTCCCAGGCGCGACCCGGGCCATGCAGCTTTGGTATCCGCGCCAGGAGCGCGGGCTCATTCAAGGGCTCACCCATAGCGCAAGCCGGCTCGGCGCGGCCATCGCGCCGCCAATCGTCGTGTTGATCATCACCACGCTCGGCTGGCGCTCGGTATTCTACATCTGCGGTGCGGTCGGATTTGTTTGGGCGGTGTGGTGGTATTTGAGCTACCGCAACTTGCCGGAAGAGCACGGCCTGGTGAATGAAGCGGAGCTCAGGGAAATCCGCGGTGTCGATGAACACGGCAACATCAACCCGCCGATTATGGAACGCAGCGCGGCCAATGTGCCATGGGGAATACTGCTACGCTCGCCCAACATGTGGGCGATCATGTGCGCCTATTTCACCTATGTGTATTGCCTCTACATCTTCCTCTCCTGGCTTCCCTCCTACCTCGTGGAAGCCCGGCATTTCACGTTGCTCAAAGTCGGGTTCCTGGCCTCGCTGCCGTTGTTCGCCGGTGTGATCGGCGATACGGCCGGCGGGCTTGCGACCGATTGGTTGCTCAAGCGCACGGGCAACACCAGATTCGCGCGACGTGTTGTTGCAATCGTCGGCCTGCTCGGTTGCGCAGTGTTCATTGTGCCCGCCGCGCTCACTGAGAATGCCTACACGGCGGTTTATTGTCTGACCGGCGCCATGTTCTTTCTGGAATGCACCATCGGTCCGTCCTGGGCCGTGCCCATGGATGCGGGCGGGAAATACTCCGGAACGGTGTCGGGCATGATGAACATGGCCGGCAACTTCGGTGGCGCCATGTCGCCCTTGGTGTTCGGCTTCCTGGCTTACTACGGGAACTGGCAGGCGCCGTTCGTGGTGGCTGCGGCGCTCCTCGTCATTGGTGCCGGCGTCTGGGCGTTCTGGCTCGATCCGGATCGCTCCGTCGTCGAGAACGAGGAAGTGCACAGGACCGCTGCGGCCGCTGCGTGACGGCGGTTATGCTTCGTCAGCGCGAGGCTCTCAAAAGGACGCGAGCTCGTCCAATGCATCGATCACGGTCGGCACAAACCTGTTGCCGCCGCCATGCCCTGCGTCATCGAGAATCTGGAGCCGGCAGGTCGTCCATCGCTGGGACAATCGCCACGCGGTGATTAATGGTCCGCTTATATCGAAGCGTCCGTGGATCAGAACGCCCCGGACTCCGTTCAACTTTGCGGCGTTCCGAATGAGTTGGTCCTCATCCAGAAACGCGGCGTGCTGCCAATAGTGGGTTACAAGGCGCGCGAACCGCAGTCGAAGCTCGGGATCCTGGTAGCGCGGATTAGGAGCGTGACCGGGAGTCAAGGAGATATGGGCGTCTTCCCAGGTACACCATTCTCGCGCAGCGAGATCGCGGACAATCGGGTCAGGGTCCGCAAGCATCCGCGCATAGGCTTCGACCGGCCTGAGATGCCGAAGATGTCCGGGTATAGCGTCGATGAATCGCTCCCATTCCTGGGGAAACACGCGCCCGATGTCCTCGGTGATCCATTGGACTTCACGATGCGAGGTCGTTGTGACGAACCCGAGTACCAGTGCATTGACCCGATTGGGGTAAGTCTGGGCGTAGGCCAGGCCGAGCGTGCAGCCCCATGATAGCCCAAGGATGGTCCACCGATCGACGCCGCGCAGTTCACGTAGAGCCTCGATGTCGGCAATCAGATGCGATGTCGTATTGGCGCGGAGATCAGCGTCGGGATCGCTTGCCAACGGCCGGCTGCGGCCCGACCCTCGTTGATCAAACAGCACCGCATTGAAACGGTTCGGGTCGAAGAAGCGTCGTTGACCGACAGAGCAGCCTGAACCGGGTCCACCATGGAGGAAAAGGGCGGGACTGCCAATTGGATTACCGCAGCACTCCCAATAGATGCGGTGCTGGTCGCCTACGTCGAGCATGCCACTATCGTATGGCTCGATCGGAGGAAACTGACCCGACATAAGTTTCGCTCGCCCCTCAATCCAAACCAATCGTCAGTCAGACCACGCCTGCCAGGAAATCGAAGTCGCAGCCCTGATCGGCCTGGGTGACGTGCTCGACGTAGAGCTTGGCGTAGCCGCGCGCGGGTCGCGCCGGGGCTTCCCAGCCGCCGCGGCGACGCTGCAACTCGGCATCGTCGACGATCAGATCGAGCCGGCGCGCGCGCGCATCGAGGCGGATCACGTCGCCGTCGCGCACCAGCGCGAGCGGCCCGCCGGCCGCCGCTTCCGGACTTACATGCAGCACAACGGTGCCGAACGCCGTGCCGCTCATGCGCGCGTCGGAGATGCGGACCATGTCGGTCACGCCCTTGGCGCCGAGCTGTTTGGGAATCGGCAATGCACCCGCCTCCGGCATACCGGGCGCGCCGATCGGCCCGGCGTTGCGCAACACCAGACAATGCTCTGGCGTGACCGGGAGCGACGGATCATCAATGCGCGCCGCAAGGTCCTCGAGCGAATCAAACACCAGCGCCGGGCCCTCATGGGTTGTGAGTTTCTCTGTGGCCGACGCGAGTTTGATCGCCGCGCCGTTCGGGGCGAGGTTGCCGGTCAGGATCGCGATCGCCTGTGCCGGATAGATCGGCCGATCCAGCGGTCGGATCACCTCGTCGTCCGTGTAGGCGGGCCAGCGCGCCATGATCTCTCCGAGACTCTCGCCGCTCACGGTCGGCGCTGAGAGATCGAGCTTGTCGCGCAACCTACGCCACACCGCCGGTACGCCGCCGGCGGCGTGGAAGTCCTCGATGAAATACGCGCCCGCCGGTTTGAGGTTGACCAGGACCGGCACGCCGCGTCCGATTCGATCAAACTCGAGCAGATCGTATGCAATTCCAGCGCGGCCCGCGATCGCCGCAAGATGCACCAGCGCGTTGGTTGATCCGCTGGTTGTTTGCAGGATCACAGACGCGTTGCGCAGCGCCGCGCGTGAGAGAATGTCACGCGGCAGCGGGCCGCCGGCGCTGGCCATCTGGGCCGCGCGCGCACCGGTCGCTTCGGCAAGGCGCGTGCGTTCGGAGGAAACAGCGGGCGCCGTGGCCGCGCCGGGTAACGTGAAGCCAAGCGTTTCGGCAATGCAGGCCATGGTCGAGGCGGTGCCCATCACCATGCAGGTGCCGGCGGTCGGCATCAACTGATCGTGCGCGCGGTTGAGCTCATCGCCGTCGAGCGTGCCGGCACGATATGCAGCCCACAGACGCCGGCAATCGGTGCAGGCGCCGAGCCGCGCGCCCTCATGGCGGCCGGCGAGCATGGCGCCGACCGGCAGCACGATTGCAGGCACGTTGGCGCTGATCGCTCCCATGAGCTCGGCCGGAATGGTCTTGTCGCAGCCGCCGATCAGCACCACGGCATCGAGCGGCAACGCGCGCAGCATTTCCTCCACATCGATTGCCATCAGGTTGCGCAACAGCATTGAGGTCGGAAATGTGAAAGCTTCGTGCAGCGAGATCGTCGGAAACACGAACGGCAGCGCCCCGGCCATGCGGACCCCGCGCGCGACCGATTCGGCGAGGCGTCCAGCCGTGGCGTGGCACGGGTTGAAATCGGATGCGGTCGAGAGCACGCCGACGATCGGCCGCTGCAAGGCATCGTCGGTGTAACCCGCGCCTTTCAGGAATCCACGCCGCAGGAATAGTGCGAATTCTTCATCGCCATATTGGGCGAGGCGCGACCGCAAGCCTTTTGTCATCGGCGTGTCCCCACGATTTCAGATCCACGTATCCCGGGCGCAGCGCAGTGCGAAGCAGTGCGCTGCAGACCCGGGATCGTTGCAAATGTTTGAGCGTTTGGCGATCCGGGATACGCGACACTCAATAAAAAACGACCCGTCCGGGGTGGGGGCTCCGGACGGGCCGATCAAATCGGCGCGCGATGGGGGCGGAGGCGCCGATCTGACTCTAATCAGGAACTATGGTCGTGGTCAGTGGCGCGCGCACACCAAGTTGTCGCCGACGTAGAATCCCCAATCCGTGTATTCGGCGAGCCGGTGGCACACGCGCGGGCCATGTCGCGTTTGCGCGACGTAGCCGTAGCCGATCGGCGCATAACCCACTGGCGCATAACCGACCGGAGCTCCCCAGCCCCAGTTCCAATAATAGAAGGGGCTCTGCGCGTTGCTTGTCGTAGCAAAGGCGGTGACGCCGATAGCGAGAGCAGCGAGCCCAGCGGCAAATTTGGTCTTGGTCGACATGAAAGCCTCCTCCGTGAAAAGCCGTACGGTTCGACGACCGTGCAAGAGTTGGTAGCAGTGATGGCAATGATGGTTCAGTGTCGGAAATCACAAAGCGCGGGTGTCAAAAATCACAGCGCCTGAGTGTCGAAAATCACAACGTCGACGAACTCAGGTCTCCTGAGCCACCTTGGCGGAATGGATGAAAAGCGGTTACATCGGCCCTGGAAACGTACAAGGAGAAGCTATGGCCGCGCCCAAAGTCGTCATCACCTGCGCCGTGACCGGATCGATTCACACGCCGACCATGTCGCCGCATCTGCCAATTACCTCGCAGGAAATTGCCGACGCCGCGATCGGTGCTGTCGAGGCTGGCGCCGCTATCGTGCACCTGCATGCACGCGATCCCAAGGATGGCCGCCCCGATCAATCACCCGAAGCATTTGCACCGTTTCTCAAAGTCATCAAGCAACGCTCCGGCGCGGTCGTGAACATCACGACCGGCGGCGCGCCGACCATGAGCATCGAAGAACGCGTGCGCCCGGCGGCGACGTTCAAGCCGGAAGTGGCGAGCCTCAACATGGGCTCGATGAACTTCGGGCTTTATCCAATGCTTGCCCGCTACAAGGAGTTCAAACACAGCTGGGAGAAGCCGTATCTCGAGGGTTCGCGCGAGCGCATCTTCAAGAACACATTTGCCGACATCGAATATATCCTCACGACCTGCGCCGAGAACGGCACGCGCTTCGAGATCGAGTGCTATGACATCGGCCACCTCTACACGTTGGCGCATTTCGCCGATCGCGGCATCGTGCAGCCGCCATTCTTCGTCCAATCCGTGTTCGGCATCCTCGGCGGCATCGGCGCGCATCCGGAAGATGTGATGCATATGCGCCGCACCGCCGACCGGCTGTTCGGACGCGAGAATTATCGCTGGTCCGTGCTCGGCGCTGGGCGCAATCAGATGCCGATCGCCGCCATGTCGGCCGCCATGGGCGGCAACGTCCGCGTCGGTCTCGAGGACTCGCTCTGGTTAGGTCCGGGTCAGCTTGCCGAATCGAACGCCGCCCAGGTGCGCAAGGCGCGCCAGATCATCGAGGGCCTGGGTTTGGAGATCGCTTCGCCCGATGAAGCGCGTGCGATCCTCAAGCTCAAGGGCGGAGACAAAGTCGCGTTCTAGCCCGGGGACAGGCATCAGGTGGTCAGGTGTCAGGAAAGATCTTTCCTGACTCCTGAATTGCCTGATTACTGACTCCTGAATTTCTGCACGCGCTTGCCGTTGTCGACCTCGGTGGTGAACACGTTGCCCTGCGAGTCGACCGCGATGTTGTGCACCCAATGGAAAAAGCCGGCGTTGCGCCCGGAGCGGCCGAACGTTCCGACGACGGCCCCGTCCTCGCGCCGCACCACGCGCACCTCATTGTTCGAGCCGTCAGCGGTGACGAAGTAGGTCTGCGCTTTATCGGGCAACAGGTAAAGATCCCAGACCGCGCCGGGGCCGAGCGTGTCCTTCAGCTGCACGAATTCCTTGACGAAGGTGCCGTCGCGGCGAAACACCTGGATGCGGTTGTTGGTGCGGTCACACACATAGACGAGCCCGTCATTGGCGATCTTCACGCAGTGCACTGGATTGCCGAAGCTCGCGGCTGACGGGTTGTAGGCCGGGGGACGCGGTCCGGGCGGGACTTCCTCATCGACGGGGCGCTTGCCGTAAGCGCCCCAGTGGCGCTTATAGGCGCCGGTCTCGGCATCGAACACGATGACGCGGTGATTGCCGTAGCCGTCGGCGACGTAAGCTTCGCCCTGGTCGATCCAGATATCCGCGGGCTGGCTGAGCTGCGTCGTGTCATTGTCGCCTTTCGATGGCCCGGGTTTGCCGATCTGCATCACGAATTTGCCCTCGCGGGTGAACTTGAGGATCATCCCGTCGTCCGGCGCATTGCCGCCGAGCCAGACAAATCCGTTCGGATCGACGCGGATGCCGTGTTCGTTCTTCGGCCAGTCATAACCCGCACCCGGTCCGCCCCACGCGTGCACCACGTTGCCGTCGCCGTCGAATTCGATGACCGGCGGCGCCGGCACACAGCATTTGGATCGCGGCGGGTTGAGCGTGGCACCCTTCTCGTCGTCGGTGAGTGTGCGCGGACGCTGAATGATCCACACATGGTCCTGCGCATCGACCGCAATGCCGGCGACCTGGCCCAGGATCCAGTTGTTTGGAAGCGCCTTTGGCCAGAACGGATCGACCTGGAACTGCGGCGGGTCGGCGGCGGAAACACCCCTGCCAATGGCCAGCCCCATAATGAGGATGACAGCAGACAGCAAGTTGTGGAAGCGCGACATGGCGAAACCTCCCTGAATTCCTATTTTCGGAGGAGGCTACCACGGACGGCCGGCTTGTGTGGCTAGTCGCCCTTGGCTACAAACATCGCAACCACGAGCCCCATGCATCGACGGAGAGGTGGCAGAGTGGTTGAATGCACCGCACTCGAAATGCGGCATACGGGTAACCGTATCGGGGGTTCGAATCCCTCCCTCTCCGCCACCCTTCGCCCCTTCGGGGCTCCGGGTGGCAGGCCCAAGAGAAACCCATGTTGGCGGACATTGCAGAAAAGCGAGATGCGCTAGCAGCTCTTTGTCGCCGCTATGGCGTCACACGACTAGAGGTCTTCGGCTCAGTCGCGCGTGGCGCCGGGTT
>JAFAXD010000310.1 GCA_019241285.1 Xanthobacteraceae bacterium | reverse complement strand
GCTCGGCACGGGTGGCGGCGGCTATGTGGCGGCCGGCCTGGTCCCCTCGTTCGGGTGGCAATCGGTATTCTTTATCGGCGGCGTTGTTCCGTTCCTCACTGGAATTGCCTGTATCTTCGCGTTGCCGGAATCGATCCGCTTTCTCGCGTCGCAGAACCGGGACCACGCGCAAATCGTGGCGCTCGCGCCGCGGCTGCAGCCGGGCCTCGTCGTCGACGCCAACACCAAATTCGTCCTGACCGAGGAGCCACGGCCGCAGCGCTTCAACTTCCGTCTTCTGTTCAGCGACGATCGACGGATCGCGACCCCGCTGCTGTGGATCCTCTACATTGCCAACTCGCTCGCGTTGTTTTTCCTCTCGAGCTGGATGCCGGTGTTGTTGGAAGGCGCGGGGCTGCCGCCCGGTCACGCCGCGCTCGCCGGATCGCTGTTTTCGATCGGCGGCATTCTCGGCAGTCTCGCCATCATGCGCTTCACCGACCGCTATGGCGCAATCGCGGTAGCCTTGTTGCCGCTGCTCGGCATTCCCGTGGTGGGCGCGCTGGGGATGCCCGGCATCGCTGAGGTGTTGTTGCTCGCCGCCGTGTTCATCGCCGGCGCCTGCACGGCCGGTGCGCAGTCCGGCATTCACAGCGTGGCGGGGATGTTCTATCCGGTGTCCTATCGGGCAAACGGCGTTGGCTGGGCGCTGTCGGTAGCCAAGGTCGGCTCCATCGCCGGGCCGGTGATCGGCGGCATGCTGCTTTCCGCGCACCTCCCGCTGCCGCAGTTGTTTCTGATCGCCGCGACGCCGCTGGTGGTTGCCTTCGTGAGCTGCGCTTTCCTTGGCTGGGTCTATCTCGCTCGCTTCGCCAAGCAGGAAGACGCGGCACTCAACGCTCCGGCTGGGAGCATGCACTAGTTCGTGTGAGATAGGCGGATGAGCCGCTTGCCCAGGTTTTCGCCGCGATAAAGCTCGGCAATTGCGCCGGGGCAGTTCTCGATCCCGTCGACAATGTCCTCGCGATAGCGCAGGCGGCCGTCGCGCACCCAGCCGGCGAGGCGCGCGATCGCTTCCTCGTAACGGTGCTGATAATCGAACACCAACAATCCGGCCATGCGGGCGCGCTTCACCAACAAGTGACGTTCAACGCGGGGGCCGGTCGGCGGCGGGTCCCAGCTCGCGACCGATGCGGTGCCGCAGATCACGACCCGCGCGCCGATCGCCAGTTGCGCAAGCACCGCATCGCTGATCGCGCCGGCGGTATTGTCGAAATAAACGTTCACGCCGTTCGGACACGCGCGCGTCAACGCCTCGGCGATCCCGCCGGCCTTGTAGTCGATCGCTTCATCATAACCGAACGCGCTCCGGGCGAGCTCGCATTTCACTGGACCGCCGGCGATACCGACCGTGCGGCATCCCATCAGTTTTGCGATTTGTCCGACCGCCGAGCCGACCGCGCCCGCCGCGGTCGAGACCACGACCGTGTCGCCTGGGCGCGGCTGCCCGACGTCAAGCAAACCGAAGTAGGCGGTGACGCCGTTGAGACCAAGCACGCCGAGCGAGAGCGACAGTGGCAGATCCTTCTCGTAAACCTTGCGGGTGATGGTGCTGCCGTCGGAAATCGCGAACTCCTGCCACCCGAGCAGCCCCATGACGGCATCGCCTTCGCGGTATTCAGGGTGACGCGAGGCGACCACGGTGCCGGCGGCGAAGGCCCGCATCACCTCACCGATGCCGACAGGTTTGGAGTAGTTCGCCACGGCCGCGACCCAGCCGCGCATGGCGGGTTCGACGGAGAGATACTCGTTACGCACCAGGAATTGCCGGTCTGCGATCTCCGGAAGGTCCGCTGCGGCGAGCTCGAAATGCTCCGCCTGCGGAATGCCGTTCGGCCGCGACTTGAGGCGGACCTGGCGATTGGTGCGGGGAGGTATCATGGCTCCGACTACTGATCGATTTCTGTGTGAAAAGGAACAATAAAATCTCAAAACTCCTCCAGCAAGCGCCCCAGTCCTTCGATCTTGTCCATGATCTTGTTCTGGCGCAGCGCGTGCCAGTAGGTCGCGGTGTTGATGGCGATGACCGGTTTGCCAAGCCACAGCTCGGCGGCGGCGGCGAGCCGGACCATGCTCAGGTTGGTGCCGACCTGCACGATTGCATCCACTTCGCGGCCGTCGCCGTTCAGCCAGATCAGCTTCTCGCGCAGCTCGTCCGGTCGCACCTCGGCAATGGCAGTCCAGGTCTTGCACTCGAGGCAGAGGTCGCGAACCACCTCGAACCCGGACTCGGTGAAGTAGCGCCTCACCTCGGCATTTGCGACCGGGTAGTAGGGCGACAGAAACGCGATCCGCTTCACCCCGCCATAAGCCTTCAGCGCTGCGGTGCAGGAATGCGAGCCGATGCTCACGCCGACCCCAGAGGCCCGCGCGACCTTCGCCCTGAATGCATCGGCGCCGGCAGCGCCGCCGTAAAAAGTCACCGCCGACATTCCCATGACCAGATAGTCGGGCGAGCAGGTCATCACGCTGCGCACCGCATCAAGTGTGTTGTCGCCGATCAGCTGCGTGCCCGCCATGAACGTGTCGTTGCTCACCGCCTGGGCATTGGGCGTAAAAATGCGGCTGTAGTGGTTGGTGACACCGGGCGGGCGCATCATCTCGAAGTCGGGTTGAACGATGGTGTTGGTGGATGGGCCGAGCACGCCAAACTTGCATCGCCACCCCAGAACATCACGCATCGCTCGCCCTTCCTATGTGATTGTGGAGCGCATTTTGCTATGGCTCGTCGGTAACGCAAATCATTTCAGCCATGTCCAACCAGAACAATCGCATCATCATTGTCGGCGCCGGGCCGGTCGGTCTCACTGCTGCGCTGGCGCTTGGGCGCCGGGGCATTCCTAACGTGCTGCTTGCGGCCGAGCCGGAGCTGGTCATGGAGCTGCGCGGCTCGACCTTTCATCCGCCGACCCTTGATCTGCTCGATGAGTTCGAGGTCGTGCCGCGCATGATCGAGATCGGGCTCAAGGCGCCGACCTGGCAATTCCGCGACCGCGAGAGCGGGCCGGTCGCGACGTTCGACCTTTCGCTGCTGGCGGCGGACACCAATCATCCCTACCGGGTCCAGTGCGAGCAGTGGAAGCTGATGCGGTTTCTCGAGGCCGAGCTACGCGAGCTTGGCAGCGACCTGCGCTTCGGCCACGAGGTGACCGACGTGCGGCAGGATGACGAGGCAGTGACCGTAACGGCGCAAACCGTATCCGGTCCGGTGCAACTCGCTGGCCGCTACGCGATCGCCGCTGACGGCGCGCGCAGCGCGGTGCGGCGTTCGCTCGGTGTCGAGTTCGACGGCTTCACCTATCCGGAACTGTTCTTGATCGCGTCGACCGATTTCCGGTTCGAGCATACCCTCACCGATATTGCTTACGTGAATTACATCGCCGATCCGTTGGAATGGCTGGTGCTGCTGCGCGTGCCCGACCTGTGGCGCGTGCTTGTACCGGCGCCGGAGAATGCCGATCGCAACAAGCTTCTGTCGGACGAGTATCTGCAGAATGTGTTGCAGCGGGTGGTGATGCGCGCGCAGCCGTACCACATCGCGCATCGCTCGCTCTATCCGGTGCATCAGCGCGTCGCGCAGCACTTTCGTCACGGCCGCGTAGTGCTGGCGGGCGACGCCGCGCACATCAATAATCCGCTCGGCGGCATGGGGATGAACGGCGGCATCCAGGACGCCTTCAACCTGGCGGACAAGTTCCAGGAGATCTTTGCCGGCGCCGACGACCGGCTGCTGGACCGCTATGATCGCCAGCGCCGCACGGTGGCGGTCGAAGCCGTGCAGCAACAGACTCACCGCAATCAGCAAATTATCAGCGAGCGCGATCCACAGGTGCGCAAGTCCTCGCTCGACCAGCTACGGCGAACGGCCGAGGATAAACAAGCCGCGCGCGAATATATGCTGCGCTCCTCCATGATCGCCAGCATGCGCCGCGCGGCGGAGATCGCGTAGCCTACTCCGCGGCTTGGTATTGCGTCTCGCGCGCCCAGTAGTCCGGAAAACCGACGACCTTCTGCAGATCGTTGAAAGAAATACTTGGCGGCAGCGGCGCGCTCGCGCCCGGCTGCAGCGCCGCCAGTACGCCCTGCATGGCGGCAATCGATGCGGACAGCAGCATCACCGGATAGACCGCGAGCTTGTAGCCGATCTGTTGCAGCTGCTGCGCCGGCAGGATCGGCGTCTTGCCGCCGGGCACCATGTTGGCCATGCACGGCTTGGTCATGGCGGCGCAGAACGCCTTCATTTCGGGTTCGCTCTCGGGCGCCTCCAGGAAGATGATATCCGCCCCTTCGGCTTCGAAGTCGCGGCAGCGCGCGAGCGCCTCGTCGAACCCGTGCACGGCACGGGCATCGGTGCGCGCGAGGATCAGAATGTCGGCGTCGTTGCGCGCATCGACGGCGGCACGGATCTTCATCCTTGCCTCGGCGCGCGAGACCACCTGCTTGCCGCGCGTGTGCCCGCATTTCTTCGGACTGATCTGGTCTTCGATCATCACCGCGGCGGCCCCCGCGCGCGCATATTCGATCACCGTGCGCTGCACATTGAGCGCATTGCCGTAGCCGGTATCGCCATCGCCGATCACCGGAATGCGCCCGGCGGCGGCGCAGCAACCGCGCAGGCTATCGAGCATCTCGGTGAAGGAGATGAGGCCGGTGTCCGGCAAGCCGAGCCGCGCGGCGGAGACCGCAAACCCGCTCATGAAAGTGACGTCGAAACCCGCCGTCGCGACGAGCTTGGCCGACAGCGCATCATAACAACCAGGCATGATGTGGATCGTCGGTTGCGCGAGCAAATCGCGCAGTCGCTGAGCCGCGGTCACGGGCGTTCCTCCGGAGCAAACAATCCCGCTGCGACGCTGGCCTTCTTGCGGACGGGCGTCAAGCGCTCAGAGGTGCGGGTTTTTACCTCTCCCCGC
>JAFAXD010000230.1 GCA_019241285.1 Xanthobacteraceae bacterium | reverse complement strand
ACCACGCCGACCGACGCCAGCGGTCGCACGCTGCGCTCGAGCCAGCGCTCGGTTTGATCGAGGAAATGCACGGGCGCTGGTTGTGCGGCGACCTCGGTCAACCGGCTATCCTCCCTGCTGTTCCCAGCGCATGCGTTCATGCTTGGCCGCAAAAATAATCAGCATGCGGACCAAAGGTCAACCTATCGGCTCGTCATGCGCAGGCTCGCCGAGCATTGCGAGCTATATTGAATTCGTCATTGCGAGCGAAGCGAAGCAATCCAGGCGCTGGATCGCCGCTCTGGATTGCTTCGTCGCTTCGCTCCTCGCAATGACGCGGTCATATGAAACAGTAGACCTTGAACCCTACCCGAGCGACTGTTAGCGTTCCCCCAATTGCGTCACACGCGATGGCGATCGCTTTGGACGCCATAATGAACCGATAAATAGCTGGGAGGGAACAATGAGGAGGACGCTTGGCGCATCAGCACTCGCCATCTTGGCGCTGACGCTGATTCCGCAACAACACGTCGCCGCCCAGCCGGTGCGGCTGATTTTTGCTTCCGAAAGCCCGGCCGGAACGCCCAACACGGTGTTCTTCAGCCAGTGGGCGAACCGCGTCTCCGAGCAGAGCAAAGGCAAGCTCAAGATCGACGTGCGCGACGGCGAGACGCTGGCGAATTTCATCACAGCCTATGACCGCGTCTCCGATGACGTGGTGCAGATCGGTTGGATCATTCATGCGCTGGTCGGCAACCGCTTCCCGCTTTCCGATGTGAGTGGGCTACCCTTCCTCGCCGAAGACAACGTCGCCTGCTCGGCGGCGTCGTGGCGGCTCTATCAGAGCGGTCTGCTCGATTCCGAGTACAAGGACATCGTGCCGATCTGGTTCGGCTGCCTCACCACCAACTATCTACACTGGGCGAAGCCGCCCAAACAGGTCGATGATCTCGCGGGCGCCAAGTTCCGGGTGCCGAGCAAGATTGCCGCACAGGCTATTCAGCTGCTCGGCGGCACGCCGATCTCCATGACCGGTGGCGAGATGTACGAAGCGCTACAGCGCGGCACCGTCGACGGCGTCGTCACCTCATGGGCGGGATTCGAACCCTACAAGCTCGCCGAGGTCACGACCTATCATCTCGAGGTCCCGATCGCCGGCATTTCCAGCATGCACTTCATGTCGCGCAAGAAATTCGACTCGCTGCCGAAGGACGTGCAGGACGTGCTCAAAGCGAACTCGGGCGAGCCGGCGAGCCGGTCGGCGGGCGCTTATTTCGCCAGCGCCGCTGGACGGGCGCGGGCGCACGTCGCCGAGTCGCAGCAGCAGGCGATCGCCCAGCTCACCCCGGAGCAGACCGCGAGCTGGAAGAAGCGCGTCGCAGTCGTGTCGGAAAACTGGGCCAAGGAACGGCCCGGCGGCGACAAGGTGATCGACGCGTTCAGCAAATATTACAACGACGCCCTGGCAGGTCATTGAGGCAGACATGTTCCTGATGAATCAATGGTACGCGGCCGCATTGCCGCGCGAGCTGACCGAAAAGCCGATCGGCCGCACGATCTGCGGCCAGGCAATCGTGATGTATCGCACGGCCTCCGGCCAGGTGGTGGCGCTGGATGATCGCTGTCCGCATCGCTATGCGCCGCTCTCGGCCGGCACCTGCCGCGGCGAGATCATCCAGTGCGCGTATCACGGCATCGAGTTCGACCCGAGCGGCGCCTGTGCACGCATTCCGCACCAGGCGACCATCCCGCAGAAAATGCGGGTGCGCGCCTATCCGCTGGTGGAGCGCTGGGGCTTTGCCTGGATCTGGATGGGCGACGCAGCGCTCGCAGACCCGACCCGCATTCCGCCTTACGAATGGTTCGACTCGCCGGACTGGAAAAGCTTCTATCGCTACTATCATGTGCCGGCGAACTACGAACTGTGCGCCGATAACCTGCTTGATCTGAGCCACACGCCCTACATCCACGCCGCCACCATCGGCACGCCTGACATGGACAAGTTTCCGCTGGAGACCTGGACCGATGGCGACCGCGTGCTCAGCCGCCGCGTGATGACCGATGTGATCCCCGGCCCGTTCGTGGCCCAATGGGGCAACTTCGCCGGCAAGATCGACCGCGTCACCAATTGCGAATGGCGCCCGGCCTGCAACATCGCGGTCGAGCTGTTCTATGAGGACAAGACCAACAACATCACCTTGCGGCTTACCAACCCGCTCACGCCGGAGACCGAGCGTACCACCCACATCTGGTTTGCCTGGTCGCGCAATTTCGGCAGCAACGATGAGTCCTACGTGGAGCGCTTCGAGCAGCAAAGCTCGAGCGTCCAGGATGAGGATAACCGCCTGCTCGAGCTGCAACAGGCCGTGGTCGATCGCGGCGATCCGCTGCCGACCGTGGCGATCGCCGCCGACACCGCGCTGCTCGCCGCGCGCCGCACCGTGCAGCGCCTGCTGCGCGAGGAAGAAGCGACGGCGCGCAAGGCGACGGCCTAAGCCAGGGTTCGTGTTCCGGACACAGGTCAGCCGCCGGCGGGGTTGGGGTTGCGCCAGACCCGCTCGAACGGCAGCCGCCAGGCATGGGGCGCGATCAACTGATGGATCGATTTCGGCCCCCAATCTCCGGGCGGATAAAGTCGGACCGGCGGCGGCGCCTCAAGCAGCGGCATTGAGACCTCCCAGAGCCGTTCGATGCCTTCGGCGGTCGTGAACAGCGTATGGTCGCCGCGCATCGCGTCGAGGATCAGGCGCTCATAAGCTTCGAGCACGTCACCGATCAAGCCGGTATCGTGCATGGCGAACTGCATGCTCAGCTTATCGAGCCGCATCCCGGGCCCCGGCCGCTTGCCGTAGAAGGAGAGCGACATCTTCGCGGCGTCCGCGAGATCGAAGGTCAGATGATCCGGGCCTTGCGCGCTGACACCCGACCCCGGCGGGAACATGCTCTTGGGCGGTTCGCGGAAGGCGATGGAGATGATGCGCTGGCCCTCCGCCAATCGCTTGCCGGTGCGTAGGAAGAACGGCACGCCAGCCCAACGCCAATTATCGATCGCGCATTTCAGCGCGATAAAGGTCTCCGTATCGGACTCGGGGTCGACGCCCGCCTCGGAGCGGTAGCCCGTGTATTGTCCGCGCACGACATGCTTCGGATCGATCGGCAGCATGCTGCGAAAGACCTTGTTCTTTTCCTCACTGATGGGCCCGGGCGCCAGCGCTGTCGGTGGCTCCATCGCCATGAACGCGAGTATCTGGAAGAGGTGCGTGACCACCATGTCGCGGTATGCCCCGGTCGCCTCATAGAAGGCGGAGCGCATGCCGAGCCCGAGCGTCTCGGGAACATCGATCTGGACATGATCGATGAAGTTGCGGTTCCAGATCGGCTCGAACAACCCGTTGGCGAAGCGGAATGCGAGGATGTTCTGCGCCGGCTCCTTGCCCAGGAAGTGGTCGATGCGGAAAATTTGGTCCTCAGAAAAGACCTCGTGCAGCTTGGCGTTCAGCGCCACCGCGCTTTTCAAATCGGTTCCGAATGGCTTCTCCATGATGATCCGGGAGCGATCGACGAGGTCCGCCTCCGCCAGCAGGCGTACGGCCGACAAGGCGGCATTGGGCGGCACGCTGAGATAGAGCAGGCGCTTGTTCTCGTTGCCCAGCTTGCGCTCCGCCTCGGCCGCTGCCGCCTTGAGCGGGTCAGCACCGGCGCCGGTCGGCACATAGTCCAGCGTCTCGGCAAAGGCGGCCCAATCCGCGTCCTTCACCTTTCGGCTGGAGAACTGATCGAGCGCCTCGCGCGCGAACTTGCGGAAGCCATCGGCGTCAAGCTGGTCAAGCGAGACGCCGATAATCCGGCAGCTCGGGATAAAACCGGCGCTCGACAGATAAAACAGACCAGGCAGCAGCTTGCGCCGCGACAGATCGCCCGTGGCGCCCACAAGGACAACAAGCTGCGAATGCTGGGGGCCAACCCCAGGCGTGATCTTTGCCACCTTCAATGTCCTATCGTGTTACGGCGCCGAGCCGGCGATTACGGCTGCGTACGTTCATTCTGAAATGCCAACGCCTGGCGCGCAAGATTTTCGGCTGATCGCGTCGCTGCAAACAAGCGCGGTGGATCGCTGCGGCGTGTCAGCAGATTTTTTGGAAGCGCACGCGCCAGCGCGGCACGTTGATCGGCGGCAGCACATAGCTTTTGCCTTCGGCCGAAATCGTCAGCGGATGCCCCGAGTCCAAAAAATCGAAGACCTGCTTCTCCCAAGCGTGCCATTTATCTTCGTAAAGCTCGGGGTCGTCGCGGGCGTAGCCGAGGTCCGCCTGGTTGAACATCGTGGTGTTCGGCGGCCAGCCCTCGGAACCGGGGCCATCAAGCAGGTAGGTGAAGCCGGCGAAGTCCATCTGGGTCTTGCCGTTGGCAATCGTGATCGAAGCGGGGGTGTTATCCTGTTTTGGCGCCGCGCCCGGGTAGACCGCATCCGTCTCGAAATGCGTCCCGCAATAGATGCGAAATATTGTTTTGCCATGAGTGTCGTAAAAGACCAGCATCGGGTTATCCCGGCGGTCGATTTCGAATTTCCAGGAGCCCTTCGAGACATCGCCAGCAGGGAGCGCCGCGGACAGACCGAAGCCGAATACAACGGCAGCAATCCCAAGCAGCCTTGGATACATCGACACGACGAGCCCCCAACGCGCGTTTCGGCAGACCTCCTCGCGCAGCATGAGCGACGATCGTCGGCATGATATGATGCGCGCGTCATGCATTCTATCCCTTTACCTGGATTTGGGCGCTGGAGACTTGGGAGGACAAAATGACCTCGCAAGCAGCACGCGAGAATGGCTTAGAGACTGGCGACGCTAGTTAGTTGCCGTTCTGACTTACGGATCTCGCGCCCATAGTGCGGGTCAACATCGAGCAGATGAATAGAGGCAAAAGGCGAACGACCATGGCAAACGTCGTCGTGAAATCGCTGGCTCTCATTGCGTTCGCTTGCTCGCTGGCGACAACGGCGCGCGCTGAGTCCTTCGCCAAGCGGGTCGACATCGGCGGGGGACGGATGATGTACATCGAGTGTCATGGCCGCGGATCACCCACCGTGTTGCTCATGTCGGGCACGGACACGGCGTCTGACCTGTGGCACGCTGCTGATCAGAAGGGTCCGACGGTTTATGACGACATCCAGAAGACGACGCGGGTGTGCGCCTACGACCGACCCGGTGCGCCGCACCTCGACCAAACGTTCAGCCGCAGCGACCCGGTGCCCCAGCCGACCAGTCCTCAAAATGGGGTCGACGACCTCGTCGCTCTGCTGAAGGCGGCCGATGTACCGGGTCCTTACGTCCTCGTTGCGCACTCTTTCAGCGGCACGCTCGCACGGGTCTTCGCCGGCGAGCATCCTGATGAAGTCAAAGGCATCGTTTTTGTCGACGTCCTCACGCCCGAGCTTCGGGCCCAGATGACACCTGAAGAGTGGCAGATCTGGAAACGCATCAACGCCCGGCCGGCGACGGCCCTTTCGGCCTACCCGGATCTGGAACGGCAGGATTTCGATGAGACCCTGAACCAGACGGCCAACGCGGCAGCGCTAAGGCCCATGCCCGTTGTCGTGCTCACGGCCAGCGACAAGTTCATCGATGTCGTACCCAAGCTCATCAAGGCCGGTGAGCTGCCGCCGGATACACCGCCGAACTTCGGAGCGGTCGTCGACCGAACGAACTCTGCGGCACAGAATGCGCTCGCGGCGCTCGTGCCCGGCGCGGTGCACATCACCGACACGCACGCGGGACACAACATCATGATCGACAACGCCCCGGTTGTCATCCAGGCCATCCGCACGGTGGTCGACGCGGTGAGAGCCGGGCAGACCTCGCTCAAAGGGGTGATGCATTGAAGCACATCCTGGCAGGCGATGCATATCGGGGCCGCGTAGGACGCCAAGTGATCAGCAGGTCGTGGGAACGTGCGCGCCTGGCTCACTTCGAACGCGATTCGTAGACAGCTGCGCGCATAGTCGCTGTTAGTTGTCCGACGGGATTGTGGAGGAGATCGTGGAGAGCAATTACGCCGCGGTCAGTACCTGGAAACGTCAGCGGGTCACATCTATGATTTCGCTGAAGACGCACGGCACCGCGTGACAAACGGAAAAGTGTTTAGGGGTGACATAATCGACCGCACCACCGGGCGAAGCCAATGCTGTTCGTGATTCATGCACTTGACCGCAGAGACGGAATCAGCACGCACGCCAAATTTTACCGCGCTCAGCGGCCCCAGCGAGCCCTTGCCTTGGCAACACCCGGCCGCCGACGCGTTACCGCTGTGAAGTTAGTTCTTGCTTCAGCTAGAGACAAATACCTAGTAGGCTTCGACGCATGCCTTGGAAGCATATTGAGGGCGAATGAACTTCGGCATTTGCGCTATTTCATTGCAGTTGCAGAGGAAGGTAGCTTTTTGACCGCTGCCCAACGGCGCCTAAACACTTCACAGCCGTCCCTGAGCCGGCAGATTCGTGATTTGGAATCAGTCAGCTCGGCGAGAACGTCTCCGGTATTGCACGCTGTGATTCAGGAATGTGCGTCGAAGGATGGGATCGTGCTCAAGGCAAAGTACGAAGGCGAGAACATATCGTCGGCCATGTCGCTAGTCGCATCCAGGGCGGAATGACTCTCGTTCCGCTCTATGCGCAAAATATGCTGGCGCCAAACGTTGTTGCTAGAGCGCTCGAGGGCGATCCGCCAACCGTCGATCTCACTCTCGGCTACAACCAGGCAAATTGCTCTCCTTTGCTTTGCCGGCTTTTGTCCCGCGCGGAAGAATTTGTTGCAAACGTTCAAAATCAGAGCATCATTCGGTACGTTGAAGCTGACTAGTAGCCGATGCGAGAGTCCACTTCGGGTCATTCGCTCCATTTTGGCTTTGTCTCGACGTCCGGTTTGCCCCAACAACGACTGAATGGCCGACATTCGAAAACGGTCGAAACGTGCCGACGGCGGTTAATCGGACTTTTGAAAGATCAACTTAGGACCAGCGTCGCGCCGAACTCATTGTCATTCATAGGTGCAAAGCCATAGCGGGGGTACACTTCCCTTGCTCGGTTGAAGAAGAACTCGTCGAACGCTTTCATAGCATCGGAACGGAGTGGATTAGCCACGCGAGCCAAGGCGATCTGCGTAAAGAACGGCTCGGCGCCCGGAACGACAACAAACTCAAAGTGATTTGGGAATATCCGCGCCCAGTATGAAACGAGATGATACCACGTAAATGCTACGTCAGCGTAATTGCGAGCGACCATCTCTGGAAGATCGCGATGCATGATGCCAAGACGACCAGGGAAATTCGACTCCGCCGCCACGAGAGCGTCGGCTGCAGGCTTTCCAAGCAGCTCCTCGGTGGCAGCAAGGCACTTCGCACGAACATCGCCCGCATCTGGTAGCGCGATCCGCATGCCTGGTCGTACCGCGTCAGCTAGGCCGTGAATGCCGGATGGATTGTCTCTGCGGACAAGCAATCCAACACCACGATTTTTGCAGAAAAAACGCGCCTGTGGCTCGATTACGCCCGCCTGATACAACTGCCGCAATTGCTCTGGGTATCCCATGAAGATGTCGGGGTAGAACCCCGAGGTACGACTTACTTCGAGCGTGAGATTGCCGAGGGCAACTCCTCCATTGCGTATCATCTGCACAAGGATGGGCTGAGGCAGGGTGACCAGAAGAATGTTGGATAGATCAAGGTTGGCGTATTGCGGTTGCGATTTAGCCCATGCAGGAAATGCGTTGACGATATCATCGCTCGACAACACCATCAGGTGATTGCCTTCCGTAAAGATCACCAAACTCGGTGGTGCTCCGATACGACCAATCACGTCGAGCACGGTGTCTGCGTGGCCGACAAACAATCGCACGCCGGGCTGTAGCTTGGTTACGATTGGCCATACCAGCGGCTCAGGAGCCGCCTTAACGCCCGCATTTTGCGCTATGGCCGTTGCTGATTGCGCTTTGCAAGTCACCAAAGTTGCGGCACCAAACGTGCCGCCCAAGAAAGCACGCCGCTTCATCATGGTGAACCTCCCGCGAGGCAACGCGGTAAACTTACCACAAAGTTGGGGGGCGGCTTTGGGTCCGCTAATGGGATGGTCCGGCCGTGCTCCTGCCCCGCCAGCCACGAATCTGGCAAGGGGCGCCAAAGACAAGGAGCACCCCATGTCCCACAATCTCAACAGCACGATCACC
>JAFAXD010000080.1 GCA_019241285.1 Xanthobacteraceae bacterium | reverse complement strand
CGTTCCGTCCGCATTGGGGATGTTGAAGATCAGCCGACGCCCACGTGGATAATAGAGTGCCTGCCAGCCGAACCCGGTGAGATTGGCGCGGACCGCATTCTGCACGGCGGTCGAGACTTTGCTGCGCGGAGGCAGTTGCCCCAGCTTGAGCGCCACCAGTTGTTGCTGCAGCGGGATGTGGTCGTCATAAGTGGTGATGAATGCTTCGGCGCCATATTGGCAGACCGCCCGCGGCGAAACAGGAGGACTGATACGATAAATCCCCACCAGCGACCAGGCATTGACATTCGACGGATCGTTGCCGGAGTAGATCAGGCAATCGCCCGAAGACAGGATGAAGGCGACGAAATCCACGACACCGTTGCCGCCGTCATGGCTGAACGTGACCGCCGCGGTGAGGTTTCCGCCGTGCGGAGCAAACGCGGCGAGGTCAAAGAATGCCAGCGCCCCGCTGATCGAATTGAGCGGCGCATAGTAGAAGCCGGTTGCATTCGGCAGCCAAAAGAACAAGCGGTTCTGATATTGGATGCAACCAATGAACGCGAGACTCGAGGCCCCCGTGAAGCTGGCGCTCGCGAACGAGCTACCGTTGAAGACTTGCACGGTATCGATGCCGTTGCAGAAATAGAGCCGCGACAGAAAGGGCACCGTCTGCCAGGCATCGCTCGCAAACCCACTCGCGAGCGGCGCGCCGGCCGCTCCCGCAATCGAGATATCATAGAACTTGCCGCCAGCCGCGGCCAAGAAGCGGCGTGTGGCTCCCGCATTGTATTCCGCGAGCGTGCGCACCGGGGATGAGTCGACACCGGTCGAATAGAGAACAAAGCCGTTGCGCACCGCGCAGCCCGAGTAATCCGGGTACCAATTATCAAGTAACACGGCGTCGGTTGCCGGCATTTCGTCGAGTGCATCGCGCGCGTTCCATCCGGTGATCGGGGCTGGCACGGAAACAGGCCGTGCGGAGGCTTGAGCAGCGAGCGCAAGCCGTTGGGAGCGGGGAAGAATAGCCATCAACAGGATCCAATAATCAGGAAATCGTATCAGGAAGGAAGAGTAGGAAGCCATGCCACGAGTTCACGATCGGCTACTCCTTCCTGACTCCCGCCCTCCTGAACCCCGATTCCTGATCACCCGACCGCGTTTCCAAAGTTGGTTTCCGGGAAGTTCCAAGGGCCGATCAAAGTGAGCCGATCGGGGGGTGCGAGATCGAGAATCGCGGCACCACCGTCATGCGCCATCGCCTTGGCGACCGCGCGTTCGTACTCGTCGAGCTCATCTGCGTAAGACATTCCCAACCGGCGCAGGGTGCGCCAGCGCAAGCCGAGTTTGATCAGGTATTCGTCGAGAATCGCCGTATCGGTGTCCGCCGCCCAGGCGCTTTGCGGCACTCCGCCAGCCGACTGGCACCACGCATTCGACACGTATTCGAAAACGAGCTGAGCACCGTTGTCGGTCGGCACCGGGTCCACTGAGAACACATTCTGCCCGCTGCCGGTGGTGCCCGCGAGCCAGCCAGCGCGACGGAAACGGAACCGGCGCTGAATGGAAGCCCGTCCGACCACACTGGACTTGTACAACTGCCATTGCTGTGGCGACTGCGGTCCGCGCATCGACCAGAAACGCGACCGGTCCCAAAGCGTGTTATCAAGCGGCCGTGCAAAATCGGCCGGCACCGGATAATCGGATTGGCCGAGCATGTATTGACCGGATCCTGGGGTCGCCGCCGGCTGGTTGAGAGTGATGGTGCCTGAGGCATAATTGACCGCGGCAACCAGGGAGTTGATCTTGAGGCCGGTACCGAACGCCACCCAGGCAGTTGGTGTGACGGCCGAAATTGCCGCTGGGGTGGCACCGGAGATGATGGCGTTCCCCCCGGGCCCCGTATTGGCCACGCTACCTGAGAATATCGACACGGCCGCCGTTGCAAAATCGTATTCCCGGATCATGTTAACCCAGCCGCCAGGCGGGCGTCGCGCCAGCGCCTCGCCGGCCCGCTGAGCCAACGCGAGCATCAACTGGGCCGTGCCGTCCGGATTGCCGATAATGCCAACCGGTGGCGCCACCGGGATCTCGGCGGCAACTTCCTGACAGATTGATAGAAGCGACATCAGTTCTACGCTCGCTTGCCCGTGTTCGCAGTTAGGAGTTTTTCGCCGCGTTCGCTGCGGGCTTGGCGAACTCATCGAGCGATGACGCCAACACCGGCGGCGCTGCCGCGGGCTCTTTGCTGGCCGCGACACGCTCTATTGTCTGCTCAAGCCCGTGAAGCTTTAGCCGCAAATCCTCAATCTCGGCGTTCTTGGCATCGTTCTCCGCAGCGAGCCGCTCGACGGCTGCCATTCGGGCAGCGTCATTGAGGAACGCCTGCGCGACCTGCCGCAGGTCCTGGCCTCCAGCACCGACCCGGCCGGCCGCTTGATCGTCCATGTTGGCGATGTGCTCGACCGTCCGGAACCCCAGTGCCTTGAGTTCGTGCAGCTGTTTCGGCCGCATCCGCGCCCAGGCTTCGAGGGGGGTGCCCTCGGCTGCGATCTCCTGGCCCGCTTTGAAAGCCTCATACTGTTTCGGCCAGGTCTGGCGATGCTCCTCCGTTACACGCATGATTGGGCGCGTGTAGGGATTGCCCGGCATGATGATCTCGACGCGCTCCTCTTCGCGGAAGATCTCGCGACCGTGGTGACGCGAGGAGTGATTGTCGCGCACCGTCTCGAGAAAGAAGCGCGGGTAGTTGCGCGCCTCGCTGGCGGCCAGCGAGGTGCTGCGGGTATATGTGGCGTTAGCGATGGACATGATTTTCCTTTGCTCTGATCAGGCGCTGATAAGCGAATGCCACTGCCCGGCGGTAACGCAGAAGAACTCGCAGGTTTTGTTCGCGGCAATCGCCCGCGCCGCATTGGCGCCGAGTGCATCGATGCTTTCGCCGCTCGCCGGAAAGACGTTCATGTTGTTGGCGGCCGCCGCATTGATCACGGTGAGCGACATGCCCGTCGCCGAGGGTGGCAGTTTCACACTGTCCCCGGCGCTCGCGACAGTAGTGATCCGGTTCTGCATGGCGGTGAGAGCGGTGCCCAGTGCTTGGCCGCCGCCCGCGTGAGCTGTGAGGTTGTCGATCGAGGAGAAAGTTTGGAACGCCCCGCCGTTGCCAGTGGCGTAGCCCGTGGCGAGGCCTTCGGTGTACCACGCGCCCGCGGTCACACAGGTATAGATTACGACTGAGCCTTGCATTTGCGACACACCAGTTGCAACCGCAACGTCGTTGATCGTGTCCGACCCAAGTCCGTAGACCTGCATCGGATTGACACCGTGATTGATGACGATCAACTCGAGTCCGGGCTGGCTCGCCGGGAGTACGATGCTGTCGCCAGGGGTTGCAACCGTTGTGACGCGGGTGGTCTGAGTGGTGATCGGCGTCGCATTTGCTTGGCCACCGCCAGCATGCGCGACGACACCGTCGGCTGCGGTTTCCTGGATCAGATTAGGGGCGGTAAGGCGGGGGTCCGCCAGCGGCGCGACCTGTGTTTCAAGCTCGTTGGTGAGATGGGCGGGCAATCCGAGATGAACGAGATTGTCTTTGCGTGTCAGAGTCATGAGGTCAGGTTCCGGGAATCAGGGAAATCAGCTGTCTGGAAACAGGAGTTAGAATCGAGGGGCCAGGAGATCGGATCTGGGAAGGCAGCAAGAAATACTTCCTGACTCCTGACCCCAGTTCCTGTTAAACCGTCTGTCCCTGCGCCGCCGGGCGGTTAATATGAACAAGCCCAAACCCGGCGACAGGCGTACCGTCGCCGGTAACGGTGACCGCGCCGACCACTTGGCAGCCGTTGGCCTGGGCGGTTGTCAGTCGGCCGGACCCTGCCAGATAGGGTTTGCTCGCTGCGGCGAACGTAGCGTTCTCGGCAACGACCGCCGTACCGGCGATCTGGTACCAGCCGAACTGGCCGGCTCCGGTGGCTGCCATCGCGACGGCGAGCGGCTGGCCAAGATTTGCGGTGGCAGGCGCGAGCGCAGTCTGCCACGTAGGCTTGGCGGTCGCGCCCGAGCCGGAAACGCCGCCCCAGGTCACAACCGTTCCAGTCACGGTTCCGCTGACGCCCGGCAGATAGATGAATTCGCCTTCACCGTAACTTGGATCATATGCGCGAATGATGGATCCGAGCGGATGGTTTTGATTGTTCGCAGCGAGCGCGATCGGCTGCACGCCTTCGCGTGCTTCGACAGGCGCATAAGCCATTGTGATGCACTCCTATTATTACTGCGTGATCACGCATTGCAGGAAGCGGTTGGAGCAGGTCATGTTGCCCGCCCAAGCTATGAGTTTGACCATGGCGTCCTGGTTGACGCTGAAGCGATCCGGATCGAGCGGAACCATGTCACGTTCCTTATGCGGACGCAGGAAGATGTATTCGGTGTTGAGAAGATACATGTGCGAGGCGGGCGCGCCGCCGCCAGAAAGCCATGAGCCTCCCGTTCCGAGCACACTCGCATTGCCCGCCACGTTTCCCTGGAAACCGCCGTCGTAGACCACGTCGGCATCCATGAACTTCAGCGAGGCAAACCCAGCCATGCCGCTCTTTTCTTCCGAAATGCGCTGGATTGCCTGCAAGCTTTCCCAGTAGTAGCGGAAGAACGTGTTGTCGGCGACGATCAGATCGGGTCGGTCCGACTGGCGAGCCTGCGACAGCCAAGCGCGATTCATCATGGTCTGGATGGTGGCAGGCCCCGGCGTCAGGCCGTAGCTCGCGAAGCTCTGCACCTGGTTCTGCCAAAATGCCCAGGCTGACGAATCGATCCCACCGACCACGCCGGAGTTAGCGATGTCGGCGACGAGCAGCTGCAGCCCGCCGATCTGCTTACCGCCATCGGCGGTTCCATTCGAGTAGCAGTCGTTGGAGATATTGTTCTGCATCGTGCGCTCGGCATTACCGATGCGCGCCTCGAGCAAGTCGATCATCTTCTCCTTGCCGGCATTCTGAAGCATTTCCAGACCGGAGATGGAGATGGCAACTGCCGCCTGGGCGATCGGGTACTGGGCGGCCGTGAACACGTCGGAGGGCGAGATCGAAAGAACGTCATAACCCGAATAACGTTTGAATGTTCCGTTTTCCGCGTATTCGATTTCCTGAACGATGGCTTGGCCACCATCGAACGGCTTGATCTTGCTTTTCTGCGACAGCCGGCGCAGCAGCGCGTTGTTCTTGGTGACGTTATCGGCGAGCTTTTGTGAGCGATTGTAAAGCGTGGTGGTGGTGACTTCCGACCAATTTGTATTTGGTGTTGCCATTCATATCCTCAAAGATTTGTTTGAAATTTGATGTGGGGATCCCATCCGGCGCCAGGACCAGCCGAGCGTCCGGCATAAGTGTTCAGGGTCGCTCACAGGGTGCAGCTGGTGTCCGACCCCAGGAGGTCTAGTCGCTGTCCATGTGTGACAGGATCTCCTCGCGCAGTGAACGGACGGAGGAGCGCCCGATTGGGGCCGGACCGGCACCGGGGGCGCCGGTCACACTGGATGCCGCACGCTTTGCGGCGGCCGCCTTTGCCCTGGCCTCGTCCTTGATCTGGCGTGCGACTGATTGCTGTTCTGCAAGGCGCAGCGCATGGTAGGTGGAGGGGTTTGCGCGGACGGCTCGATCATAGAGTTCCTGCAGGGGCGGCACGTCCTGTCCTCTGGCTTGTGCAACGTAAGCGAGGTGGAGCATGTCTTCCTCGACTTCGGTCGCATAAGGGTGGAGCAGGTTTCCGTGCTCGTCGGCGGCACTCTTGAACCTCTCGATATCAGCAATGCGCTTGCGCCGACCGGCCTCCTGGGCGGCTCGTGCTGCCTCGGCACGAGTGCGATCGTCGGCGGCGAGGCGCTCTTTGATGCGCGCGATCTCGGCAAGTGCTGATTCAACTTGCCCTGGCGATTGGCGCTGCGGGTGCGGCGGGTTGGCCGCGCGCCGTTCAGCAGTACGTTGGTCGCTCGCCGCCGTACTGATCCCGAGCGCTGCCGCGATACTGTCCGGGTCGATGCCATAGCCTTCCGCGATTCCTTTGATCACAGCGACCCCATCGCCCTGCCCTAGCCGGCGCTCTGTGTCGGCCCAATATTCGATCACTTGACGTGGCGTAATCCCGCGCGCCTGCATCACCTCGCGGTACGGCGCGAACAGGCCGCCGATCGCTTCGTGGTCGCGGCGGATGCTGGCAATCGCTTGAGTCTTGCGATGGTGGTCCGCCTCCATTGCCTGGTGGCGCTCGAGCAGGAACCGTTGCGCCACATCGGGCAAAGATTTGAACATCTCCTTCTGCGAGGCGCTCCAGCGACCGGGCGGGGCAAGGCTGTTGTCGGAATGCGATTGAGCAGGGCCAGCCGCGCGTCGAGACGCATCTTCGTCCTTGTCGTCGGCCACCTTAGGCTCCGTACCAGCCTCGGCCAGCCGGGCGGTTTCGGCCCGCGCAAGGTCCTCGTCCGCCGCAGGCTGTGCGTCTTCGCTCTCATTCAGCGCGGCCGCAACGGCGCTGCGAATATCCTGCGCGCTGGCATCCGCGGCGCCAGCCTCGTCCTGGTCAGTCATACGATCTCCGGGAGTCAGGAATAAAAATCAGTTTGTGGCAAAATCAGAGAGTCAGGGGTGAGAGAAGTGATAAGGATCAGGTGCTCAATGATTCCTGATGGTCGATATTGGCAAAACGACATACATTTTGTTTATGGAGCGTCAAGCGGAAGGCAGAAGGCCGATGACAGAGGACACAGGATGTTTCAAGCCTTCTTGGGGTCCTCCGTAGGTACTCGCCGAAATCCGTGCCTTAGTTCAACAACTTCGACTGCGCAGGCAAATAGGGTGAAGCAGTCGGCCGCATGCACAAGCAGGTGTAATGCCTTTCAATTCGGCGGGACCAGATAATGCGTGCAATGAAGGCAAATGCCGCTAGGTGCTGGTGTCGACTTCATCCCAGTCGGGCCATTCGTCGGGTTGTTCATCCTTTGGAACAGCAAGCCAATTGAGCGCGTGATGCCGCTCCTCGACCACACCCGGATCGAGGCCCGCCGGCATTTTGTGCCCGCGCAACCAAGCTTCGCGCACAGCCCAGTGATATCGATAAATTAGATCGATTTGGTCTAGAACCTCGTCCAAAGCCCGCAACCGTGCGCTGTCGATATACGGCTGTGCGCCATGGTCCTGTACGGCGTGAACGGCGTGCGGCAGGTCACGCTCGCCAACCACAGTTATCGGCCGATCAAGCCGATCAACAAATCCGAGGGCCCAGAACAACGGCCACGCCGCCTCTCCGGACCAGGAAAAGTGGACCACATCCTGGTGCGGCGGCGTAGGATCGAGAATGAAGCCGCGCTCGCGTCGGCTGAAATGGGGAGCCAGTCCGAGCTGCTTGACAGCGTTTTCGACGCTCGGCTGGCGCATGCCGACCGCCTTGGCAGTAACGACCGTCAGAGCCAGCGACCGATAGGCAATCTCCTCTTTGGTGCGTAGCTTGACCTCATCTCTCGTTTCGATACGCGGCAAGTGACGGATGAAGGGCACGCCTTCTTCCCGCAGGCGCGACTCGGAGCGGTGCTTGCGCGCCATCGCCTCGCGCTCAGCTTGCGTTAATTCCGAATCATGCAGGGATCTGCCCTGGTTCGAAATAGGTTCAACGATTGGCGGCACAGCTAGCCTCCTGCCTGTCTGCATTTCTCGCGCGAACGCATCGACGCCCTTACAAACCGCCCGCCAGAGCCGCATTCGGACGCCCCCTTAGACCGAGGTTCAGGTCAAAGCACTGGACCCATCGGCTGTGATCAGCGGCGGCATGTAAGAACAAAAAGAGAACAAATACAAGCGCAATTTGCAACCGAAGCTTGTTCCACCCAGCCAATCACCCCAAGTCTTGCGCTTGCCGGGCCGCGGCCTCCGCTGCGCGCAAACCGAGCGAGACTTTCTCCGTCTCGAGCCGCTCAGTCTCAACACCAAGCCGGGCGTGCTCCGCCAAGCTTTGCGCCGCAAGCTTCGCCTGTTCGAGCTGATGATCGCCGAAAGCCTTGGCAGCAGCGATGGCGTTTTTATCGCGCTCGATCTGCGACTTCGCATCGATCGCGTGCGCACGGATGGCGACATCGGCAGCGGCCGCCCTGCCTGCTGAAGAGCCTTCGGGCGCCGCGGCCGGCATCCGCGCAAGTACATCAAATGCCCGTTCCAGGGTCTCCTCCAATGTGCGTGCGATTCGGAACCCGCGCGCTGCAAACAATGTGATCTCGCGGCACACTGAGGCGAGCGCCGGGTTACCCATGGCGAGCGGCACCACCTGTTCGAGCAACGGGACCATCTGCTGCAGGAACTCGACGCGTGCCTGTTTTTCCGCCTGCTCATCGGGCGCGATGGTCGAGTCCGCCTCGATATCGATGCGGAACCCTTGCGCGCCGTCCTGCCGCATCAACGCCACGGCCGCCGCGAATTGCTGCGCCCGCGCTAGATTCGCCTCGAGCACCGCTGGCGCCACGTTCGGGCCGAGCAACCCCGGGGCTCCGCCCCCCATGGCACCATCAGGTGCAACAAGAGGGTCGAGCTGGGCATATCCGCTGATCATGCCAATGGTCTTCTCCGAGAAATGCTCAGCGATGACGGCGCCCATCAGACGCAGGAGGTCGCGCGCAAAGCGGCCCACCTCTTTCTGCTGGGGCACGATGCGGCGCGTGGCGAAATTGGCTTTCAGCTCCTGCGCGCCGAGCGTCTCTTGCGGGTTGGTCATGCCGCGCATGATGTCCCCAATGCCGGTGATTTCGTAGAGCGCGGCCTTCACGCGGTCGCGCGCATTGTAAAGCTGGACCAGGGTTTCAGCGATCTGTTGCACCGGCAGCCATTGGATCATGTTGGCAAGACTGCCCTTGTCAACGAACGCTGGCCAGTCCGCCACCGGGATGAGGCGGTTTTCAGTGCCTTCGTCGATCAGCTGCTGCAGCAGTTGCTTTTCCTCCCCAGGATAGATGCCGGAGACCTTGAGCGCGCGCGTCAATCGATCGATACGCGCAGTGATGACGTCGAGCTCGTGCGCCTGGTCCTGATATTCGACGAAATCGGGGACCGGGATGCGCTTGTCGTTTGTCGTGGTGGCAAGCAGGGGATCCGGATTCGGAAAGAAACCGGGCAGCCGCAGTGGATCGTCCTGTTGATCGAGGAGCAGGTCCGGTGTTCCCGGCGCGTACCAGATCACGCGCTTGGCCGCTTTGTCCCAGACTTCGTGCACGATGGCTTTCTTGAATACATCCGGCGGCGGATCGTCCTTCAACGACTCGCTACCACCGCGTGGCGCATGGTCGAGGTTGACCTTGCGGCCTTTCTCCGGCCCGAAGCGAACAATTAGCTCGTCGCGCGTGAGGTAGGCGCGAAAACGCACCCAGGGGACCTCGCTCCATTGCCGCGCCGGCCCTTCGCGATAATCCTCCCAGAACACATAGACGGGCTTGACCTCCTCGAAGACCACTTCGTGATCTTCAGGCATCGGTAGTCGCTGATCAGCAATGAGACCATCCCCAGTTCCAACCGCTCCTTGCTCGTTCTGGCTACTGACTGACGATTGTGTCCTGAAGTGTGGCACATAGACCACCCTTGCCACCCCGCGCCCCGGCAACAACCGGTCCTCCACGACGCCGCGCATGATGGCGTCGAAATCCGCCGCGTCGACCGCATAGGTGAGGCAGCGCTCGATCAGGATCGCGGCGAGCCGTCCGGTAGGGTCCTGGTCGTGAAAGCGGCGCTCGACGTCGGGGCGTGGCGTACGCGAGTAAAGCGTCGGCTGCAATGTCTGCACGTTGGACCAAAGAATATTGAAGCGGCTGGTGCGGGGACCGCCCTGGGGCCGCTCGTCACGATAGCGTTTGACGATTTCGCGAGCGCGCTTGATCCAGGGCCGCTCCTCTTTCTCCGCGATGCGTTCCTGGATCTCCCAGTAGGCGAAGGTAGCGGCGTCACCTGCCCCGAGATCGTCAGCCGTCTCGATGCGATCGCCCATCGCAGCGACATCAACCATGGAATTTTCCTTGAGTTTAGAGGAAGCGATGCCGCACAGCCGGGTATGTTCCTGTGGGTCCCTCGATCTAAGCAATCCGTCCGATCAGGAGGATCAGAAACCGCCGGCGTGTGCCAGGATTTCGTCGCGCAGGGACCGGCGGGCCGATTGCGTCGTAATCGCTCGTTTCGATTCGTCGATGCTGGAAGTCGACGCCGGCCGTCTTGCCGGTATTTTCGGCTTTGCCTCCGCATCAGCGGTTGTTATGCCTGATCCCTGCTGGGCGAGCGCCCTGCGCAACCCCGGATTCGCCCAAACAGCCCGTTCATAAAGCTCTTCCAAGGGTGGGATCGTTTGCGCGCGAGTCCGGTATGCTAGAGCCATCGCAGCCATGTCGGGTTCGACGTCTTCGTAATGCGGATAGAGGCGGCTGCCGGCGGCGTCTTCAGCGGTTTTGAACTGCTCAAGCTGCGATTCGAAATGGCGTAGCGTAGCTGCGTGTTGCGTGACATTGAGGGGCGGCTGGCGATCAATTTTCTCCGGACGGGACAACAGAGCCGGCCGTGCCTCGGGCAATCTCGAGCCGAGCGCCTCGATAACCTGGTCCGGGGCAACCTTGTAACCGTCCACGAGCGCTCTGATCACGGCAACTCCATCTCCTCCGGCCAGCCGCCGCTCAATGTCGATATAGCGCTGAATCGCCGATTGTGGGGTCAGGCCGAGCTCTTTCAGCCTTCCAGCGAAGGGCTCAAGCATTTTCGCGACCGGCTCATATTCTCTGTGAAATGCAGCCAGCCGTTCGCTTTTGTTAGCGAGGTCCGCTTCAATCCTGCGGCATTGTCGTAGGATGAAGTCCTGTGTCGGTTCGGGTAGGGCCCTAAACACGTCCTTATCGGACGTCGTCCAGTTCGCCGGAAGCTCGCGTATCCCCGATTCCAATTTGCTTGACCCAGCTTCTGCTCTGCCGCCATCCTCCGGCCGTGTGGCAATGCTCTTATCGTTACGAGAATCCGACTTGATCGGCACTGTGTTTCCGCGCGCCACACCGGCCTGCGAATGCATCGCGGCCGCCAGCGCTGAGCGTATGTCGTTCATGCAATTCCCACTGTCATTTGCCGAATGGATAGTTTGAGCCCGCAAATATTGGCTCCAATGCGAGCTCGGCGAGTTGCGCCTCCCCGAGTAC
>JAFAXD010000553.1 GCA_019241285.1 Xanthobacteraceae bacterium | reverse complement strand
CCTCGTCCACCGCAATCACCCATTTGGTGTAGTAGGCCGCAGCCGGACATTGCGCCGTCAACGCCAGCACCTGAGCGGCGTGACCCGCATATTGTTGTTTGAGCGAGACGATCACCATGCCCCACCCCGAAGCCGCGGCCGGATGCGAATAGGCCGACACCACGCCGGGAACGCCGATGCGCTGGAGATCGTCGAGGATGCGCGCCGAACGCATGATCGCGTAATAAGCGCCGATCTCGCAGGACGGATAGGTCGCCATCAACGCCGCAGTGATGATCGGCGATTTGCGGCGGTGGACGGCCTTGACCTCGATCACCGGCTGCTTGGCGCGCTCGCCACCGTAGTAGCCGGTGAACTCGCCGAGCGGACCTTCCATCTCGGTATCGCCGTCGTGCAGCAGGCCT
The DNA here is from genome assembly GCA_019241285.1 of Xanthobacteraceae bacterium. Lineage (GTDB taxonomy): Bacteria > Pseudomonadota > Alphaproteobacteria > Rhizobiales > Xanthobacteraceae > JAFAXD01. The sequence continues at coordinate 3,046 of JAFAXD010000553.1, read as the reverse complement.
TCGATCACCAGCTCGGCGTTGGCGGGGATCGGCAAGCCGACATGCTCGGCTTCAGTGAGTTCGACCGGCCGGCCCATGAGGCCGCCGGCGACGTCGAGCTCCGATTGATCGGCGCTGAACACCTGCGCGCCGACCATGAATAGGACCGGATCGATCCCGTAGGCAGCGACGACTTCGCACGGCTTGCCGCGCGCCCACCAGGCTTCGCGATCAAGCCGGCCATGCTTTCCGGGCGAACAATAGAGCCCGATGCGCGCGGGCCCGTGCACCATCTGCCGATAGACGCCGACATTGATGCGCCCGGTCTCCGGATCGCGCGTGAAGGTGATGTCGCCGGTGCCGATGTAGCGCCCGCCGTCGCCCGGCCAGAACTTCGGGCTGGGAAACTGGGTGACGTCGATCTCATCGCCCTGCTCTACGATTTCATTCACCGGCGCGTCGCTCTTGGCGATGCGCTTGGGCGCAAGCCGTCGCTTCATCAAGTCGCGTGACGCCATGATCAGGTCGGATATGCTGGCGTCCGGATCGAGACCGACCGCAATGGCATAGCGCTCCTTGCTGGCGCCGAGCATGTTGGAAAGGACGCGCGCGTCCGTCTCGTTACCGACCAGATTGTTGAACAGCAGCGCCGGCGCGTCGGTATTGCGGCCGGCCATGAATGTGATCGCGCCGAGCTCCTCGTCCGGATCGACTGGTGCATCGATCCGCTTAAGCTGGCCAGCCTGCTCCACAAGCTTGAGCCAGTCGCGCAGGTCCCGCCAGGCGACTGGCGTCCGGTCGCCCAAGGTTTGCCCGACGGACTCCCGTCCGAGGCCCAGCTCTTCCATGTCGGGTCTCCGTTGCGCTACGCAATTTGGGAAGACGTTAGCGCAGAAGATGGCGGCTGATACAGCCGTCCGGGGGGCATGCCTGTTGCGCCCCAATCAGGACGTGATGCAAACCCAATGCACGTGGACCGAGCGATTACGAAGCAGGCGTCTCCGCACGCGCCACGGCGGGAGTTTCCTCGGGCGCCGGTGTTGGGTCCTGATCGGGCACCACGGTGGGGGCCGCCGCGCGGGGCTCGGCATTGATGTTGGCGACGTGCTGCTCCAATTCGGAGAGCAGGCCTGCCGCGCTAACCGGACCCGGAGCGGTCTGTTGCGTCAGCTTCGGCAGCTTCTGATTGAGCTCGCGCCGAGCCAACCACATCTGCCTCCACTTGCCCGCGAAAACCGCCCCATAGGTGAGCAGGACCACGACGAGGCCGGCGAGCATCGCATAGGCAAGATTGTTCGACCTGCGAATGGCCGCATCAAGCTGCCCTTGTAAAGCAAGCGCCGCTGCTTGCGCTTGTTGTCTGGCTGTATCGGCGTCGTTCAGAGCTTGGTGAAGCTGCGGCAGGGCCTGCTGCGCCTCTCCCTTTTCCTTCTCAAGCTGGATCACGTCCTTGGCGTAACTCGCCAGCTGCCATTTCAGTCTGTCGATTGTTTGGTTCAATTCAGCGAGCTTCGCATCCGGCACGGCTTCCAGGGCGACGGGCGCCGCCGGGGTCGGCTCTGGCGCCGCCGCTTGCGACTGTATCTGAGGTTGAGGCTGCGGTTGGGCTGGCGCCTGAGACTGCAGTAGAGGTTCAGGCTGAGCCGGTGCCGGCGACTGCACTTGAGCCTGTGGCGAGGGCTCTGGCTGCGCCTCAGGTTGAACCTCGGGCTGAGCTGACATCTGCGGCTCGGCCTGGGCTTCCTTTTCGGTCGGTTGCGCGGCGGGCTCTGCAGCCACAGGCGGCGGAGCACTCACCGGAGCGGACAATGCCGATGGATTGACCGCGGCGAAGCGCAACGTCCCCGCGCCCGTTTTATTGAAGCTTGCCGCCCACACGAAGCCGGCACCCCCGGTCATCCGATAGACCGGCAATCCCAGTTGTGCCGAGCGGCGGAAGTTGCCGAGGAAGTCGATGATCAAACCTTTGTTCGGGCTCTTGCCCAGCGCGAGCTGGCTCATGCTGGTCGCGTCGAGCGGTTCAAGAACAACATCGCCCCAGGACGCAATCATGCCCTGCGCCGACTTCGGCTTGTGCGGCATGTCGATGATGCGCGGCGTGCCATAGCGCTGCGCCAGCTTTTGCAGTTCCTTTTTCGCTGCGTCCGGCTTGAAGGAAGAAAGATCCGTTGCCCGGTTGGCATAAACGATGGTGCCGTCGGTCGTGCGCAGCAGCGAATAGGATGCGCTTTTCTGGCCGTAGCTTCCCTTTTCCGCTGCGGATCGGGAACACCAGGTCAACACGGCAAACGCCGAACTGGGGGTGCAATTATAGTCCCGATAGGCGCCGCTGTTTGGCGCGAGTCGGGCGCCGAGCTGCAGGCCGTTGACGGTGTACGGTGTTGTTGAAGTTTGAGCTTTAACGTTAACGCTCGCAAACAGACCCAAAAGGACGAATGCGACAGTCCCTACCCCCTTAACCCACATGGCTGTCTCCGACTGCGTGAAACGCAAATCGTATCTTTGTAACACTTTGTTGACGCTGTAATAAAGCCGGAAAAATGGCGTCCCGCCGCCACATGCAAAATTTCTTGTGTATCGAGAGCTGAAACAACGCGGTAAATCGATCCGGCCGGCGTCGACGTTAACCTTGCTTTAAGGCTTTCGTTGATGGCGAGCGCCCGTGCTGGCATTCTCCCGTCGTATACCCATCCTGTGTGCAGCCCCGGGCTCCCCTGCTCGGGGCTTTTTTCGTCGCTTTTGGCATCCGCATAGCAGGGCTACTGTCGTGCTCTCTCGCAAAGACGGTTCGGACTCGTCATTGCGAGCGAAGCGAAGCAATCCAGCGCAGCGCCTCAAATTTGATTGCGCCCACCGAGCCTCTCTCTAGATTGCTTCGCTTCGCTCGCAATGACGAATAGGAACATGCAGGAGGGTGTGATGCCATTGAGGCTCAAGCAGATGATGGACGCAGCGAATGCCTCGGTGCCACGCATCACGCCGAGCGACGCGCGCGAGATGATCGCCAAGGGAAACACCCTGGTGCTGGACGTGCGCGACGGGACGGAAGTTGCGGCCAGCGGCAAGA
>JAFAXD010000472.1 GCA_019241285.1 Xanthobacteraceae bacterium | reverse complement strand
AGAATCGAAGCACGTGTTGGGGCACGTTGAGATCTTCAGCGACCTCACTGATGATCCGAAACGCTTCCGGATCCTTTTCCAACATCGCCTCCAAGTCGTTTGATCAGAACGTTCCTATTCCGTCAGCGCGGATCACTGCCCGCCTTTCGCTTTACGCCGACGGCTCCTCGTGCGTTGAGTTGATGCGCTGTTTGAGGATGGCCGATGGCTTGAACACCATCACCCGGCGCGGCGAAATCGGGACTTCCTTGCCGGTCTTCGGATTGCGCCCAACCCGCTGGCCCTTTTTGCGCACCACGAACGAACCGAATGACGATAGTTTCACCGTCTCGCCCCGTTCGAGGCAGTCGGTGATCTCTTTGAGCACGAGCTCAACCAATGAAGCCGACTCGGTGCGCGAGAGGCCTACCTTTTGATAGACGGCCTCACACAAGTCCGCCCGCGTGACTGTCTTCCCGGCCATCCCGCCCGCCCTCGACCGACATTTTCACGAATAATCAACGATATGAGCTTGCCCATTCAAGTCAACAGGGTCAACGCATGTCAACCGGCAAGCGTTTGCCCACTGTTCTTACCAGCGCAGGAGTGCCGCTCCCCAGGTAAATCCGCCGCCCATGGCTTCCAAAAGCAACAGATCGCCCCGTTTGATCCGACCGTCGGCGACGGCGACGGCCAGCGCCAACGGGATTGAGGCCGCCGAGGTGTTGCCGTGGCGATCGACCGTGGTCACGACCTTCTCGGGCGCGATGCCGAACTTGCGCGCCGAGTCATCGATAATGCGCTTGTTGGCCTGGTGCGGAACGAACCAGTCTATCTCGGCCGCCGTATAGCCCGTGTCCTTCAACACGTCGTACACGACATCGGAGATCATGGCCACCGCGTGCTTGAAAACCGCGCGGCCCTCCATGCGAACGCGCCCCACCGTGCCGGTCGAGGACGGCCCGCCATCAACATAAAGCTTCGTCTTATGACGGCCGTCTGACCGCAAGTGGACCGTGAGCAGCCCGCGGTCGGCCGGCGTGCCCGGTTGCGGAAGGGCCTCAAGCACGACAGCGCCGGCGCCGTCGCCGAACAGGACGCAGGTTGAACGGTCCTTCCAGTCGAGAATCCGCGAATAGGTTTCGGCACCGATCACCAGTGCGCGCCGGAATGCGCCAGTGCGCAGCAGTCCATCGACGGTAGCGAGCGCATAGACAAAACCGGAGCAAACCGCCTGCAGGTCGAAAGCGGCCCCATGGGTCATGCCGAGTTTGGCCTGTATCGTGGTCGCGGTCGCCGGGAACGTATTGTCCGGGGTCGACGTGGCGAGCACCACGAGGTCGATCGATGAAGCGTCAATGCCGGCATTCGCCAATGCGGCCCGGGCCGCCGCGAGCGCCAAGTCCGACGTCACTTCACCCTCGGCCGCGACGTGGCGTTCGCGAATGCCGGTGCGCTGAGTGATCCAATCGTCCGAGGTGTCCACCATGCGGGCGAGGTCGTCATTGGTCACGACCCGAGCCGGCAGGTAACTGCCGCAGCCAATGACAACCGAACGCATGACGCTCACGAGGCCGCTCCGCCGACCATCAGGGCTTGGTTGTCGTTGCGCGCGCGCTTGCTCAATGTGTCGTTGATTTTCGCCAACAGCTCGTAGCGAGCCATGTCATAGCCCATGTCGACAGCCGTGGCGAAACCTTCACTGTCCGTACCGCCATGGCTTTTGATGACAAGGCCATTGAGGCCGAGAAACACGCCGCCATTGACTTTACGCGGATCCATCTTGTCGCGCAGCGTGCGAAAGGCGCCCTGCGCCAACAAATAGCCGATGCGCGAACGCAGCGTCCGTGCCATGGCGTTGCGCAGATGCGTCGCCATCTGCTTGGCTGTACCTTCCGCGGTCTTGAGCGCGATATTGCCGGCAAATCCTTCGGTCACCACGACATCCACCGCGCCGAGGCCGATATCGTGGCCTTCCACGAAACCGACGTAATCGAGGTCGGGCAGGCTCATCTCGCGCAGCATGCGGCCGGCGTCGCGCACCGGCTCAAGCCCCTTCACTTCCTCCACCCCGACGTTGAGAAGCCCGACGGTCGGCCGCTCAAGATCGAACAGGATCCGCGCCATGGCGCCACCCATGATGGCGAGATCGATCAAGTGCGACGCATCGGCGCCGATCGAGGCGCCGACATCGAGCACGACCGATTCGCCGCGCAGCGTGGGCCACAGCGCAGCCAAAGCCGGGCGGCTGATGCCGGGCCCCATTTTGAGATTGAAGCGCGCCATTGCCATCAGCGCCCCGGTATTGCCGGCCGAGACGGCGACGTCCGCCTCGTTCTTCTTCACCGCATCCATGGCGCGCCACATGGACGATTTCCAACGCCCCTGGCGCAACGCGACGCTGGGTTTGTCGTCCATCTTCACGACCACATCGGTGTGAAAGACACGCGACACGGCGGCGAGCTTGGGCCGGGTGGAGAGCAATGGGTCGATCAGGGCCGTGTCGCCGTAGAGCAGAAATTCCGTGTCGGGATGACGGTCGAGCGCAATTTCGGCGCCGGGGACGATGACCGATGGGCCGTGATCTCCCCCCATCGCGTCAAGCGCAATTCGAACTTTCTGCGGCATCAATCGGCCTTGGCAGAGGTCTTCGGTCCTCGCGACCGATTGCCTAGTGAGCGGGGGACAATACCGGTTCGGCGGGTGGACACAATGGGGTGCAGGCCTTGTTTGCACGCCAACCGACCACGTCACAACACCCGGAAGCGATTTTATTTTTGCGATTTCTTCTGCAACGCGGCAAGCCCCGCAAACGGGCCGGCGAACGGCTCGCCTGCGGGCGGCGCCTCGAATACCGCCCCAGGCTTCCGAGGATAGGGGTCGATCCCGAGAATCAGAAACTCGGTGGCGAGCGCCCCCAGATCCACGACCCCGTCAATCAACGGCTCGATCTCCGGCTCGTCCGTATCGAGATTCAGATCCATGCTCGCGCCAGGATCCGGGCTCGGGTTGAAGACCAGGTCGATGGCTTCGTTGATCTCGCTTTCCATCGGCTCGAGCGTGACCACACATGTCTGCCCAACGGTCGCCGACACCGTCCCGGTGACATGCAGGCCAGCCGTTCCCGACCGGACCACCTCGAAGCTCGCGTCGAGCCGCGGGAGCTCGCGCAACCCCGCAACTAAGGCGACCGCGTCGCGCGCCTGCGCGTCAGCACTCAGCCTCACCTGCCGGCCCGTCTCCGGCGGGACGTCCTCGAACCGAAGGGGGACGCTCCAGGGGGAGGAATTGCCTCTTTGCGATGAGGTGGACCGGGCAGGTTTTCGTGGGGAATCGCTCATGAGCGCCTTCATGCGGCGGCGGCCATCGGAATGGTCGCAGGATCGGGAAACGACAGCTCGCCCCGAGAGAGGCTCGAAGCCGCGCAGTCATCAAGGGCACGCGCTGCTATACACATGTAATGCGCGAGCCGCCGTGCGCCAGGACCGGGCGCCGGCTGGCCGAAGACGTTTCGTGCAACGGCCGCCTCGCAATCGGCCGAGACGCCGGCACTCAACCCCTGCTCATAGGCGCGGGCGCGACCGAAATAGGCGGCCGCGAATCCCTGCATCTTTTTAGGAACCCCCAGGTCGGTGACGCCCATCTCGCGCAGGTTGTGGTCCAGATCGCGGCAGAATCGGTCAAAAAGCGGCGGCCCGAGCGGGCGGAGCATGGGATCGCCAGCGAGCCGGCGGGCCGTCAGCGCCTGGTGCAGGACCAGCAGCTCGAACCGTCCCTCGACCGTGTCTGCGACATTGTAGTCGGTATAGAACACAGGCAGCCGCACCTGTGCCACGATCGTGCCATAGAGGCGGTCAATCGTCGCGTCCTGGGGGGACCGGCGCCGCCAGATCATTTACCAATTGCTCCAAGTTTGACGGTCGGAGCGGCTCTAACCATAGGCCGCTCCATTGAAATTCGGTTGCGTGCGGGGTAGGTCAAGGGGATCGATGACGCAAGGGGAATTCCGCTTGAAAGGGTGGGCAAGCGCGGCTCCGCGTCCAGCGGCGTTACGGCGTTTCGCATTGGCGGCCGCCGTCACTTTGGCCTTGGGCGCCTGCGGTGCCCTCACGCAGACTTATCAGCGCGGCTACGTCCTTCCGGACGGCGCGCTTGAGCAGATTCCGCTCGGCGCCTCGCAAGACCAGGTGCTAGTGGTGTTGGGGACGCCGTCCACAGTCGCCACGGTCAGCGGCGAGGTGTTCTACTACATCTCACAGAAGACCGAGCAGACGTCGTTCTTTCCGCAGCAGGAAACCAACCGGCGGATCGTGGCTGTCTATTTCGACCGCAATCGCAGGGTCGAGCGGCTCGCCGACTACGGCATGAAGGACGGTAAGATCTTCGACTATGTCAGTCGCACCACGCCGTCCGGCGGC
>JAFAXD010000325.1 GCA_019241285.1 Xanthobacteraceae bacterium | reverse complement strand
TCTGCTGCCGATCCTACGCGAGACGGGAGCGCCGGTGATCTTTGACGCGACGCATTCGGTGCAGCAGCCGGGTGGGCAAGGAAGCACATCGGGCGGCGAGCGCAAATTTGTCCCGGTCCTGGCGCGCGCGGCCGTCGCAGTCGGAGTAGCCGGCGTGTTTATCGAAACCCATCAGGATCCCGATCGCGCTCCGTCCGACGGGCCCAACATGGTGCCGCTGCGCGAGATGGAGAGCCTGCTGCGCACGTTGATGGCCTTCGACAAGCTCGCCAAGGCATGAGCACGCCGCCGTCACCGGCTGCGCCACCGCCGCCCACGCTTTCACCCCGGCGCATCCTCGCGACGGTGTGGCTGGCGGTGTTCTCGAGCAGCCTTTTCTTCCGCGCGGTCGACCCCATCATTCCGCAGATCGCCGCCGACCTGTCGCAGCCGCCTGAGACCGTGGCGTTGCTGGCGACCGCGTTCGCGTTGCCCTATGCGCTGATGCAACCCGTGCTCGGCGCCATGGGCGACGTGCTCGGCAAGACCCGCACCATGTTTGCGTGCCTGGTGGTCGTGACCCTGGCCGTCTTCGCCGGTGCGTTTGCCTGGAACCTTCCGGTTCTCATGCTGTCGCGCGTTGTCTCCGGCATCGTGGCCGGCGGCATTTTCCCGATCTCGCTCGCGCTCGTGGCCCAGGTCGTGCCGATCAAGGGGCGGCAGGTCGCGATCAGTCGGCTGCTGGCTGGAGCCATGCTCGGCAATCTGTTGGGTTCATCAGCGTCGGGCGTTATCGCCGATCTGAGCAGCTGGCGCGCCGTGTTCATCTTCAACGGATGCATGGCCGCATTCGCACTGATCGCGGCCTTCATCGGCTTTGGCGGCCCCGGCATCAAACCGCGCGAGAAGGTCGACCTGCGCGAAATTCCAGCGAGCTACCGGCTGATCTTCACCAATCCGATGGCGAAGTTCTGTTTCGGCGGCGTGCTCATGGAAGGCATCTTCCTGTTCGGGATATTCCCGTATGTGGCGCCGCTGTTGCATCAGATCGGCGAGGAGCGAGCTACAATTGCGGGTCTCGTGATTGCTGGTTTTGGCGTGGGCGGGGTTTTGTACTCGTTTGTGATTCCGTGGGCGTTGCCTTGGCTCGGGCAATCCAAGCTGATGTTTACCGGCGGGTTGCTGATGGGTTTGGGATTGATCGCGCTGTCGTTCCTGCCGCCTTGGCAAGTCCAACTCGCGATCTTTGCTCTGTTCGGCTGCGCCTTCTACTTCCTGCACGGCGTGATCCAGATTTTCGTCACCGAACTCGCGCCCAGCGCACGTAGCTCGGCCGCCGCGTTTCACTCCACATTCTTCTTCCTTGGCCAGTCGATCGGTCCGATCTATTACCGCATCGGCATGGCGAAGGTCGGCCTGATGCCGAGCCTCTGGTTCGGAGCCGCGATGATCATCGCGACCGGGCTTGTCTGCGCCATCTGGCTGCGCGGCCTTATTCGCGGCTCGGGCCGGGCCTGATCTGCGTCGCCCGCAGGCCTGGCCTGCGACGGTGGGTCGCTTCCCGCGGCCGGTAAACGTGCCAAGATAGAGATGAAACGGCCTGGGGTGCCGCGTGCGAGCGCGGCTGAGATCAAACCCATCGAACCTGTCTGGGTCATGCCAGCGTAGGGAGCCGCCGGATGAAACTTCATCCGACAAGGCGCGACAATCCAAGGGTGGCCATCATCGGGGCCGGTGTCATTGGGCTTGCCATTGGTTGGCGGCTCGCGACCCGCGGCGCCCAGGTGACGATTTTCGACCGCGGTGCGGCTGGCCGCGGCGCCAGCCATGCGGCGGCGGGCATGCTCGCCGCCACCATGGAAGCCGAGCCGGGGGAGGAGGCGCTGGTTGCGCTCGGCCGGGCCAGTCATGCCCGGTGGGCCGCGTTCGCAGCGGAATTGCTGGACGCGACCCGCATCGACGTGGAACTGCGGACGGAGGGCACGCTGATCGTCGCCGTGACGGGCGACGACCGCGCTCAGCTGATGCACCACCTTGCGCTTCAGCAGAAGCTCAACCTTCCGGTCGAATGGCTCACCGCGTCAGAGGTGCGCCGGCGCGAACCGCATCTCGCCACGACCATCGCCGGCGCGGTTCTTTGTGCGCAAGATCATCAGGTCGATAATCGGCGCCTCGTTACAGCCCTGCGCGAGGCCGTGCGGCGGAACGGGGTGACGATCCACGAGCACCGCGCCGTCGCAGAGATTCTGAGCTCGGCTGGCGCGGCGACTGGCGTCGTGCTCGAAGACGGGCAGCAGGTCACAGCAGATATCGTAGTGCTTGCGGCGGGGGCTTGGTCGCGGGGGATTGGCGGTTTGCCCGCAGATTTGCGACCGCCGGTGCGCCCGGTGAAGGGCCAGATGCTGGCGCTGCACATGGATCCTGCGGCGCCGCTGATCAATCACGTGATTTGCGCGCCGGGCGTCTACCTCGTGCCCCGCCGCGATGGACGCGTGCTCGTCGGCGCAACTGTCGAAGAGCGCGGATTCGATGCTTCGCTCACCGCCGGCGCCATGCTGACGTTGCTCGAGTCCGCGTGGCGCATTGTTCCGAGCATCGAGGAATTGCAGATCCTCGAGATGTGGGTTGGTCATCGGCCCGGCAGCCGTGATGATGCGCCTATCCTGGGCGCGGGGCCGATACCGGGCCTGATCTACGCCACCGGTCACCATCGCAACGGAATTCTGCTCACGCCAATCACCGCGGATCTCATCGCCGCCCTCATTTTGGATGATGTTGCTGATCCGGCGCTGGCGCCATTCGGCATCGAACGATTTGCGCTCGCGCACGCCGCGGAATGAACAACAAACGAACGCAGGAAGATCATGGCGCCAACAATTTCAGTCAATGGGGAGAGCGAGCCGCTGATCGCCGAAACCGTCGCAGCTCTCGTCGCCGAGAAGGCGCAACAGACGAACCGCACCGGGATCGCGGTCGCGGTCAATGGCGCTGTCGTGCCGCGGACCGCGTGGAACGCGACGGCGCTTCATCCCGGTGATCGCATCGAGATCGTGCGTGTACTGCAAGGGGGCTGACGTGAAGGAACAAGACACATGAATAAAGAAACCGACCTTCTGGTCATTGCCGGCCGTGCGTTTCGCTCGCGCTTGTTTCTCGGCACGGCCGGATATCCGAACCGCAAGTGCATGCTTGATGCGGTGGCGGCGAGCGGCACCGAAATGACAACGGCATCGATCCGGCGCATCAGCCTCGCCGGCGATGACGAAAGCCTGGTGGAGTTGCTGGGCGGCAAAGTGCATTTCCTGCCGAACACGGCCGGATGCCAGACGGCGCGCGATGCCGTATTGACCGCGGAGCTTGCGCGCGAAGCGCTCAACACCAACTGGATCAAGGTCGAGGTCATCGGCGATCGCGAGCTCCTCTATCCAGATGTGGAGGAACTGATCCGGGCAACCGAAATGCTGGTCGCCAAGGGTTTCGTGGTGCTGCCCTATTGCAATGACGATCCGGTGACCTGTCGCAAGCTTGCCGATGCGGGTGCGTCGGCGGTGATGCCGCTCGGCTCGCCGATTGGGTCCGGCCTTGGCATCTCCAACCCGCACCTGATCGAGCTGATCTGCGCCCGATCCCCAGTACCCGTGGTCCTGGATGCGGGGATCGGCACAGCGTCCGATGCGGCGCTCGCCATGGAGCTGGGCTGCGCCGCGGTGCTGGTCAACACCGCGGTGTCGCGCGCCAACGATCCTGTCCAAATGGCGGCGGCCATGCGCGCTGGCGTCGAGGCTGGGCGGCTCGCGCGCGTCGCCGGTCGCATTCCCAAGCGGTTCTATGCCGAGCCATCCAGTCCGCAGCTTGGTCTCGTGGGGACGTGATCCTTCCCGATCCGCCACTGCTGGTGATCACCGACCGCACGCAGGCATCAACCGCGCTCGCGGGCATCGTAACTGCGGTGCTCAGCGCCGGCTGTCGTTGGATCAGCGTGCGGGAGAAGGATCTGCCGGGGTCCGAACTAGTAGCGCTCATACGCGAGTTGCTGCCAATCACGCGTGAGTTCGGGGCTGTGTTGTCGCTGCATGGCGACGCGGCATTGGCGCGGGCGAGTGGCGCGGATGGCGTGCACCTGCCCGAAGGGAGCGACGCGTCCGCTGCGCGTGCTGCGCTCGGATCAGCCGCACTGGTCGGCATCTCCGTCCATAGCGGCGCACCGCTCTGCGCCCTCGATCCGGCCGTGGTGGATTATGCGGTTGCAGGCCCGGTCCATGCCTCGCCGAGCAAACCCGGATACGGGCCGGCACTCGGCTCCGAAGGCCTGCGTGCGCTCCTCAGCCAAGCCGGCATCCCGGTCATCGGCATTG
>JAFAXD010000185.1 GCA_019241285.1 Xanthobacteraceae bacterium | reverse complement strand
GCGATCAGTTTGTCCAGGACTTCCGGGTATGGCATGGTCGGCCGCAGAATGTTCCAAGCCTCGGTGTGGCACTTGGCGCGCGCCACCGCGACCTTGGCGTCATTCGGCGAATAGGTGACGTCGCACTTGCGCGCGGCGGCGTAGGACTGGTCCTGCAATTGCTTGGATTCGGCTTCGCCCATCGGACCGCGCTGTCCGGCGCAGCCGGCGATCATCAGGCCAAGTGCAACGAAAACAACAGCCCTGGCGCGGCCCTCGTAGCGGGGCACGCGCACGTCCGCATCTCCTCCCTGGCGAAGAGCGAGTTTTATTTGTTGTTGAACCAGATCAGGCGCTCCTCTGCTTCTGCGCGTCCCACCAGGGGCACACGCCGGCATTGACCTGATAGTTGCCCTCGATCACCTGCACCGGCTGGCGCACGCCATCGCGGGCAAGCTGCATGCGTTTCTCGCGCGCCGCATTGCGCTCGGCTTCCGGCAGCCAGCCGCGCTCATGGCCCCACAGGCTCGGCCCCTCGGTGCGCTCATAGGCTTGCCAGGTCTGCATGTCGATGGAACGGGCGCCCCATCCATATTCGACCATGAACCCGGACGGCGTCCAGGTATAGAACGAGGTGATGAAGTCGCTGGTATGACGCCCGAGCGTGGTGGCGATCCGGCCGTCTTCCATCTGGGCGATGTCGAGCCCCTGGCCGACATCGTCGAAGGAATAGAGCTCCATCATGATGTGATGCACGGCGTTCTTGCCGGTTTTGATCAAGGCCAGGCTGTGATGGCGCGGGTTGACGTGCATGAAATAGGCGGAGAACGGCTTGGTGTAGAAATCCGTCAGCCGGAAGCCGAGCAGGTCGCGGTAGAACGGCAGCAGGGTCGCGATCGTCTGCTCGCTCTCCACGTTGAGAACAGCGTGGCCAAGCCCCAGCGGGCCAGTGCGGAAGCCGGAAATGGAGCGGCCCGGGCGGAACGCATCGGATGCGGTCTCGGCGCCGTGGAATAGCTCGAGCCGGTTGCCGTTCGGGTCATTGAGGACGATCAGGTCCTTGACGTGGCGCTCGTCCGCAAGCGCCCGGGAACCGTGCGCCACGCTGACGCCGGCCGCCTCGAGCCTGGCGCCGAGCGCATCGAGCGCCCCCGCATCGGCGACTTCCCAGCCGAAAAAGGCAATGCCCTGGCCGCCGGAACCGTCGACGACGATCCGCTGCTTGCGGTCGTCCATGCGGAATGCACAGGTCGAGCGGGTCTTGTCGATGCGCTGCAGCCCAAGCAGCCCGCCCCCGTAACGCGACCAGTCCTCGATCCCTGGCGCCCGCACCCCGACGTAGCCAAGGGCCTGAACCGTCATGACATTCCTCCAGATCGCACAACCCCGCCGATGCCTAGATTGCTTAGGCCGATAGGGCGCGCGGGTCAAATCGTCGATGCATCATGACAGTACTGTTGTCTTGACCGGCCGGGCGTAGCGCGTGACGCTTTCTCCAAGGTGCCCGCCGCAGAGCGGGACCATGAGGGAAGGAACCGACCCATGGCCATGTCCACTGCGCAAGGCGCGGGGGCCGTACCCGTCATGTCCAGCGATCGCTGGACCGGCTACAGCGCCACTGTGCTCGCGATCTGCATTCTCGGCTGGGCCTTCGACATCTACGAAGCGACCATCATGCAGTTGGTGACCCCGATCCTGATCAAGGAATGGGGAATTACGCCCGCCGTCATGGGTTTTGTCACGTCGGTCTCTCGCTGGATCGGGCTCATCGGCACCTTCGTGTTCCCGGTGTTTGCCGATCTCTACGGCCGCCGGCCGGCGCTGATCTGGGCGATCCTCGGCTACTCCGTCTTCACCGGGCTCACCGGGTTCTCCACCGGGTGGGTGACGTTGCTGATCTTCAGCTCGCTCACCCGCATCGCCCTTGCGGGCGAGAACCCGGTCGGCATGGTGATGGTGACCGAAACGGCGCCGACGCGCTGGCGCGGCACCGCGCTTGGCGGCCTCGTCGGAGGCTACCCCTTTGGCTACATGCTGTGTTCGCTCGCGGCCCTGGTCGTGGTGCCGCTATGGGGTTGGCGCTCGCTCTATTTCCTCGGCATCCTGCCGGCGCTGCTCGTCCTCTGGATCCGCATCGGCATCAAGGAAAGCCCGCGCTACGAGCACGTCACGACGCAAATGCTCAGGGAGGGGCTCAAGAAGCAGCTCGACATTTTCGCGCCGGGACGCGAATACCCGCGCGAGATGCTGATCGCGTCGCTCATCTACTTCTTCTATCTGTTCACCTGGCTCGGCTGGTCCGCCTGGATGCCGTTCTATCTCGCCAACGAGAAGCATCTCGGCTTTCAGACCATGAGCACCTACCTGTCGATCTGGATGTTCGTGGCGATCTTCGCCTATTGGTTCTGCGGCTGGCTGTGCGATCAGTTTGGCCGCCGCTGGGTGATCCCGGCCTTCGCGGTGCCGGGAAGCATCCTGCTGGTCGCGATGGGCCATCTCGACGATGCCACCAGCCTTTTCTGGGTCGGTCTTGCGACCAACTTCCTGATCACCGGCAGCTTCGGTACCGGGCTCGGCTATACGGCCGAGGTGTTCCCGACCCAGATTCGCGGCACCGCGGTCGGTGCCTCGTTCACCTTCGGCCTGGGCTTGGCGTCGTTCGCACCGCTGATCATCGGGTGGATCGCGACGGCGTCCTCGGTCGCGGCGGGGCTGCCGCTGCTGGCGCTGTCGTTCTTCCTGATCGCGCCCTTGTTCATCTGGTTCGCGCCAGACATGACGCGAAAGGAACTCACCGATTTCGTCGGGCAGAAGATTGGGTAAGCTCCAATCCTGAGCCTCGTCCTGTTGAGGACGAGGTCTGAGGTTGGGGAGATCTCGTTGGGTCCACTGTCCGGAATCCGCATCGTCGAGCTCGCCGGTATCGGGCCGGGTCCGCTCGCCGCCATGGTGCTTGGAGACCTCGGTGCGGACGTGGTTCGCATCGATCGGATCAAATCGTCATTCCTGTTGGACGTTGCCCCCAAATACGCGGTGCATACCCGTAACCGGCGATCGATTGCAGTTGACCTTCGCAAACCGGAAGCAGCCGAGATCGTGTTGCGCCTCGCGTCCGCGGCCGATGGATTGATCGATCCGTTTCGCCCCGGCGTGGTGGAGCGGCTCGGCATCGGGCCGGAGCCCTGTCTCAAGCGCAACCCAAAACTCGTCTATGGCCGCATCACTGGCTGGGGGCAGGAGGGTCCGCTGGCCGACAAGGCTGGGCACGACATCAACTACATCGCGCTCGCCGGTGTGCTCGGTGCGATCGGTCGCCAGGGCGAGACGCCGGTGCCCCCGCTTAATCTCGTCGCCGACTACGGCGGCGGCGGGATGCTGCTCGCAGTCGGTATGCTGGCTGGCCTGATCGAGAGCATGAAGTCCGGCCGCGGCCAGGTTGTTGACGCGACGATGATCGACGGCGCTGCGCTGCTGCTGGGGATGATCACGGGATTGCGCGGCGCCGGCCTGTGGAGCGACGAACGCGGCACCAACCTGCTCGATTCAGGCGCGCATTTCTACGAGGTCTATGAGACGCGGGACGGCAAACACGTCGCTGTCGGCGCAATCGAGCCGCAGTTTTATACGAATTTGATTGAGAAACTTGGCCTCGCGGGTGAAGCTTTGCCTGCTCAGATGGACCGCGCGGGCTGGCCCGCGATGAAGGCGCGCTTTGCGGCGATCTTCAAGACGAAGACGCGCGACGAATGGTGCGCGAGCATGGACGAGGCGGACACCTGTGTGGCGCCGGTGCTTTCGATCGATGAAGCGCCCACGCATCCGCACGCCCGGGCCCGTTCGGCGTTCATCGAAGTGGACGGTGCGATACAGCCAGCCCCGGCGCCACGCTTTTCGCGCACGCCGCCGGGGGAGCCCGCGATCGCGCCCAAGCCCGGCGCACATACGGATGAAATGCTCACCGAAGCGAACTTCTCGGCCGACGAGATTGCCCGTCTCCGATCAGCTGGCGTGATTGGGTGAAAGCTGATACTGTATTGACAACGTCAACACAATATTCTAGCGCTCACTCGAAAGGAGCAAGTCATGCCTCAAGCTGCTCGAAGAGAGCGCCGGCCACGCAGTTCAGGCCGCAAGGATGACGTGATCCAGATCAGAGCGTCAGCAGGAACCAAGGCGATCTTGAATCGGGCCGCCTCATTGCGAGGTCAGAAACTCTCGGAGTTCATGCTCGATTCGGCGCGGCGGCAAGCCGAGGAGACAATCCTTGATCAACGTGCTTTTTTCCTGGAGCCGAAAGCTCATGAACAGTTTCTTAGATTGCTCGATACACCCGTTCATGTGAGCCCTGAGGCCCGCGATTTACTGACGCGCAAGCCCCCCTGGGAACGTTGAGTTCTGAGTTCTGCGGTCTAGGGAGTGACGATGGCGACCGACGAGGCGCATCTCCGGCCGCCTGAACCTCTGACTGCCAAACATGACATCTCGACGTTTCGCAACGGGAAGCATGCCGTCCTGGATGACTGGTTACGCCATCGTGCTCTCGCCAGCGAAGGATTGTCGGCGCGTACCTACGTGGTCTGCGCGGCAGAACAGCTTTCCCGAGTCGTCGGCTACTATGCAGTTTCGACGGCCATGGAGCAGCGGATAGCGCTGCCGAATGCCAAGTTGCGCCGAGGCATGCCGGAGCAGGTTCCGCTATTGCTCATCGGTCGGCTCGCGATCGATGCGTCATACCGAGGGCGTAGGGTCGGCACGGCCTTGTTGTCGGACGCGCTCCGGCGCTGCCTCGCCGCCGCGGATATTGTCGGTGCGCGAGGCGTGCTGGCACATGCCATCGACGACGAGGCCGTGCATTTCTATCAGCGCTGCGGATTCTTGTTGTCCCCCTTGGGCGAACGGGTGATGCTGATGCCAATCGAGACCGTACGTGCGCTGTTCACACGCGACTGAGGGCGGCCTCGCGGGAGGAAAAATCAAGATGAAACACAGCACCAACCGGATTCTCACCAGCCATGCCGGCAGCCTGCCGCGCCCGCAAGCGCTGATCGAGGTGAACCAGGCCAAGCTCGAAGCCCGTGCGCTGGATGAGAAAACCTACGAGGAGCGCCTGCGCCGGGCAGTCGCTGAGGTCGCGCGCAAGCAGGCTGAGCTTGGCATCGACGTCATCAATGACGGCGAGTTCGGCAAGGTGACGCGTGGCGCCGTCGATTACGGCGCCTGGAGCAGCTACGCGTGGTCGCGCCTCAAGGGCTGGGAGCCGGGTGAAGAGCGTACGATGCCGGCGCTCGCCGGCCGCCGCGACCGGCAGAAGTTCGCCGCTTTCTATCGCGAGCACGATGCCAAGGAATTTCTCTCGTCCAGTCAGATGCAGGGCAGGCCGCCGGTGTTCACCGGACCGATTTCATATGCCGGTCAGGCCATGGTGAAGCGCGACATCGACAATTTCAAAGCAGCGTTGGCGCAGGTGAAAGCAGAAGAAGGCTTCATCACCTCGGTCGCTCCCGGCAGCTTCGCGCGCCGGCAGAACCAGTACTACAAGACGGACGAGGAGTTTCTGTTCACGCTCGGAGACGCCCTACGCGAGGAATACAAGGCGATCATCGAGGCCGGGCTGGTGTTGCAGCTCGACGATCCGGGCCTGCCGGATACCTGGGACCTGGCCAATCCCGAGCCGAAGCTCGATGAGTACAAGAAATTCGCCATGCTCCGCATCGAGGCGCTCAATCACGCGCTGCGCGGATTGCCTGAGAACATGATCCGCTATCACATTTGCTGGGGCAGCTGGCACGGGCCGCACAGCACCGACCTGCCGCTCGCCAGCATTGTCGATGTGCTGCTTAAGGTGCATGCGGGTGCGTTCTCCATCGAGGCCGGAAATGTGCGCCATGAGCATGAGTGGAAGGTCTGGCGCGACGTCAAGCTGCCCGAGGGCAAGATGCTCATTCCAGGCGTCGTGAGCCACGCCACCAATGTGTTGGAGCATCCGGAAGTCATTGCCGATCGGCTCGTGCGCTTTGCCGGCGTCGTCGGCCGCGAGAACGTCATCGCCGGCACCGATTGCGGGCTCGGCGGCCGCGTGCACGAAGACATCGCCTGGGCCAAGCTCGAAGCTTTGGCCGAGGGCGCAAGGCTCGCCAGCAAGGAATTGTGGACATAGGCCCGCGCGCGTGCGTCGGGAGACGCGGTAAGGTTGCGCGTCGTCCCGCTCCGGCGAAGGTTCCCCGCGGGCCCCGCGGTGTTGCGCCGCTGGCGCCCGCGTGCCGACATCAGTTATCGTTTGCACAACCACGCGCGATAATTCCGGGAGCGTCGTTGCCCGGAGATGACGCAGGCAAATCGCTCCCGCGCGCAGCACCGAAGCTCTCGGGAGGAGCGCCATGTCCGAACCCAAGCCATTCCCATTGAACGCCTGGTATGCGGCCGCCTGGAGCCACGAGATCAAGCATGAGCTCGCGGCGCGCACCATCTGCGATCGGGACATTGTGCTTTATCGCCGTGCTGACGGGCAGGCCGTCGCACTCGAAGATGCATGCTGGCATCGGCTGCTGCCGCTCTCGCTCGGCCGGCTCAAGGGCGATGAGGTGGTCTGCGGCTACCACGGGCTCGTGTTCAACGCAGCCGGCCGCTGCACCTATATGCCGGCGCAGAAGACCATCAATCCGTCGGCCGCGGTGCATGCTTATCCGGTGATCGAGCGGCATCGCCTCGTCTGGATCTGGCCGGGAGATCCCGCCTTGGCGGATCCCACCAAGATGCCGGACTTGCATTGGAACGATGGGACGGACTGGGTCGGCGAGGGCGGCACGTTCTACAAACTCAAGTGCGATTATCGTCTGGTCGTCGACAATTTGATGGACCTCACCCACGAGACCTATGTTCACGTCGGCAGCATCGGTGACGAAGCCATTACCGGCTCACCCTTTGAGGTCTCGCACACCGATCGCACTGCGACGGTGACGCGCTGGATGATCAACATCGATCCGCCGCCGTTCTGGGCGGCGCAGCTTGCCAAACCGGGGAAAGCCGATCGCTGGCAGATCATCTATTTTCAGGCGCCCTCGGTCATCGTCGGCGATGTCGGCGTCGCGCCGACCGGGACCGGCGCGCCGCAAGGCGATCGGTCTCAGGGCGTCAACGGCGCATTTCTCGCGGCGATCACGCCGGAGACGGAGCGGACCTGCCATTATTTCTGGAACTTCGTGCGCACCTTCAAGACCGACGACGCGCAACTCACCCGCGAGATCAATCGTGCCCATGTCAGTAACGGGCAGGGGGTCTACGACCAGGACGTGACCGTGCTGGAAGCGCAGCAGAAAGCGATCGACCGCAACCCGCGTCAGCCGTTCTACAATCTCAACATCGACGCGGGCGCGCTCTGGGCACGTCGCATGATCGACCGATTGCTGGCAGCCGAGCACGGGCAGAGCGCGCGGCCCCCGGGCGTTGCCGCAGAGTAGAGGGGGCGATGGCCGAAGCTCTCGATTGGCGCAATGCCCGCCTGCGCGCGACCCGCGACCTGTCACCGGACATCCGATTGTTCGAGATCGAACCGGCGGGCAAGTTCGTTGCGCCGACGCCAGGCAGCCATTTCAACGTCCTCGTTCACATCAACGGCCGCCCCGACGTACGCAATTATTCGGCCGTCGGCCCCTGCACAGACGGCGTCTATCGCATCGCAGTGAAGCGACTTGCCGGCAGCCGTGGCGGGTCGGCCTACATGTGGAGCCTTGAGCCGGGCGCGCAGCTCACCATTTCGACGCCGGGCAATCACTTCGAGCTCAGCCGGGGGTGTTCGGATTATTTACTGCTCGCCGGCGGCATTGGCATCACGCCAATCTTTACCATGACGTTGGCCTTGATCGATACCGGAGCAGATTTTCGGCTGCTCTACGCCGTGCGTCGCCGCCAAGACCTCGCACTGGCGGATGAGCTGCGTGAGCGCGTCGGCCGCCGTCTCGAATTGTTTGTCAGCCAGGAGGGGAGGCGCGTCGATATCGCGGCAGAGATTGCGCGCCTGCGCCCCGACGGGGAGTTTTATGTCTGTGGTCCGATCGGCATGCTGGAAGACGCCAAGCGCGCTTGGCAGCAGAGCGGCCGTCCTGTCGATCAGTTGCGGTTCGAAACCTTCGGCAATAGCGGCCGGTTTGCCTCGGAGCCGTTCAAGGTGAAAATTCCGCGGCTCGGCCTCGAGATCGACGTCCCGCTCACGCAAACCATGCTGGAGGCGCTCGAGAGCGCGGGCGTCGACATGATCTACGATTGCCGACGCGGCGAGTGTGGTCTGTGCGCGCTGCCAATTCTGCAGACCGACGGCATCGTCGATCATCGCGACGTATTCTTCAGCGATGAGGAAAAAGCGGCCAACAGCAAGCTTTGCACCTGCGTGTCGCGGGTGATCGGCGGCAGTATCAGTGTCGATACGGCGGATCGTTAGAGCATGATCCCGAAAAAGCCTGCCCCGCACTCGGTGCGGGGTGGCTACCGGTTTTCGGAAAAGATCATGGTCAAATAACTACTTCGGCTCGCCCCAAGTTTCGCGGGCAACCTCGACCACGAGCCGCAGCTTCGCCTCCCGATCGGCCGGGCTCAGCGCCAGCCGATCGACCGGGAGGATGCGCGCCGCTTCATCGATGCGGCGGTGGAGGTCA
>JAFAXD010000602.1 GCA_019241285.1 Xanthobacteraceae bacterium | reverse complement strand
GGTTCCGATCTTGAATCTGTCTCTCACTCAGTACGGCGTACTGGCCGGCCTGACGGTCTATGCGGTTCCGCAAGTCCTCGCCGCGACTTTGCCGATCGGAGCGCTCAGCAATCAGGTCGGCACCGTGATCAAGCTCGTCCGCGTCCTCATGCTCGGCCCCGTGGTGCTTGGCTTCTCGCTGCTCGCGCGCCGTATCCAGCCTGCCGACGACCGCCTCCTATCGAATCCAGGCAGACCTCGCCTCAGCGCGTTGGTACCCTGGTTCATCATCGGCTTTCTGATCGTTCTGGTGATCCGCTCGCTGGGCCTAATCCCGCAAGAAATCGTACCCGTCATCACCAAAATCGCCGCCGTATTGACCACTATCGCCATGGCGGCACTAGGGCTCGGCGTTGATGTCCGGGTCGTGGCTCGCACGGGGCCACGCGTCACGCTTGCAGTCACGGCTTCGCTGATCTTCCTTGGGATCATGAGCTACGGACTCATTCGCCTGGTGGGCATGCCGTAACCAATCCGGGGCGTATCCTACTCATCGTAATCGTGAAGGTGTAGTATAGGTTAGGTTGCTTGCACAAACGAACTAGCTCGTCCCGCTCTTTTTTCTCGCCGCATTCCTATGGAATGTGGGTGAAACGACACGTTGCAACGGTACAGAGCAAGAGGCGAGCAACCTGCGCCGGTTCGACGTCGCCTTCGATCTCCGGAAACCTAGCGCCGGAATTTGCACCATCATGGGCAACGCCTTTGAGAGCACTGCGACACCGCTCGCAGATTCAGCACCGCCTTCTCCATGTGCGGGGTCATTTTGCTGGTGGATGGCGCCATCGCGATAGCGCTCGTAAATCCCGAGGGCAGGGGTGTGCGCGAACCCACACCCGGGCGCGCCGCAACGCTGTCGAGCGTACCGTGAATCCGCGCCGACTTTTTGTAGCTGCAGCCGGCTAGGCGATTTCCATTACGGGCCGCCGCACTGCAACGATGCAATTCATTGGCATGCCTTCAATTGAGACGACGTGCCCACCGCCCTGATTGCCCCCGCAGCAGTGGTACATATCGTCGCTATCAACGGGGTGATCGTAGAACGTGACGTGCTCACCGCCGCCATGCCAATTGAAGCGCATGATATCACCGGGTTGCGGCAGCTCGCCGTTTTCAATGTCGACTTTCGTCCCGTAGCTATCCCATGCGGGCGCCCACGCGAATCGATCGGTGTCATTCGGGCCGGCGAAGACGGGAGGCAGTCCTGCCTCGGCAAGCATTGCGGCGACGAATACACCACACCATGGGAAGTATCCTCCCGTGGCGAGGCGGTTGCAGTATTGAGCGAGATCCTGGTTGTTTTGTGAGTTTGCCCTTATCAGATTCAGCCACGTCTCAATCTGTTGAGGTGGGCCACCGGACGGCCAGGCAAAGCCTTTGAACGTGCGTGCTTTGACAAGCCAAAGCGGATCCGCAGCCGGAAGTGATGGAAGCGGCGCACCGGAAACGGCCGGCTTACCGATCATAGCGGCGGCTTGCTTGCGCACGCCTTCGACTCGTCTCGTCCAGCCAACCCCGAAAGTGGCCCAACTACCGACACCCTTGAGGAAGGCAAGCCGCTGATCGCAGATCTTATTGACGAGTAGAGCAGCGTCAGCTTGGGCGGCGGCGGCGATCGTCAATGGGCCAATCTCCCCGTCGACGGTCGTTCCGACGAATTGCTGGAGAACCTTTGCCGCCCGGCCAATTCCGGAATTTACCCCGTAGTCAAACACGCAATAGTCGAGACCAGCTGGAAGCTGTCCACAGGACATGGCATTCCAGTATTTCTGTCGATAGATCGCAACGATTTGATCTTGAGGTGCCGACCACACGTCGGACGGTAGACCAGCATGGGATTGGCGCCATTCATCCCAATCGTCTTGAGTTATGCCGCGGGACGTACGGCCACCACGATCGCGGGGATCGTCATCGTTCCCTCCTTCCCACGCAAGAGTTAGGGCGACGCAGTCAGGGAATCGGTCGATTGCGGGAGTTGGCAGCGAGGTGCTTTTGTTGGGGCCTCCTTGTCCCGCGCTAGTGCCGGTACCCTTTTCCGAAGGACCACCGTCGGGTCCAGGTTTGGTGGGTTTTGATGTCGACCCATCGTCACCACCATCGGATGTCCCGTCTCCCTGTGAGGTCGCCGGAGTCGAAACTAGCGTTCCTGCCTGAGCGACTTTCTGCGCCTGAATAAGGGCGTCATCCTTGTTCTTGGATCCTAATGACGATCCCAGCCAAAACTGAATGACCGTAGCGAAGGCCGTGGCAATTGCGCCAATGCAGATGTTCACGATTTGAATTACCGTGACTTGTCCTGTGTCGGTCGTACTTGCTGCGGGTTTCAGAACACCGAACATCAGAAGAAATACAATCAAAAAGAAACCAGCGATAACAATGTATGAAATGATTGACGGCGTCCATGACAGCGGCTTGTCAAGAGCGGCGAGAATGGCAAGATTCTTCCGCGCATCGCTTGTCGAACTGGCCGCAATGGCGTCTTCTTGTAGTTGCTGCTGTGCTACAACGATCTGAGAATTGAGCGCGATTTCAGCCAACTTGACTTGTAGGTCGGCCGCCACTTTCGGGTCGGCGGCTACTTTCTGTCTCGCTTCATCTGCCGTTTTTGCGCCGGTAATATCCTGGACGGCTTGGACCACCTGTTGTGCAATCGAACCTCCTTGGTCGCCCGCGACTACTTTTAGTATTTCGGGAAAAATTTGCGCCGCGATCGCAATCAATGGATTCATTCATTCCTCCTCACCGATGCAAGGTTAAAAGGTTAGAAGAAGACGATCACGGTCCAGTCACCACCGGATCACCGCATAGGGCGCCGGGGGGTGATGATCGCGCTATTTAGAGTTGCACGAAACCAGCGTTGGGCCTCCCCCTCCCGGTTTGGTTTCGACGCTCGCGGAGTCGCGCGCCACGCGAGGCGTGAGCCCCTGCTCGGTGTGAAAATGTTTGGGACGCTTGTACTTGCGTACAGCACCCGTTCTGAGCGCAATTACTGCGGCCCGACCAATCGGTTGCTCAGGAGCGAGGTCATGATCGGAGAGGTTGACGGTACTTTAGTCCTGATGAATTGCAGCCCGTGCGCTCATGACAGCTATTGCGTTCCGAGGTGAACTTTCTTGAAAGCGGCGCCGAACTTGGCGGCATTCTTGGCCCCGATCGCATCGACAAACCTCATCGGAAATCGCGCTGGTGTCTGCTCCAGTGAGGTCGGAAACAAGATCTTGGCGTTCATCTGCGTCAGTTCGTGTTCGGCCAGGGACCAATTTCTGAGATTTCCCGCGAGCTGACCGTTCTTGTGATCCGTTCACTGGGCCTGGTCCCGCAAGAGATCGTGACGGTCATCACCAAAATCGCAGCCGTGTTGACGATCGCCATAGCGCTCGGACTCGGTGTGGATGTTCGTGTGGTGGCACGTACCGGACCACGCGCCACGCTTGCGGTTACTGCGTCCCTGATTTTTCTCGGGCTGATGAGCTACGAACTCATTCGCATGGTGGGGATGCCATAACCAACCCGCAGAGTAGGCTACGCATTGTAATCGTGCACGGTGTAGTATAGCTCACGCTCCTTGCACAAACGAATTAGCTTATCCACTCTTCTTTTGTTTTTGCCGCAATGCTTATGGAAGACGGGTGAAACGACACGTCCGTGTTAACCTTGGTCTTGGATTTGGCCTTCGTTTTAATGTTGGTTCTGACCATACTCGATCTCCCTAAGGCAAATCTAAAGTGTGCGGGCGATTTCTGCTTGGAAAGCGCGGCACGCACAGTGGCCAGCTCCTTCTCTTTCTTGGCATCGACCTTCGGGTACGCGAGGTCGAGGCGCTCCAATGCTTCGACGATGGCGGATGCTACGACCAGCCGGGTGAACCATTTGTTGTCTGCCGGCACCACGAACCAGGGCGCGTGCTTCGACGCTGTGGCGCGGATCGCCTCCTCGTAGGCGTGCATGTAGTCACCCCAGAATTTACGTTCCTCGATGTCGGCATTGGAGAACTTCCAGCGTTTATCCGACTCGTCTAGGCGCTGGAGGAAACGCTTCTTCTGCTCTTTACGTGACACGTTCAGGAAAAATTTGAGGACGACCGTTCCCTGGCGCGTCAAGTAGTCCTCGAAATGCGCGATGTCGGCCAACCGCTCGTCCCAGATCCGCTTGCTGACATGGGGGAGCTTCTGCCGTTGCAGCAGTTCCTGGTGTACGCGTACGACCAGAACCTCTTCGTAGTATGAGCGGTTGAAAATTCCGATCCGTCCGCGCTGGGGCAGACCCTTGACGTAGCGCCAAAGATAATCGTGATCGAGCTCCTCCGGCGCAGGCTGCTTGAATGAGGACACCTGGCATCCTTGCGGATTGACGCCGGACATCACGTGCTTGATCGTGCTGTCCTTGCCGGCCGCATCCATGGCCTGAAACACGAGCAGTACCGACCAGCGGTCCTGGGCGTAAAGCATATCTTGCACCTCGGCCAGCCAGGCCGTGCCGCGTTGGAGCAGTTCGGCCGCATCCGCCTTGTCCAGCGTCAGGCCGCAGGTATCGCCGGGGTCGAAATCCTTTAGTTTAAATCCCTTGCCTTTGACGATGCGGAATGGGGCGACATATTGCTCGAACGCCGGCTCGAGGATCTCTTTTCTGACCGTGTCCGGCGGACCGGTGAATTGTTTGGGTTTCATTGGTTGCTCCCCGGCTGTTGCTTCGCCCATTCTGTCCCGTTGAAACGCGTGTCCGGCTGGCAGTCCATCAGCGCAGATCGGCACGGCAGCTTTCGGCGAAGTCGCGCAGGATGTCGAAATTCTGATCGATTGGCGGCCTGCTCTTCAGGTCGAATTTCGGCATGTAGTAGGTTGCAATGATTTTGTTCATTGCAGCCTCCGCGGCTTTGATCGTTCGCTCCGATGTGAAAAGGCGCAGTTTTCCCATCGTCGCATAGAGCGGAATGAGTTTCGAAGGATCTTGAATTGATGTTTGCAGTAACGCATCCATGAATGCCTTAGATGCCAAGTCGATGAATTCAACAAAAATCCGCTCACGCCGGGTATTCTCTTGCGCTTCTCGCCTCGCTTCGTCCTGATGGCGTTGCGTCAGCCAACTCGTCGCGAGCGACGCAAGCGCCCCGATCGCCGAGCCGGACAGGGCGGAAATGGCAGAGATATAGGCTGGGTTCACGCCGCCGCCTTGAGATCGCCGGCCGAGAGTCCCGTGCCGCCATAAAGCCAAGCGAGATCCTCACAGAACTCGGCCTGCGTCTTCGCGCCCATCACGGCGTTTCGCACTAGCCGTTCGGCGCCCTCGGCGTGATAGATGTGTTTGCCGATCAGCCGTGAGGAGAGGACCACCCGGTAAGCGCGCACGATGCGCGCCGCCTGATATTCCGCAAACGCAGCTGCAAAGTCACCGTCATGCTTGTCGAGTTGATGCGCAAGCATGACGGAGTCTTCCATCGCCATGCATGCGCCTTGGGCCATATATTGATGCGTCGGGTGTGCGGCGTCGCCCAGTAGAGCGACCCTGCCATCGACCCAGTTCTCGATTGGATCGCGATCACCAAGCACCCAGCGGCGCCAAGTCTTTGGCACTTCCAGGAGCTTGCGGGCCCGCGGGACGATGTGTCCGAACCGCTCCAGGATCTCTTCGCGCGTTCCCGGCTCGTTGGCTCCCACGCTCGAGATGTCGGTGACGAACGTTGCCACGAGGTTGAAGCTCTTCCAGCCCTGCAGCGGATAGTGGACCATATGGCACTTCGGTCCGGCCCACAGCGTCGCCGCGTTCCAGCGCAGGTCCTCGGGCATCTGCTCGATCGAGAGGACGGCGCGGTAAGCAACGTGCCCAGACAGTTTGAGCTCGTCTCCACTTGTCAGCTGGGCGCGAATGCGCGAGCGGATACCGTCAGCGCCGATCACAGCGTCGCCTTCGAACGTCTCGCCGGAGGCGGTCAGCACCTTGGCCCCGCGCGACGTGTTGACGTAGCCGATGACAGTTTGGTTGTTGACCAGCCTCACCTTGGCATGGCTTCGGCAGGCGGCTAGAAAGACCTCATGCAGATCGGCGCGGTGGATGACGGCATAGGGATTCCCGAAGCGCTGCCTGAATGCCTCACCCACATCGATATGGGCGACCTCGGTGCCGGTCAGCCCATCCATCATAATCAGCTTGTCGACATAAACCGCCTTGGCGCGGCCGGCATCGCCCACCCCGAGATAATCCATAGCATGGAACGCATTCGGACCGATCTGAATGCCCGCGCCGATCTCGCCGAACTGCGGCGCCTGTTCAAGGACGACGACCTCGTAGCCTTTGTGGGCAAGCCCCATCGCCGCCGATACCCCGCCGATGCCGCCACCGGCTACGACGATTCGTCCTCTTACAGCGCCCATCTCGTTCCTCTTGATAGCGCCACCGAGCCAGCTGCTGACACGGGCTCAACCCGGCCAGGTCATGCAGTTCTCAGCGATCTGCTCCGAGCAGCTTCATCCACTCATCGGCTTCCCGTTCGATCCACTCATCGGCGTCAAACTGGCTGTCGAAGCCGTAAATATACTGAAGGTGATCGGTGCCGATCCGGATCTCGACCCGCCAGCCCCCGGCCGGACCGGCCGGGAGTGACCGGAATTTGATCTCGCTATCCTGTACTTTCATCGGGCGAACGGCGCCGTGATCAATGTCCCTTGGGCAGATGCTTCGGATCGTCCGCGACCGAAAGCTGCCCGCCCCCAACGCCTCATCGGCTCTCGGGTTCGCAATCATGTGCTAGTGCCACGGCCGTTCGATTGCCAACCCGTCAGCGCGACATGGGCGCCGGACTGCATCAGCTTTTGCGCGTCATCCAGCAGATGCTTGGTCTCTCCGCCGAGAACCTCCAGCTGTCGCGTGCCCCATTCCTGATAGGCGGCCATTACATCGGGAACCGAGCGTGCCGCTGTCAGTTTCGCAGTGAGCTCCGATGTCAGTTTTGCCTCCGCTTCGAAGCAGCCGAGCCATCGCCGGCTTGCCTCGTTGAAGCTGTTGAAGAGTTCAGCCACGTTGTCGTTGGTTGGGCTCTGCGCCATGCTACCTCCCCAGGTGTTGGTTAAAACTTAGGCTTAAATTGCCTTTTCCAAGCGTACGGCTGTTTGATTTGGATCAAGACTGACGCGCTGCCCAGCGAAGAAAGCCCCGCCGAAAATGCATGCCCCGCTCGTCAATTCAGCAAACGCAAGACTTCCTTCAGCCGGCGCTGCCCTTCCGGTTTGAGGTCCAGAGAGGCGGCTGTGGTTTGAATCAGTTCGCGCAAGGCGCGACGCGCCGTAGCGTCCTCGGGCAACAGCTGTTCTAGCGCTTTAATCGCGGCGCCTTCGTCCAGAGCCAGGATCGCCCATTGCTCGCGGACAGCAGTCTTAAACGCAGACGATGAGACTTCCGGGTGTGCGAGTAGCAGCTTGCGCAGTGCATCAAAAGTGCTCTTGTCAAGACGACGCTGAGCTTTCCCGACATAGACTAGTACCCGTGCCGCGGCTTCTAGCGCTCCACCCTCGCCAATCCGGCCCCGCAAACGACGTTTTTCTGCTTCGGCCGCGGCAAGGATGGAGGGCAACAGTCCGGGCCGCGGACGGGGTGGGCCGTCGTCCTGAGAAATTCCGCAAGCGGCCTGCACCAGGGGCGATCCGTAGGCCGCGTGAAACGTGCGCTCAACCAAGTCGTCTCGAAAATCACGAGCAGCATTGAGAGCATCGATCATAGCTTTGGAAAATTGCTGTTGCATGGTCAGGAATGGATTGTCGCCCGTAGCCGGACTCCGCTTGTTCCGGACATCATCGGCAAGCGTTGCGACTCCCCGCATAGCTGGGTTCTTGTCAGAAAACGCAGAATAGCCCACCCGCAACGGGTTAAGATCGATGGCCGCGTGCGCAACCTGTGGCCCACTCAACATTTTGACCCAGGGCTGCAGGAATGTCCGGTAGAGCGCGTTATTCAACTCTGAAACACGCGCGACCGCCGCGAACTCGCGTTCGTCCTCAAGTGAATTGCACCCCAGTGCCCGGATGTCATCGAGGCCCCGTTCCTCTATTGAAAAATCGAACTCAGGCGTCTGGGCCTCACTGCCTTGTTTCTCGGTAATCACAATTTCATAGAGCCCCGGCGGCATCTCCTCGATAAGCTCCATGTTGTTTATAAATTCAGCATGATCCTTTGCCGCAACCTTGGTCCCGACAAAAATGGCCAAATGGCCGACCTTGGGATCGATGGTGTAGAAGATACGTTGCCCGTGTTCCTGGATCTCTTCGACGCTTTCGTAATTGTCGAGAATCCAATCCAGAGCCTGTTGGGGCGGAGTTATGTTATCGCCCTGCGAGCAGAAGCAAACGATGGGTGTCTTGATCTCCCGAATATCGAGTCGAACGCCATCACTGGTCACGAGCTGGCTTGTTGACAATTTGTTCCCAACAAAGAGATTGTCGACCATCCATTGCATTTCTTCCCCGCGCAGGAGCACGAAGTCTCCCCACCATCTCTCAAACTGCAAATAACGCTCCTTCTCCTGGTCCGGGTTCGACCAAACCTGGTATTGCTTGGTCCATAGCGTGTTTGCAGGGTTGAGATTATCGAAATTGGCGACCAGCCACGCGGCATCGAAGATGCCGTTCCCAATATCGCTCATCATGCGATCAAGCCAAGTTCCGCCGTACCATCCTGCCAGATAGCGCATGGCGTTCTTGCCACGCACCCCAGCCCAGTAGGACAATGGTGCGCCAGCTATAACCATGGGCCCGACCACATCCGGGCGCATGCAGGCAGCCATCATCGCATGCCACCCGGCTTGGCAATTGCCGAACACGAAGGGCTTGCCAAGGGCCTCGGGGTGCAGTTCTGCGATCTTGTTCAAAAAGACGGTGTAGGCGCGGGCGACGTCCTCGACCCTTTGTCCTTCGGCAGGCGAGGCCGAAAAGCCGGCGAAGTAGACCGGATGCCCGGCCTTGAACGCGTCGCCGATCTCGCTCGTATGCTTAAAGCCGCCAATCCCCGGGCCCTGCCCCGCCCGGGGATCGATCACAAATACAGGGCGTTTACGATTGTCGATCTCAACCCCTTCCGGTGGAATGACGCGCAGCAGCGAGTAGTTGACTGGATGGGGCAACTCGTCGCCGCGCATCACCAACTCGCTGTCGTAGATGAGGACCGAACTGGCCCCGCGTGCCAACATTCGCTCGCGCTGGTTGCCCCGTTCGCGTAGGATGTCCAGGAACAGAACGGATCTTTGCCAGAAATCGCGCACGTAATCATCAAGCGCATTCGGCGCCACTTTATGCATCTGGCCGGACAATTCCTCTATCTGGTTGATGGCGGCCGGCGCCAATTGCCCAATCCGCCCCGACAATTCGTCAAGCATCCGGGGTGGTGTCGGGGCTTGGAGCGGAATTGCGGCAGTTACGGCCTGGGCCACGGCGTTCTCCTTATGGTGCTCGCGGCTGGCAATCCACGGCCGCGGTTCATGCGCGACGGGTCAGCGACTGAGCTAACGCGCGCCTGACGTCAGGGATTGAAAAAGACTATCGAGGAAACAGTTGCCATCAGTTGATCTAAATCAACCTTGCACACCCAGCAGGATGACTGATCATCGCGAAGATTGTCACTTTCTGAACTCACCCGCTTATCTCGCGCGAACTGCAGGCAGTCCGTTTTTGTATACTGAGCAGACTATCTGCCCCCGTCCGTCTTTATGGCGCAGACGACGTGTGCAACTACTCTAGTCGGGCGGAGCGAAATTGAGGTGCTCCTATTCGCGGATCGAAAACTGCGCCTAAGTGAAGCCGTGAGCCGACCGGCTCTCGCGTAGCAGGGTCAGCCAGGCCGCCCCGGCCGGCGACAGGTACGCGCCACGCCGCCATGCCATGGCCATAACCCATTCAGTGCCGGGCTCATCGAGCTCGATCAGTGCGATCGGCGTGCGCGTCCGCTGGTCCGCGATCAGGCGTGGCAGAAATGCTACCCCCAGTCCGGCGCCAGCAAGTTCTGCAATGAAATCGATCTGGCTGCTACGCACTGTTACGGTTGGCTCGAATCCCGCCCGACGACAGGCATCGAGTATGATCCGATTGAGCGCAAATCCGGTCTCGAACAGAATCAACGGCGTGTCCCGCAAATCGCTCAACCTGAGTTTCGGCCGCGCTGCCAGGGGGTGATCGGCGCAGAGCAGCGCAGTCAGGGGTTCGCGGCGCACCAGTTGATAATCGAATTCCTCCGCGATCGGCAGGAGCACACCGGCAAAGTCGATCTCCGCTGTCCGCAACAGTTCATTAAGTTGATCACTGCCGTGTTCGACCAGCCGAATCTCAATCCCTGGATGCCGTCGCCGATAATCCGCCACGAGGGGTGCAAATAAGGTGCTGCTGCCAATGGGCGGCAAGCCGAGGTGCAACGAGCCTCGCTTTAGTCCGCGCAGTTCGGCCAGCTCATTTGCAAGATCGTCGCGCTCAGCCAGGAGCCGAACCGCCCGGCGAAATAAGATCTCCCCGGCCGCAGTCAAGCGAATTCGGTGCCCCATCCTGTCAAGCAAGGCCAGGCCGAGCTCATCCTCGAGCTGCTTGACGGCCTTGCTGACGGTCGATTGCGTCGCGAAGACCACCTTGGCGGCCTGCGAGAAGCCCCCCTGCCGCACCACTTCCACGAAGGCCCGAAGCGTCCTGAATTCCACGCCCTATTCCATTTCAGAATAATTTTATTCGATCAATTCATTTTACGCATTGTGCACTGCAATGTAAACTACTCTTCCATAGGAGATGCCCATGTTCATCGGCCGCTTCGTTATCCTGCTCCGTCGCCGCATCCAGCGCAGCCTGGTTTTACAGATCGCCCTCGTTGGCGCGTTCTGGCTTGCCGGCGAGGGGATCGTCCGGGCTGTTGGATTGCCGCTGCCTGGCGCCATCATTGGGATGGCCCTGACCCTCGCCGCCTTGTGTTGGGGTGGGCTGGACATCGGCACGGTGAAGCGCGGGGCTGACTGGTTCATGGCCGAAATGCTGCTGTTTTTCATACCGGCCGTGCTGGCCGTCCTGGATCATCACGAGTTCCTGGGCCCCCTGGGTGTGAAACTCTTTGCGGTCATCTTCGTGAGCACGGCTGCGGTGATGTACGTGACAGCGCTGACCGTCGACCTCTGCCTGCGCTGGAGGGAGCGCCATGAGCTCGCAAGCCTGGTTGAATGAACCAGTCGCGCGCGCCGCGGCCTGGTCGCTGGCGACGATACTGTTCTATTTGCTCGCCAAGCGAATCTATCGTTTCCACCCGCGCTGGTGGCTGATGCCGCTTGCGGTCGCGCCCGCTCTGCTGGGCACCTTGGCATTCGTACTACATGAGCCTTATCGCGACTACATTCGCGGCACCGGCTGGCTTGTCGCAATGCTCGGCCCCGCAACCGTCGCGTTCGCTGTTCCGATTTATGAGCAGCGCGTGCTGATCCGCCGATATTGGGCCTTCCTGCTGGCCGGCATGGTGATGGGGAGCCTCACCGCCATGGCATCGAG
This sequence comes from Xanthobacteraceae bacterium, assembly GCA_019241285.1. GTDB lineage: Bacteria > Pseudomonadota > Alphaproteobacteria > Rhizobiales > Xanthobacteraceae > JAFAXD01. The sequence continues at coordinate 6,063 of JAFAXD010000602.1, read as the reverse complement.
CTGGGCGCTGGCCAGCGTCCTCGGCATCGATGGCGAACTGCGGCTGAGCTTGTTGCCGCGCTCCATCAGCACGCCGTTCGCTATGGAGGTCTCGGGCGAAATCGGCGGCGTCCCTGAGCTGACGGCTGTGTTCGTCGTTTTGACTGGCATCATCGGCGCAGCGCTCGGAGACATTCTGCTGGCGCGGCTGCCCTTGCGCTCCAAGATGGCACGCGGGGCCCTATTCGGCGTCGGGGCGCATGGCGCCGGAACCGCGCGCGCAAACCAGATCGGACGGGAGGAAGGCGCTATTGCCGGGCTGGTCATGGTGCTGGTCGGACTGATGAACGTCGCCATCGCACCGCTATTTATGTACCTTATGAACTGGTGACATAGGCAGATCGAAAACGTAGGTGACGTCCTAACGCCTCGATTTCACTGTTTTGCTCTTGCTTGGGCCGCCGCGTACCTTGCTCTGTTCATTGCCAGCCGAGCTACTCAGGCCCGAACAATTGGTTGCTCAACGGCGAAGTCATGATCGGGGACGTGGACGGTACTTTTATCTTGATAAATTTTAAACCGCGCCGCTCATGACAGCTGTTGCACTCGGCGGAAAGCTTTGGAAGGCTGCAGCGAACTTGGCCGCTTCCTTGGCCCGGATTGCCTCGACGAACTCGTCGGCCGACGTTGAAATCGCGCTGGTATCCGCCCCAGGCAGGTCCGGAAATAGCGTCTTGGCGTCCTGCAATGTCGTTTTCATCTGCGTCAGTTCATATTCGGCCAACGGCCAGTTTATGAGATTGCCCGCCAGCCACAGCTTGAAGTGGCTCAGCTGAATGAGTTCCATCACGACCGCAAGCCTTGGCGGATACGAAGCCTCTTTGGCGGCCGACGGCTCAGACTGCGTCTCAGCTGCACCTACTGGAAGTGACATTGCGAAGGCGAGGAAGATTGCAACTACGCGGCGCTTCATGTTCGTGGCTCGCCAATTTGATGTAGACCCGTTGAAATTCCTCCTGAACGCAGACGGTTCATTTGCCGTTCCCATAGAATGGGCAATCCCGCAGCAGCGGGGTTGATGTACGTCAACATTCCCCGGGCCCAACGGCTCTAAGAACAATTCTCAACGGTTTTGACGCTCCGCCGAGAAGCGGGCACACTTTCTCTGTCAATGCGCCTTGGCGCCGCTTGGCGCCGACCGTCCTGGAAACAGGCGAGAGGAGAACGCAATGCATGCCCCTCTGTTGACCCTATCGCGCGTCAGAGCCGTAGCCATTTGCCTCGCCATATTCGGCGCAGCGCCAGGCATGTTCGCCGCAGCTTCCTTCATGTCCGGCGCGCATGCTCAAACCAACCGGCAGGACCCGCTCGACGATGCCCGCAAAAAGGTGGACAGCTTCATCAACGACCTGCGCAACAAAGATGTGCCCGGTGACATCGAACAAGCGCGCAAAAAGGTCGAGACGCTGATCAATCATCTCCGCGGCAAGGATATGCCGGACGGGATTGTGAAAACGAATGGGCGGATCGAGGCAACCGAAGTTGATGTTGCAGCAAAATATCAAGGCCGCCTCGCGACCGTGTCGGTGGACGAGGGCGACGAGGTCACAGCCGGGCAAGTGGTTGCTACGATCTCATCACCTGAAACCGAAGCACAACTGAGAGGTGCCCAGGCAGACGTGCTCAAGGCGAAGCACGCGCTCGCCGAAGCCGACGCAATCATCGCACAGCGCCGCTCGGAGCAGGTGAATGCCAAGGGGGACCTCGAACGTGGCCAGGACCTGGTTGAAAAGGGATGGTTGAGCAAGCAGGTATACGACCAGCGCGTGAACAGATTTCAGGCGGCAGATGCGATGCTTGTTGCTGCTGAACGAGCGCGGGATGAGGCGGACGCCGCAATCAAAGCCGCCGTCGCTGAGGTTGAGCGATTGCAGGCGATCCTGGTCGACTTGACCCTTGTGTCACCGCGCAGTGGGCGGGTGCAGTACCGGCTCGCTCGCGCGGGCGAGGTGGTCGCCGCGGGCCAGCGCGTACTTACCATTCTGGACCTCAAAGACGTGTACATGACGATCTATCTGCCGGCGAACGTGGCCGGCAAGCTCACCATGGGGGATGAGGCGCGCATCGTCGCCGATCCGCTGCCGGACTATGTGTTTCCCGCGAGCATCAGCTTCGTTGCCACGGACGCACAGTTTACCCCGAAGAGCGTCGAGACCGCGGAGGAGCGTCAGAAGCTGATGTTTCGGGTCAAGCTTCAGGGCGATCCCAAGATGCTGGCCGAGCGCTATCGCGAGGTGAAGACAGGCATCCGCGGCCTCGGCTTCGTGCGCACCGACCCCAAGATCGCCTGGCCCCCCGAGCTCGCAGTCAAGCTGCCACCGCAATGACCCAACCCGTTGTCGCCAGTGTCGAGCGGGTGACGCACCGCTACGGCAAGACGTTTGCGCTCAACGACGTCACACTGGAAATTCCGGCCCAGTGCATGGTCGGATTGATAGGGCCCGACGGCGTTGGCAAGTCCACCCTGCTCGCCCTGATCTCCGGCGTGCGCAAGATCCAGGCCGGCAAGGTGATGGTGCTCGACGGCAGCATGGCCGATGAAGGCCACCGGCGCGCAAGTTACGGTCGCATCGCCTACATGCCGCAAGGGCTCGGCCGCAATCTCTATCCAACGCTCAGTGTGTTCGACAACATCGACTTCTTCGGCCGGCTGTTCGGGCAAGGAGGGGCCGAGCGGCGTGCGCGCATCGACGAGCTCCTGAAAGCGACCGGGCTTGACCCGTTTGGCGATCGGCCGTGCGGCAAGCTCTCAGGCGGCATGAAGCAGAAAGTCAGCCTGTGCTGCTCGCTCATGCATGATCCAGATCTTCTGGTCCTGGACGAGCCGACCACGGGCGTGGACCCGCTGTCGCGGCGACAGTTCTGGGAGCTGATCGACTCCATTCGCGCGCGCCGTCCACTGATGAGCGTGCTCGTGGCAACGGCCTACATGGATGAAGCGAGCCGGTTCGATTGGCTCGCCGCCATGGACGACGGCAAGGTCATCGCGCACGGTGCGCCAAAGGAGATCCTCGCCAAGGCGCAAAAGACCACACTGGACGATGCTTTCATCGCGCTGCTGCCGCCGGAAAAGCGCGGTCAGCATCAGGAGGTTGTGGTCCGGCCGCGGGTCGAGGCCGAGGACAAGACGCCAGCCATCGAAGCAGAGGGCCTGACCTGCCGGTTCGGCGATTTCGTCGCCGTCGATCATGTCAGCTTTCGTATCGGCCGCGGCGAGATCTTCGGCTTTCTCGGCTCGAACGGCTGCGGCAAAAGCACCACCATGAAAATGATGACCGGGCTGCAGCGGGTCAGCGAAGGCTCGGCCAAATTATTTGGCAAGCCCATGGGCGCAGACGATATGGAGGCACGTCAGAACGTCGGCTACATGTCGCAGGCCTTTTCGCTCTATAGCGAACTCACGGTCCGGCAGAATCTCGAGCTGCATGCCCACCTTTATCACCTGCCGGCAAACGAGGTCGAAGGCCGGATCAAAGAGCTGCTCGAGCGCTATGATCTGAAACAGGTGGCGGACGTGAAGCCGGAAAGCCTGCCGCTTGGCGTCAAGCAGCGATTGCAGCTTGCGGTGGCGGTGCTGCACCGGCCGCCAATGCTCATCCTCGATGAGCCAACCTCAGGGGTCGACCCCGTCGCTCGTGATGCTTTCTGGCGAACCCTGATCGATCTGTCCCGCAACGATGGCGTTACAATCTTCCTGTCGACACACTTCATGAACGAGGCCGACCGCTGCGACCGCATTTCGTTGATGCATCGTGGCAAGGTGCTTGCCGTGGGAGCACCCCAGGAACTCGTGAAGGAGCGCGGCAGCGCCTCTCTCGAAGAGGCCTTCATCAGCTACCTCGAGGAAGCAGCTGCAAAAGAGGAAAAGCAGACTCACAAACCAGTGGAGGCTGCGGAAAGCGCGGACAAAGCCAAACCGGACGCAGCCCCGCAACCCGCCGCTGCGCTCGGCGTGGCGTCGGGGGAGACAGCTCAGTCGCGCACCGCCAGGCGGTTCGACCCCAGACGGTTATGGGCCTATGCGCGGCGTGAAACGATGGAGCTCCTGCGCGATCCGATACGGCTGTCATTTGCATTCATCGGCCCTGCCATCTTGATGTTCGCTTTCGGCTACGGGATCACCTTTGACGTCGAGAACCTGAAGTACGCCGCATTCGACCAGGACCAGACACCGGAAAGCCGCCGACTGCTCGAAAGCTTTTCCGGCTCCCATTATTTCACCGAACGTCCGCCGATCGACTCCACAAGCGATTTGGAGCAACGCATGCGAAGTGGAGAACTGGCGGTTGTCGTTGAAATTCCGCCCGGCTTCGGCCGCGATCTAACAAATAAGCGTTCGCCTGAAGTCGGCTTCTGGGTCGATGGCGCCATGCCGTTCCGCGGCGAGACGACGAAAGGGTATGTGACCGGCCTCATGTTGCGTTATGGGCAGGACCTCGCGCTGGAACGCGTCGGGCCGAACGCCGCATCCAGCCTCTATCTGGGTGGTCTCAATATCGAAAATCGCTTCCGCTACAACCAAGGCTTCAAGAGCGTCTTCTCCATGGTCCCGAGCGTGGTGGTGATGATGCTGGTTCTGATCCCGGCGATCATGGCGACCATCGCGGTGGTGCGCGAGAAGGAGACGGGCTCGATCTCCAACTTCCGCTCGACCCCGATCAGCAAATTCGAGTTTCTCCTCGGCAAGCAACTCCCCTATGTCGCCGTCGGGATGCTGACGTTCACACTCATGCTGTTGATGGCCTTTTTCGTATTCAACGTTCCGGTCAAGGGAGCGTTCGGAGCCCTCGCGCTCGGCGCACTCCTCTATGTCTTCTCGACGTGTGGATTCGGGCAACTGGTCTCGACTTTTACCAAGACACAGGTCGCTGCCGTTTTCGCGACCACGGTTTTGGCCGTCATCCCTACGGTGAACTTTTCCGGCCTGCTCGTGCCCGTGTCCTCTCTTACCGGCCAGGGACGATTCATCGGTCTGATGTTTCCAGCCGCTTGGTTTCAGCCGATCAGCGTCGGGACGTTCACCAAGGGCCTCACCTATTCGGATCTCTGGTTCAATGCGTTGGTGCTGGCCCTGTTTGGCGCCGGGTACCTGATCGCTTCCCATGTGATGCTTGCCAAGCAGGAGACCTGACATGTCGGCAGCGACCCAGGCGGCAGGTGCACCGATCGCGAAAACGAAGCGCTCCAAACAGAAGCGGGGCAGCGCGTTCTGGCGCCACGTCGCCAACATCTATCGGCTGACGATCAAAGAACTGCGCAGCATCCGTTCCGACCCGATCATGCTGGTGCTTGTCGTCTATTCGTTCACCTTCGCCATCTATGCAGCCGCCACGGGCGCCTCGACGGAAGCCACCAACCTTTCCATCGGGATCGTCGACGAGGACCATTCCGACCTGTCGCGCCGAATTGCCGATGGCTTGACACCGCCGACGTTCAAATCGGTCGCGGAAATAACGGCACCGGAAATGGATGCCGCGATGGACTCGCAACGATTTCTGTTCGTCATCGAATTTCCGCCGAAATTCCAGGAAGACATTCTGGCGCAACGGAACCCTTCGGTGCAGATCTATGTCGATGCCACCGCCGTGGCTCAGGCGTCGGTGGGAATGACCTACATCCAGAACGTCATTGTCAACTACGTCACAGAATTCATCACGGGGCGCGAGGGCGTGATGGTGATGCCCATCAAACCGGTCACGGTGGTGCGGTTCAACCCGAACCTGAAATCAAGCTGGTTCAATTCTGTGATGCAGATCATCAACAATCTGACCATGCTGACGATCATCCTGACCGGAGCGGCGCTCATCCGCGAGCGCGAGTTGGGCACCGTTGAACACCTGCTGGTGATGCCAGTTGTTCCGGCCGAAATCATGCTGTCCAAGAGCCTGGCGAACGGCATCGTCATCCTGGCCGCGGCGGGGCTATCTCTGCTGTTTGTTGTGCAGTGGTGGCTGCAGGTGCCGATAACCGGGTCGATCCTGCTATTCCTGGGCGGCTCCTGCTTCTATGTGTTTACGGTTGCGG
>JAFAXD010000427.1 GCA_019241285.1 Xanthobacteraceae bacterium | reverse complement strand
TCTAACAGAAAACATCATCTATGCGTGCGGTCATCCTTCGAGACGCCTCGCCCCTTGCGGGTCCAGGCCAAGGCTCTTGCGGGGAATGTCATCAATGCGTTGAAAGGGCATCTAGGCGGAAAAGGTCGGCGAGCGCGTAGCTCGGCAGCACCTATTTGATGCTCTGTGCTGGTGAAGCCGCTCAGGGCGCCGTGTGGCCGATCATGCACGCGAAGCTCGACGGCATCGCTCTCGGCCCAGGCGGTGCGGTCATGCGTGCCGATTTCAGTTGCCGGCGCCGGCCCGAGGATCAGGCCCTCGCCGCCGATGAGCTGCACCGGTCGCGTACGCGCAGAGCGCGCGTGCTGGTGTCGCGCTCCGACGCGCCTTCTTGGCTGACACAAGACTGTAGAAAACAGGTCCTACCAAGACATGCCGTCATTTGGGGGAGGCACTTTGCGGAGTTGGGCGGTTGAGCGGATCCCGTAATACGGCCGGACGACTTATCGGCTGGAGTGGCAAGGCGTTATCCCGAGCGTTGCGTCTGATCGCCGGGGGTGCAGTGGTGGGGGCGATAACTTTGCATGATGCGTCCGCAGCGGACCGGCGCAGCACCGCGGCCGATCCGACCAAACCGATGCCATTCGATCTTCCCGCTCAGCCGCTGGCCTCGGCGCTGGAAAGCTATAGCGTCTCCTCAGGCTGGCAGGTTCTTTACAACTCGCGCTTGGCAGCCGGGCGGCAATCGTCTGCTGTGAAAGGAGAGATTACGCCGGGAGTTGCCTTGCGGATGCTGCTCGCAGGGACGGGCCTGATGCCGCAATACAGGGCAGTCGACGGCGCCATCTTGATTCCCGATCCGATGGCGACGCTTGCGCCGAATGAGATTGCTGACGAAGTCGATCCGTCTCTCAAAGGTTATTACGGCCTCATCCAAACAAAGCTGGAGCGCGCTTTTTGTGCGTCTGCGGCAATACGGGCTGAAGGGTATCGAATCGCGCTCGGCTTTTGGATTGGACCGTCCGGCACCGTGACACGCATGATGCTGCTCAGTTCGTCGGGCAGATCCGATATCGATGAAAGCTTCGACCGGGCAGTCCGATCGCTCGTCATCGGTGCAGCGCCGCCCGCAGGTTTTGCTCAGCCGGTCGTGCTGCTCGTGACACCGGAACTTGTCGGCAAATGCGGCGCGGCCGACCCCGGCATAGGGCCGATCAGGACGGCCCAATGACCGACACAGGGTGGGACGCCCTGCAGCAACGACTGTTGTTGCGCTACGGCGTCTTCAAGAAGCGGCTGACGAAATATCTTGGTTCGGTAGATCTCGCCGAAGACGCCCTCCAGGATACCTGGCTGCGCCTGGAGCGTGGCGGTGAATTGAGTGCGGTGCGCAGCCTTGACAACTACCTGTACAGCATGGCGGTCAACATCGCTCGCAATCATATCCAGGCCGAAAGCCGGCGGCTATCGGCGTCGGAAATCGAGACATTGCTTGATGTGGAGGACGAAACGCCAGGCGCCGCCCGCGTGGTCGAAGAGCGATCGGAGCTTGAGGCTCTCGTCAGGATTATTGCGCAGTTGCCCGAGCGTCAGCAGGCCATCCTGTTGGCTGCCCGGATCGACGGCATGAATCGCCGGGACATCGCCAAGCGTTTTGGCGTTTCGGTTCGTTTCGTGCAGCGCGAACTGCATGAGGCTCAGGTCTATTGCATCGAGAACTTGCGAAAGCTGCGCGATAGTTCGTTCAGATCGGCACCCCGAGAAATGTCAACTGATCAGAAGCCCATCCGAAAGGCCGGCAGCAAGGCGGCGCGCGGCGAGATCGTAGACGAATGAAGGTCGACGAGACCAGCGAGGCGGAGATCTTGACGCGTGACGCGAGCCGTTGGCTCACGCAGCTGATCTCCGGCGAGGCCACGACTGCCGACGCCGAGGCTCTTGCGCGTTGGCGGCGCGAGAGCGCGTCGCATGAGGCGGCTTTCGTCGAAGCCGTCCGCGTGTGGAAGAGTTTGGAGTGTGGCGGCCGCACCTTCGTCGAACGCGGAACTGGCCCGACTTGGTCCGGGCGCCGCAATCAACTGACCAGGCGCCTGGTTCTGGGTGGAGGGGGAGCGCTTGCGGCCGCGGCGGCGGGATACGCGGTGATGGTTCCCCCGCTCGGCCTTTGGCCGTCATTCGATGAGTTGAGGGCCAATTATCGAACTGCAACGGGCGAACAGCGGCATGTGGCTCTCGCCGGCGTCGCCATTCACATGAACACGCAAACCAGTATCGCAGTTTCTGCCCAGGGCGACGGTATGGATCGCCTCGAGCTGATCACGGGCGAAGCATCGTTTGCCGTGCTCCCGCAGTCCCCGCGCTCATTGACCGTGCTCGCAGGTTCCGGTCGGACGGTCACACGTGGAGCACGGTTTGATGTCCGCAATGTCGGATCGGCCGTTTGCGTGACCTGCACAGACGGCCAGGTCGAGGTCGCGCACGGACTACAAACTCTGGAGGTCGTGGCAGGATCGCAACTGACCTATAATCACCACGGTCTGGGCCAAAGCCACGTGATCGATGCCGCCGAGGCAACGGCCTGGCAGGATGGGTTCATCGTCTTCCGGAATACGCCGCTCTCGGCCGCAGTCGCTGAACTCAATCGATATAGGCGGGGTCGCGTCATTCTCCTCAACGCCGCGCTCGAAGAGATGACCGTGAGTGGACGATTTCGCATCGACCGGATCGACGAAATTCTGACTTGGATCGAGGAGGTCACCGGCGCCCGTCCTCAGGTGTTGCCGGCGGGCATCATCCTTCTCAGCTGAGGCCTTTCGACCGTTCGAGTCGCTGGGGTCTTCGCACTTTTTGGTTCACATCAGTTCTCGAATTCTTGTCAACCAAGCGAGAGATCATCGCGGCCTGGCGGCCGCGATCGATGCTTGAGGTCTGCCAATTGGCGAGGATGTTCCACATGCCCAGCCGTGACGCCGGATCCCGTTCAATCGCCTCCCGCGGATACCGGCGCCATGCCGCGTTATTGGCGGGGACGAGCGCGCTGGCGATGCTGGTCTATGCTTCGCCGGCCGAAGCGGTTTGCGTCGGCAGGTGCAGTGCGGGCGGGGTGGCGAACGCGGTATCTGCCACGGCGGCATCGGCACTTGCTGATGCCCAGCGGGCCGCGCAAGTGGCGCAAGATGCGCAAAATTCGCTGGCCCGGGCGACGCAGGCGATCCGGGCGATGCAGGCGGTGCAGAGTGCGGCACGCAGTCTCGCGCAGAGCACGCCGAGTAGCGTTCCGAATGGCTTGGTGCCCGGCGGATTGCAGCCGAACATGCCGGCTGGTTGGACCGGAGCCAATGCACCAACACAGACCACCAGCGGCGGTCAGACGGTCGTTGGGATTCAACAGACTGCGCCGCAGGCAATACTAAACTGGCAAACCTTCAATGTCGGCGCGACGACCACGGTCAATTTCTATCAGCGCGGCAATCCCGATTGGATCGTGCTCAACCGCGTGCTCGATCCGTCGGGTCGGCCGAGCCAGATTCTGGGTCAGATCAAGGCCGACGGGCAGGTGCTGCTGATCAACCGAAATGGAATCATCTTCGGCGGCGCCAGCCAGGTTAATGTGCACACACTGATCGCCTCCGCGCTCGATCTCGGCATCAGTGATGGGACGTTCTTAAAGAACGGATTATATTCGACGAGCCAGCTTCCTAGCGGAACGAGCGGCGCGGGCGCGGCGAATTTCTCCCTGCCGGGGAACGGCGGCAAGGTCATTGTGCAGCCCGGCGCAGTGATCGACACCAGTGATAGCTTGGCCCCGAATGGCGACGGCGGCTATGTAGCTTTGCTCGGCAACGGCGGCGTCACCAATGCCGGTACCATCATCGCACAGAATGGCCAGATCATCCTGGCATCCGGCAACTCCATTACACTAACGACGCCGCCATCGAACGCGGTCGGGGTTGGGACAGCGAAGCAGGTGTTCGCTGGCAGCGGTCCGGTGACGAACGCCGTTAATGGGCTCTTGATGTCCGGCGATGGCGCCGTGACGCTTGCGGGGGGATCGATCAACCAGCTTGGCGGGATCATCGCCACCACCAGTACGACTCGCACGGCATCGATCGGCCTCTATGCGGCTTGTGCCGGCAGCTGTTCGACCGGTGCGGACGGAGACGTTGTCCTCGGGCCAGCGAGCCTGACCGCGATCCTCCCGGACGAAGCCAGCGGCGCGCTGCCGACTGCGACTGCCAATTCGACGGTTTTGGTCAATGGCGCCACCAGCGCAGCTCCGTATTTTCAGGCTGTGCTACAGCCGCAGATCAGAATTCAGGCGAGCGCAAACGTCGACATTGGCTCCGGCGCGCTGATCAAAGCGCCGAGCGCAGCACTGACCATCACGGCAGGGTCTCCGGGCACAATCCTGCTCGAGCCGGGCAGCGTCATCGATCTGTCCGGTCTCGCCGGCGTCACGTTGCCGATGTCGATCAATGAGGTGAGCTTCAAGGTCACCGCCGCCGAGGTCGCTGACGATCCGCTTGCGGCAAATTTGATCGGCTCGAAGGTGACGATCGACGCACGCTTGAGCGGCACCCGAGCCGACGGCTTCCACTGGGTCGGTTCCCCCATCCTCGACGCCGCCGGCTATGTAGGGCTGATCCCCGAGAGTATCGACCAACTTTTCACCGTTGGCGGCACCATTACGACATCGGCAGGGAACGTCGTTCAGCGCCCTGGCGCAGTCATCAACGTGTCCGGCGGCTATGTCCAATATCTCGGCGGCACCATCAACACCACGCGCCTGATCGGCGCGGACGGGCGCATCTACAACATCGGCGACGCCGACCCGAACGTTGCCTATCTCGGCCTTCTGACCGGCTTCACCGTCGATCATCCGCGCTGGAACGGCAATATCAATCTTAGCGAAGTCTATGTCGATCCGCTGATGAGCCACGGCTACTACGAACCGGGCTACACCGCTGGCATGAATGCCGGCTCAATCAGCGTGACGGCCATGGCCCCGATCCTGGCCGGTGACATCGTCGCCAATATCGTGCTCGGGGACCGTCAGCGCGCGATGGCGGGATCGTCGAATATCGCAGCGTCCGATCAGATGCCGACCGGCGCCTCGTTGAACATCGCCTTCGCCAGCGGCCCACTTTACACAGTGGTGCTGGAGCCGCAGGCCAACGCCGGCCCGGATCCCTATGGCCTGAGCGGCTTAAGCTTCGCCAATGCCTCAACCTGGAAGCCGGCGCTCGCCAACGGCGCGTTCCCGATCTTCTCGGACATCCTGTCCGCCGCATCGTTCAGCGCCATCTCGATCCAGGGTGCCAATCTGCTCAACATGCCGGCGGGTGCCGCGCTCGTCGTGCGCCCCGGCGGCAGCATTACGCTGGATGGTGTTGCGACCATCGACGGCCTGCTCGGGGCGCCTGCCGGCAAGATCAGCCTCACCGGCTTCACATGGGGCAATGGCGCAAACGGTCCGGGTGTTCCGCCCGTGCCGACCCTCGTCGTCGGGTCGGATGCGATGCTCGACGTGCACGGACTCTGGGTCAATGCGGGCCTGTCGTCGGATCAGCCGGAGGGCTGGGCATTCGTCAATGGCGGCACGGTCAGCATCACGACGCTGCGCGCCAGCAATGGGCCTGGCTCGAACTCCGGTTTGCCGGGGACGCAAATCTTTTCGGACGTCACCCAGAGCATCGTGCTCAAGCCCGGCAGCATCATCGATGTCTCTGGCGGGGGCTATATCGATGCCACCGGCCAGCTCAAGACCGGCGCCGATGGTCTGCCGCTCGGTCGGGGCGGCAGCGTCGCCCTGACCACCTACGGCGGCCAATGGCAAGGTGCCGGATCGCCGGGGTTCTCTAATCCTTTCAATACTCAGCCGAACGTCGGCGCTTCGAATAATGCGAATTTGCTGCTGGGTAGCACGATCTATGCGGGAGGCTTCGACGGCGGGGGCACGTTGACGCTGCAGGTCCCGACGATCGTCATTGACGGCGCGGCCGCGCATGTCACGTCGTATCTGTCCGATGCGTCCGCCGCGGCCGTGGTCGGACAGAGCGGAGGGCCGCTTGGCGGCTTCGCGGTGGCCGATGCCAACGCCGGCGAGCTCGTGCTGCCGCCGTCCGTCTTTGCCAACGCCCGTTTCTCGCAATTTGCCCTGACAAGTGCCTATGGCGGTGTCACGGTCACGGCGGGCACGCAGGTAGTGCTGCAACAAATCAATGCTATGCCCACCGCTCTGGAGTGGGGGATTTCATCCGGTGCGCCAGTGCGCGGCTTTGCGCCCATGGGGCTGTTGCCAGTCGGCGCACGCAGGCCGGTGAATCTGACGCTGACGGCCGACGCGAACGACTTTCTGCTCGATCGCGGCGCTGCCATCATCGCCGACCCAGGGGCGGGCGTTTCGCTGAGCGCAGGGGGAACCGCGGACGTCCTCGGCAGCATCGTGGCGCACTCGGGCGCCATCAGCGTATCTGGCAACGAGGTTCGGATCGCTGCCGGTGCCATGCTCGATGTCAGTGGCGTGTTCGTACCCGATCCGAAGGCCACCGGTTATTCCACCGGCGCTGTTCTTGCTGGCGGCAATATCATCCTGGCGGGGGGGCTCGGAAACGTAGTTGCGGAATCCGGGTCGCAGTTCAACTTGCAGGGCGCCTCGGTGTCGGCGGCCAGCAACCTGATCCAGATGCCGCAAGGAGGGCTGCACCCGACCCTCTCAGGGCAGGCAGACTGGAGCAGTGGCGGCAGTTTGCAACTCTCTGGGACCAACATTTATTTCGCTGGTGGTGTCAATGCGGCCGGCGGCGCGCCGCTCGCCGCGGGCGGCAGCTTGACCATCACCAATCCGACCTCGAAGACATCGTATGCGATCGTCGTCGAGCCGTCCTCCGGGATCGTTGCGGCGAATCTCCCGGGCCTGGGGGTCTCCGCGGTGTCTGGCGCCTTTATCGGCGCCGATACCTTGAGCAACAGCGGCTTCGATTCGGTGACCTTGAACGCCCCCGTCATCGCGTTCGCCGGCTCGCTGAATCTTGCCATTCCCGGCGCGCTCACCCTGAACGCCAACAACATCGTGCTCCTCCCGGCCAGCACCGGCCTGCTGCGCTCAGACATCGCGATCAGCAGTTTAAACGACGTCACGAAAAACTACGGGCTGGGCACATGCGCGACGAATTGCATCCTGAGCATCGGCGCTCCCACCGTGAACCTGACGGCGGGCTATGTTCGGCTCGTCGGCGCACTAGACACGGATTCCGGATTTGCGGCGACCTTCGTGCCTCCGACCATCGCCGACGGCCGTCTGAACGTCACCGCCGGCTGGATCGACTTCCAGGGAGTGACCACCCTCGACGATACTGGCAGTGCCACCTTCACCAGCGCGGCTGCCATCCGGGCGCTGCCGGTCGATTATGGTTTCATCACAAGCAACAACCTCGGGGCTTCGACCTCCATCGGCGCGCTGATGGTGCCCGGCAATCTGACCTTGCAGGCGGCCGAAATTTATCCGGTCACCAATGTCACCTTTCTCCTGATGTCGACGGGAACGCTGACCTCCGGCAGCACAATCACCATTGCGCAAAATGGCGTCCCAACGGCGCCGCTCTCGGCCGGCGGCGAGCTTCTGCTCAACGCTCAAACGATCGTACAGAGTGGCACGCTGTGGGCGCCGCTTGGCAGCATCGTTGTGGGCCTACGGTCCACTGCCGATGTTCCTAGCCCGGTGCTCGCGGTTATCGCCGGGAGGGCGCCGTTCACGCCCGCGCAGAACGTTACCTTAGCCGCAGGCAGCCTGACGTCAGTCTCCGCGGCCGGCGTTGTTATTCCGGACGGATCAACCGTTGACGGTACGACCTGGTATCGCGGTTCTAACATCACAATGTTGGCGCCACCGAGTAAATCGATCAGCCTTTTTGGCGCCAACGTCACAACACAACCGGGTGCCGTGCTGGACCTGAAGGGTGGCGGCGACATCTACGCGACGGAATACGTGGCCGGCACCGGCGGCACCCGCAACGTGCTCACGACCTATGAGCAGGATCTCACGAGCGGCGCTGTCGTGCCGCAATATGCCGACGGCCGGCAGGTCTATGCCCTGGTGCCGAACTATCAGGCTGCTGTTGCAGCCTATAATCCCAACTTCGCCGGATACCCCTCTCTTTCCGGCTTGGGCATCTCGGGGGTCAACAGCAGCACCGGCGTCACCAGCTACGGAAATGCGATCGCGCCGGGACAGTCCGTGACCATCGCGCCCGGTAGCGGCATCCCGGCCGGTACCTACACGCTGCTGCCCGGCATGTATGCGACGTTGCCGGGCGCCTATCGGGTCGTGCAAGTCGCGAGCACCATCAGCCCTGGCATGAGCACGAACCTCATCGGGGCCGACGGCTCGCGCTATGTGGCCGGCACCGTCGGCAACTCGCTCACCGGCGCGCGCGCCGCGCAGCCCGCCTTGTTCCAGCTCCAATCGCAGGCGGTGTGGTCGAAATATTCGCGCATCAACATCACCTCGGGCACGACCTTCTTCCGCAACCAGGCGCTCGCCGCCGGCCAAACCCCGCCATCATTGCCCATAGACGGCGGCACCCTGGTGCTCGGCGCCATCAACTCACTCGATCTGGCAGGTACCAATTTGTTTGCGCCGGGCACGAGTCCTCTCGCGCCCGGGTTGGTCGGCGCCGGCGGCCAGGTCCAGATCAGCGCGGCCAACATTCTGATCCTCGCCTCCGATCAAGCGGTACCGGCTGCGGACTGCCTGACCGGCAGCGCCGCTGGCTGCACGGGATCGGCAAATTATCTTGTGCTGGATGCTGATCAGGTCAGCCGCCTCGGGGCGGCGTCGGTGCTGATCGGCGGCACCGCTGCGGTCGTCAAAGGCGCAGAGGCGATCACCGCCAACGCTATCAATGTGGAAGTGAAGAGCGATGCGGCGCATCCGCTGAGCGGGCCGGAGCTGCTGTTGGTGTCGCAGGCAGGGGGCAACGGCGTCGCGGTCGATGCCGGCAGTGTCGTTCGCGCGGTCGGCGCGGTGCCCTCCGGTACCGATCGCGACATCACGTTCGGTGTGAACCCCATTGCGCAGACCGACAGCAATGGAAATGTGACCGGATACACCGCGGGGGTCAGCGGCGATGGCTCGCTGCTGCGCGTTGCCAACGGCACCGTCGTGAACGTGACGCGCTTCTACGTGCCCGGCCAATATACCGGCCCGGGTCCTCTACCGCCGGGCACAACGCCGCAAGGAACGTTCTCCGTCGGTGCCGGGCGAGCTTTACGAGGCGGCGCAGATCGACGGCGCCAACTCGTGGCAGCGCTTCACCCACATCACCTTCCCGATGATGCGCAACATCATCGCCATCACCGTGCTGTTCTCGCTCATCGTCACCTTCGCCAATTTCGACATCGTGCGGATCATGACGAACGGCGGGCCGCGTAACATGACCCACGTGTTCGCGACCTACGCGTTCAAGGTCGGCATCGAATCCGGCGACATCCCGCTCGGCGCCTCGGTGTCGCTGTTCATGCTGCCGATCCTGGCGAT
>JAFAXD010000279.1 GCA_019241285.1 Xanthobacteraceae bacterium | reverse complement strand
GGACGACGCGACGATGCCCTTGGAGCCCATGCCGGCCTCGGTGAGGCCGAGATGGATCGCGTAGTCGGAGCGGGCCGCGAGATCCTGATAGACCGCGATCAGGTCCTGCACCGCCGAGACCTTGGCGGAGAGAATGATCTTGTGGCGAGCCAGGCCGATTTCCTCGGCGCGCTCCGCCGAGAGCAGGGCCGACTGAACCATGGCTTCACGCGTGACCGCGCGCGTGTCGCGCGGATTGGCGGAGCGCGCGTTCTCGTCCATCAGCCGCGTCAGCAATTCCTGGTCAAGCGAGCCCCAGTTGGCGCCGATGCGGACCGGCTTGTCGTAGCGGATCGCCATCTCGACGATCGCCGAGAACTGCCGGTCCTTCTTATCCTTGAAGCCGACATTGCCCGGGTTGATGCGGTACTTGTCGAGGGCTTCCGCGCAGGCCGGATGGTCGGCAAGCAGCTTGTGGCCGATGTAGTGGAAATCACCCACGATCGGCACGTTGACGCCCATCTTGCCCAGGCGGTCCTTGATGTGCGGAACCGCGGCGGCGGCCTCGTCGCGGTCGACGGTGATGCGAACGATTTCCGAGCCGGCGCGGGCCAGCGCTGCGACTTGGCGCGCGGTGCTCTCGACGTCAGCGGTGTCGGTATTCGTCATCGACTGGACGACGATCGGCGCGCCGCCACCGACGCGAACCCCGCCGACATTCACCGCCACGGTCTTGTGGCGCCCCTGAGGGGCAGCAAGATCTGACATGCTGTTTCCTTTGGCAGCCTTATGTAACGCCCGCGTGGCGGCTTGGCCAGAACCAGACCCGCAGGGTTTAATTCCCATCATCGTGGCCGATTCACCAGCACCAACCCAGCAATAACGAGCGCCACCGCCATCCCGAAAGCCATGGTGAATGGTTCCTCCAAGAGCAGACAGCCGGCGGCAACGCCGAACAGCGGGGTGAGAATCGTGAAGGCGGAGACGCGGGTCGCGGAATAGCGCTGGATCAGCCAGAACCAGAACGGAAATGTCACGCCCACCACCACAACCTGGTAGAGCATCCAGGAGAGCGCCGACACACCCGGCACGGCTGCAACGCGCTCTCCAAACAACGCAGCGGCGGCCGCCAGCACCGGGATCGACACGACAAGCTGATATACCAGCGTCTTCTCCGGCGCGATGCGATTGAGCCGCGTGGCCTTGATCACAAGCGTGGTCGCGCCCCAGGCCGCGCCGGCGCCGATGAGCAACGCGTCGCCGAGCAGCATCCGGGCGCCAACGTTGGCTTGCGGGATTCCAACCGCGAGCGCGAGACCCGCAAAGCACAGCGCGAGCCCAAGCCATTGGTTGGCACCCAGACGCTCGCCCGGCAGCAGCCAGCGCCCGCCGAGCGCGACAAAGAACGGCGCCGTGTAGAGAAAGAGCGATGCCCGGCTCGCCGTGGTGAAGCGCAGGCCGGCATAGATAAACAGGAACTCGAGTCCGAACAGGAGGCCGGCGGCGATGCCTGGCCACAGCGTGCCGTCGCGGGCGATCAGCACGATCCCGCGCAGCCGCACCCAGCCAAGCACGATCAGCAATCCGCCACCCGAGCGGATGACGGCCTGAGTAAATGGGGGCACGTCGGGCAGAGAAAATTTGATCGCGACCTGATTGAGGCCCCAGAGGAGACACATCAGCACGATCAGCGACGCCGCGCCGGTGTCGAGCGGACGCGCGCGGGATCGCAGCAGTTGCTCGGATGTGGTCATTGCCGCAACCGGTCAGGCGCGCTTGCCGGCGCGGCTGCGGCAGTGGCCGCACAGACCGCTGATCTCCACGACCGACATTTTTGGCGTAAAACCAGCCTGACGCGCCGCGGCGCCCAGCGCCTGACCGATGGCCGCACCCGCTGCTTCGCCGACCGCACCACAATTCTCGCAGATCAGAAACGCCACCAGCGCCTCGCTTGCATGATTGTTGACGCAGGCCAGGAACGCGTTGCGGCTGGCAATCCGGTGCACAAGACCCTGCGTCATCAGAAAATCGAGTGCGCGATAGATGGTGATCGGCGCCGGGCGTGGCCGTCCGGCCTCTTCCATGATCTCATAAGCACCGAGCGGCTTGTGACTTGCGGCCAGTACTTCCAGCACCTTGCGCCGCATCGGCGTCAGGCGCTCGCCGCGCGCTGCACAAACCTGCTCGGCGTGCGCGAGCGTATCGGATGCGCAGCGTGCATGGTTGTGGTTGGGCGCGAGGAAAACGGCTGACATAGGCTCAGTCTAACGACGCGCGCGGCTTTTGGAAGCCGATCCGCTGCGTGCGAGATCTGCCATCCAGACAGTCACAAGTACGTCATCGTTCGGCGGCAAAAAACCCGTTGCACCGCAGCAAACCGGCGGGCATGGTCCGCCCCGTAAAGGTGCCCCCCGCCCACGACTTCAGAA
>JAFAXD010000243.1 GCA_019241285.1 Xanthobacteraceae bacterium | reverse complement strand
TCCAGGATCTCGGCACCTGGGTGCGGCCGATGTCACCGGAGGAAACGACGCAGTTTATCCGCAAGGAACAGGAGACCTGGCGGCCAATCGTACAGTCAGTCGATTTTGCGCAGAAGTAGCTCAGGATTTGTTGGTCACGACTGGTAGATCATCATGCGCGCCCCATTCCGACCACGAGCCGTCGTAGAGCGCCTGCGGAGGCTTGCCGATCGCATCCAGCGCAAGCCACAGGATCGCGGCGGAGACTCCCGACCCGCAGCTGGTGATGATTGGGGCGTCGAGGTCAACGCTGCCGGCGCGAAAGGCTGACGTGATCGCGTCCGGCGATTTGAGGCTGCCGTTCTCCACGACCGCGCTCGATGGCACGTTGAACGAGCCCGGCATGTGACCGGAGCGCACGCCAGGGCGCGGCTCTGGGGCCTCGCCGCGAAAGCGATCCGCCGGACGCGCATCAACAACTTGTGCCGACCGGTTCGCCAATGCGGACTGCACGTCGCTCAGGCCAGCGACGATCTTGGTCGGTTGCTTGGCGGCGAACTGGCGCGGCGCGCGTTGCACGGGACCAGCTTCCAGCGGACGGCCTTCCGCCTTCCAGCGTGGCAGCCCGCCGTCTAGGATGAACACGTTCTCCGCTCCAAACAGCTGGAAGGTCCACCACACCCGCGGGGACGAAAACAAACCGGCGCCGTCATAGACCACGATGGTGTCGCGATCGGAAATGCCGAGCGCGCCGACCGCTTGCGCGAACACCTCGGGCGAGGGGAGCATGTGCGGCAGCGGGATCGCGTGGTCGGCGATCTCGTCGATATCGAAGCGCACCGCGTCGGGGATGTGGCCGGCGAGATATTCGGCCGCCGCGTCCCGCTTCATGGCCGGCAGGTAGAACGAGCCATCAACAACCACAACGTCAGGCTGGCCCAAGCGCTCGGCCAACCAGGCGGGGCTCACAAGCCAGCGGCTGACGGGTTGCTCAGCCATGGTCAAACCTTCTCGTACGGGACCTTGAGGTTGGAGCGCCGCTCCAACCATGTCGGCACCGGCAAGTCCTTCGACCGCAGGAACTTTGGATCAAACAACTTCGACACGTAGCGGGTGCCGTAGTCGGCCAGGATGGTGACGATGGTGTGCCCGGGCCCGAGCTCCTTGGCGAGACGGATCGCCCCGGCGACGTTGATGCCGGACGAGCCGCCAAGGCACAGGCCTTCGTGCTCCAGCAAGTCGAAGATGATCGGCACCGCCTCGGTGTCAGGGATCTGATAGGCGAGGTCGATCGGCGCGTCCTCGAGATTCTTGGTGATGCGGCTTTGGCCGATGCCCTCGGTGATGGACGAGCCTTCGGCCTTGAGCACGCCCGTGGTGTAGTAGCTGTAGAGCGAAGCGCCCATCGGATCGGCGAGCGCGATCTTGACGTTGGGCTTACGCTCCTTCAGCGCCAGCGCGACGCCGGCCAGGGTGCCGCCGGTGCCGACCGCGCAGGTGAAGCCGTCGACGGCACCGTCGGTCTGCTTCCAGATCTCCGGGCCGGTAGTCGCGATATGGCCGTCGCGGTTCGCCACGTTGTCGAACTGGTTGGCCCAGATCGCCCCGTTGGGTTCGGTCTTGGCGAGCTCGGCGGCAAGCCGGCCGGAGAGCCGCACGTAGTTGTTGGGATTGGAGTAGGGGACGGCCGGCACCTCGACGAGCTCGGCGCCGCACAGCCGCAAGGTGTCCTTCTTCTCCTGGCTCTGGGTCTCCGGGATAACGATGACGCAGCGGAAGCCCAGCGCATTGCCGACCAACGCGAGCCCGATCCCGGTATTGCCGGCGGTCCCCTCGACGATCACGCCGCCCGGGCGCAACTGCCCCTTTTTGACTGCGTCCTCGATGATGAACAGCCCGGCGCGGTCCTTCACCGACTGGCCTGGGTTCATGAACTCGGCCTTGCCGAGGATCTCGCAGCCGGTCTCTTCGGACGCGCGCTTGAGTTTGATCAACGGGGTATTGCCGATGGCCGGAATGATGCCGTCACAAATCTGCATTGGGCGTCCGCAGGCATGAAAATTGGGCCCGACCGGCGGGCGTCCCCATGGAGATACGCTATGCGGGCAGCGCCCGCAAAGGGGGACCGGTCGTAAGATGAATCACGCGGGAATTCGTCACTGACGAATGATTTGCACCAGACGAACGCACCCCTGGGCAATATTTTCCGCCGCCATGGTGCGCCGCAAACGTTCAACGGCCGTAGTCGCGCTGACCGGTGGCGGGGAGAAATTGCTGCTCAATGTCGCGCACGGCACCGTGGCCGGTCAGTGCTTTGTAATCGGCGAGACCGAACGGGTTCTTGGCGGCGCGCTGGCGCCAATCGGCGAGTGCCTCAGGACCGCGCGCATGGAAATCGTTCATCAACTCCCAGGCGCCCTGCAGTCCGGCCTGCGCGGCCATCACCGGGTACAGCGCGACGCGGACGCCAAGCTTGCGCAACTCCTCGAAGCTCGGCGGCGGCTCGACATTGCTGAACCAGTTGCACAGCACTGGGGCTGCGGTCGCCGCGCACACGCGGGCGAGCTGCTCGCGCCGTTCGACTGCATTGAGCCAGACCAGGTCGGCGCCGGCCTTGGCGTAGGCGACGCAGCGGGCGACGGTTTGTTCGAGATCGGGCTCGACGCCGATCGAGTCACAGCGTGCGCAGATCACGAACGAGGGGTCGATCGCATCGCGCGCGGCGACCGCAGCCCGCACCTTGCCGACCGCTTCGTCCAGCGGAATGCAGCGGCGGCCGCCCCCGGTGGGCGATTTCTTCGGCGCTTCCTGGTCCTCGATGTTGAGCGCCGCAACGCCGGAGCGGACGATTTCCTGCACGCTGTAATGCACGTTGACCGCATTGCCGAAGCCGGTGTCGGCATCGAGCAGCAGCGGGATCGTCGTGGACGCGGCGGCATGGCGGGCGTGATCGACGATGTCGCGCAGGCCCAGAATTCCGGCATCAGGGACGCCGAGCAGAAAGCCCGACATCTGCGATCCGGCGAGGAAGAAGCAGGTAAACCCGATCTCCTGCGCCATGCGGGCATAGACCGGACTGAAGCCGCCCGGCATCACGACAAGCTCCGAACCTGCGAGCAGTCCGCGCAACGCAAGCCGCTTGCGCCGCGCCTCATCGACCCACTCGCTCATGTGGTCTTCTCCTGATGTTTGGATCGGCCTCGATAGGCCTGAACGGCGTCTTCCACCGAACGGAAGACGTGGTCGGGACCAAGCAATGAGAGCAACCCGGCCCGTTCGGCAGCACGCACGGCGATCTCCGACTCGAGTCGAGTCAACATCACGTCGATGCCTTCGGTGCGCAAATCGATGATCGTCTGTTGCAGGATTTCGGCGCCGGTGAAATCGAAATCGATCACGCCATTGGCTTCGATGACGACCAGGCGGCATGGCTCCGTCAGGCTGGCGATGGCGGCCTGCAATTTGTCGCGGATAAAGTAGGCGTTGGTGAAGTTGACCGGGGCGCCGGGCGCGAAGACCAATACGCCGGGCTCGTGCTCGCCGTGCGCAGGCGGCAGCAGGTTCCACCAGATTGTCGTACCTGGAACGCGCGCCAAGACGGCAGAGACCGGGCGCGCGACGATATAAAGGCTCTGTAGCAGCGACAACCCGATGCTCAGCGCGACGCCGGCCTGGATCGGCATCGCCACGACGAGGGCGGCGCTCGCCAGAACCAACAGTATCTCAATGCCGCCGTGCAGATAGATCCGGCGCATCGTATCAATGCGACAGATGCGCAGTGCGATGAAAATGAGCACACCGGCGAGCGCGGCTTCGGGCACATAGCTGAACAAGCGGCCAGCGAACAACACGATGACCGCAATGATCAGGATGGCGAGTAGGCTGCAGGCTTGCGAGCGTCCGCCGGACTCGACGACCGCGGCGGTGCTCGGCGGGCTCGCATCAACCGCAAACGAGCCCAGCAATCCGGCGAGAATACTGCCGGCGCCGACGCCGGCAAAATCGCGGCTGACGTTTTCGGCCTGGGTCGGATCGGAGGGAAACGAGCGCACCACCGCGGCGGTCTGCATCACGCAGACGAGCGCCACGATCACCGCGAGGTCTAGCAGTTCGGTGAACTCGCTCCACTCCGGCAACTTAAGCGCCACCGTCGGCAGGGTGAGCGGAAGCGCGCCCAGCACGGGCACATGGTCCTGATCGAAGCCGAACCACCAGACCGCCAACCCGCTGGCCGCAAGTCCAAGGAGCGAACCAGGGACGCGCGGGCTGAGCCATTCGGCAATCAGCGAACACGCGAGCACGCCGAAACCGATGATCAAGGGAATGGGTTTGGCCTCGGGCAAGCGTTGCATCAGCTCGGCCAAACGGTGCGCCACGTGTCCGGGCTCGACTGAAACGCCGAGCACCGTAGGCAATTGGCTAACGATGATGTGGACGGCGATGCCGGCGAGAAATCCGGTGGTGACCGGGACTGAGAGCAG
>JAFAXD010000113.1 GCA_019241285.1 Xanthobacteraceae bacterium | reverse complement strand
GCAGAACCAGCGCCGGCAGGCGGCCATTGTCATTGGCGGGGCCATTGTCGCGTTCCTGATTGCGGCGCCTTTTGCCAGAGTGCAACTTCCGCCGGCCTGGGCGTTTCTTTCCGTTCATGAATCCGCGCTGTTTGTGATCAGTCTTATTACGGCCGTCCTGTTGTTCGGCCAATTTGAGATCGTACGGTCACGTGCGTTGTTGGTCCTGGCCGCCGGCTACTTGTATGCCGCCGTGATGGCGATTCCGCACCTGCTGGCATTTCCAGGGATTTTTGGGCCGCACGGCCTGCTCGGTAACAGCCCGCAAATCTCAACCTGGATCTATGTGTTCTGGAGAGTAGGCTACGAAATCGCGGTTATAGCTTACGCACTCATGCGCCATCGCGCGCCTGCCTTTGGTCCGCGCGGGGCCGGCGGGGAGATCGCGTTTGCCATTGCGGTGGTGCTGATCGCCGCCGTGTTTTTCACACTGGTGGCCAGCGTGTTTGGCGATGAGCTACCGGTGCTGGCGCAAGCGGATGGCCGTTATACCACCACGACATTGGTGATCGCGATCCTGACGTGGGGAATTGCGTTGATCGTGCTGTATGTATTCTGGAGCCGCAGGCCGGATTCGGTACTCGACCTGTGGCTCACGGTGGTCATCGTCCTGTCGCTGCTCGCGGCCTTGCAGAGCTCGCTCATCAACACCGGACGCTTCGACTTCGGGTTCTATTCCGGCCGCCTGTTTGGACTTGCTGCTGCAAGTTTCGTCCTCATCAACCTGCTGGTCGAGAATGGCCGCCTATACGCCAAGTTGGCGGCCGGGCAGGCCGAGCTGCGCCGGCTGACCACTGTCGACCCGCTCACCGGCATCGCCAACCGGCGCGCGTTCGACACCGCGCTCGACACCGAATGGCGCCGCGCCATGCGCAACCGAGCTGGCCTCTCGTTATTGTTGCTCGACGTCGATTGCTTCAAAAGCTTCAATGACGTCTACGGGCATCCGGCCGGCGACGATTGCTTGCGCAAGATCGCCGGCGTGCTGGTCGGCACGGCGCGGCGCGGCGGTGAACTGATCGCCCGTTGCGGCGGTGAAGAATTCGCGGTCCTGCTCCCGGGGGTCGGCTCGACCGAAGCGGCCGCTCTGGCCCAGCGTGTCTGCCAGAGCGTGCGCGATCTCAACGTCGCGCACGCGGCCTCAACAGTGACAGCCTATGTGACGGTCAGCATCGGTGTGGCCGCGATGCTTCCTGCGCGCCTGGGCGATACCCGCCAAGCATCTCCTGCTTCGCTAGTAGAGCGCGCGGATCGGGCGCTCTACGCCGCCAAGGCGGCCGGCCGTAACCGTGTCGCCGAGGACGCCAATCAGCTCGCGGTCCGCGTGGCGGTATAGCCAGCCTAGCGCTTATACTTTATCCAGGCGCATGACTTCTTATTTCCCGTATTCATTTTCCGACGAAACGGTCTTCGTGTCCACCATGCCGGTTGGTCGCCGCCAGCGCCGGCTGGCGCGGCTGGTGGTGACGACGGCGGGGCTGCTGTTTCTGATCGGCTTGCCGTTC
Source organism: Xanthobacteraceae bacterium (assembly GCA_019241285.1). Classification (GTDB taxonomy): domain Bacteria; phylum Pseudomonadota; class Alphaproteobacteria; order Rhizobiales; family Xanthobacteraceae; genus JAFAXD01. The sequence continues at coordinate 16,461 of JAFAXD010000113.1, read as the reverse complement.
TCCTGGATTCAACTGCCGTCCATTTGGGCGTTCATTCCGATCTATGAATCCTGGCTCGTCCTGCTGGATCTGATCACTGCCGTTTTGTTGTTCGGTCAGTATGCGATTTTGCGCACGCGGGCATTGCTGGTCCTCGGCAGCGGGTATTTGTTCACTGCCATGATCACGGTCATGCACGCGATCAGCTTTCCGGGCCTGTTCGCGCCCAACGGCCTGCTTGGCGGTGGCGAGACTACGGCATGGCTATACTCGTTCTGGAAGTCGGGTTTTATCTGCTTTCTGCTCGCCTATGCGTTGCTGAAAGATCAAAAGTCGCAAATCCGCGGACCGATGCGACGCGCTCGCGTCAATGTCATGGTCGCAAGCCTAGTAGTGTTGATGATCGTCGCTGCGCTCACGCTGCTTGCGACTTTCGGCCGAAATGTCCTGCCCACCCTGATGGACGGCGATCGGTACGCCTTGGCCTCGCGCCAGATATCCGCCATTGAGTGGATCCCGGGCGTGATCGTGCTCTGGCTGCTGTGGCGCCGGCACCGTTCGGTGCTCGACCTCTGGGTGCTGGTCGCAGGCTGTGTCACCGCCCTGGAAGTGGCGTTGGCCTCATCCCTCAATTCGGGCCGGTTCGATCTCGGCTGGTATTTGGGACGTAGCTACGGACTGGCAGCCATGAGCTTCGTGTTGTTGATGCTGCTCGTCGAGAACAACCGATTGTATGCCAGACTCGCCGACAGCCGCGCCGAACTCCGGCGGCTTGCGGTTATCGATCCGCTCACCCGGGTTGCCAACCGTCGCGCCTTCGATGATGCCCTCGATGAGGAGTGGCGCCGTGCCGTTCGCAGCAACACGACCATAGCCCTGTTGTTGATCGATGTGGATCAGTTCAAGGCTTTCAACGATGTGCACGGACACGTCACCGGCGATCATTGTCTGCGCATGGTGGCCGACACACTGGCCGCCAACGTGCGCCGCGCGGGCGAGATGGTCGCGCGCTATGGCGGCGAAGAGTTTGCGGTTCTGCTGCCCGGGTCTGATCTCGCCAAAGCCTCGGAGGCGGGACGGCGCCTGCTGGATTCGGTGCGCATGCTCGACGTAACGGCCGGGGCCAGCAAGCCACACATCACGATCAGCGTCGGGGTTGCCAGCATGTCTCCCGCGCGCGAAGCCGACCCCGTCGATCCTGGTGCCACTGCGTTGGTCAAGGCTGCCGACAGGGCGCTCTATGCGGCGAAGGCGAACGGTCGCAACCAGGTCGCGGAATATCTCCCGCACCTCGACGGCGTGCAACGCTTGGCCGATACCGGCATGGACGAGTTGCTGTTCGGACAAGCCCCCAAAAGCGACGGCAACCCGGCCTAATTTTTCCGGGCTGATCTAAATCACCCGCCGGCCCGCGTACGCGTGACGTCAAGTCGCCATGGCGTGATGCCAAGCTCTTTCTCAAACGCTTCGGCGCGGTCGAATGCTTGCATGATCCGCGCAAATCGCCGTTCCACCCATTCGCGTGGGCTCGAATGCGTGAGAATGTAGAACTCATCATCGCGGATCGCTTGCACCACGCGCGCACCGACTTGCTCAGGCCGCAGGCCTTCCTTGATCAGATCGCCCATGAAATGATCGGCACTGCGAACGAATGGTCCACCGTGCCGTTGTGGCCGGGCACGAGCCGAGAGATGAATCCCCGTGTCGACCGCGGCCGGGCACAGCACCGACACGCCAATACCCGTACCGTCGAGTTCCTGCTCCAGCGCTTCGGACAGCGCGACGACCGCGTATTTGGTCATGGCATAGGCGCCGGTTCTGAAATTCGGATTGACCTGCAGTCCGGCAATTGAGGCGGTGTTGACGATGTGTCCACCCTCGCCGTGTCGGCGCAGGCGCGGCACAAAAGTGCGAATGCCATTGATCACGCCCTTGATGTTGACGTCGATCACCCAGTTCCAGTCCGACAGCGCGATGTCCTCCAAGGGCTCACCGAGCATGGACACCCCGGCGTTGTTGCAGACGATGTGGATCGGTCCGAACGCTGCATCGATCGCGCGCGCGGTTTCTTCCAGAACGGCCGCATCCGAGACGTCAGACACAAAGGTCTCGATGTGAACGCCGAGATTGTGCAGCCGGTCGCGCGCGTCGGTGAGCGCGTCGGCGCGGATATCGATCATGGCGATGTTGGCGCCGGCTTGCGCCAGTGCGGACGCAATTCCGAAACCGATGCCCGACGCCGCGCCGGATACATAGGCGGTTTTTCCCTTGAGGTCCTTCACGCGCTTACTCCCTGATGGCTTCGTTGATATACCACGACGCAATCACGTGGGAGGAAATGCATGACCCAAGCGGAACTGTTCGACATCAAGGGCCACGTCGCGATCGTCACGGGTGCGGCGAGTGGACTGGGCCTCGCGTTCAGCGAGGTGATGGCAGCGAACGGCGCGCGGGTGGTCATGCTCGATCTGAACGAGGCGGAGCTCGCCAGACACGCAGCGCGCCTTGCCGCTGAGGGCAGTGTGGTTGAGCCAATCAAACTCGACGTGGCGGACACCGAGGCTTTACGCGCAGCGATCGACGGCGCTGCGAGCCGGCACGGTCGCATCGACTGCCTGTTCGCCAATGCAGGAATCAGCGGCGGTCCTGGGACGCTGACCAGCGACGCCGGCGCCATCGACCACTTCGATATTGATCTGTTCCGGCGCGCCATGGACATCAACCTCACGGCGACCCTTATGGCGATGCGCTTCGTGGTCCCGCACATGAAGGCGAGGCGGTACGGCAGCATCATCGCGACGGCGTCGATCGCCGGCATTCGCGCCGAGCCGATCTGCGGCTACGGCTATATCGCCTCCAAGGCGGCGGTCATCAACGTGGTACGGCAAGCGGCGGTCGAACTGGCGCCGTGGAACATCCGGGCCAACGCGATTGCGCCAGGGCCTTTCCTGACCAACATCGGTGGCGGCCGGCTGCATCGGGAACCCGAGGTTGTAAAGCTCTTCGCCGATATGGTGCCCCTGAGCCGTTTGGCGCAGACCGACGAGATCAAAGGCCTTGCCCTGCTGCTGGCTTCGCCGGCCGGAAGCTATTTGACCGGCACGGTCATCCCGATCGACGGGGGCGCAACTGCTGTCATGACCCGCGGACACTATGCGGATCGCCACGCATGAGGGGCATGTTGCGAGATGAGGTTGCAACCGCAGCGTCCAGCCCCCATTTTCCGGCCATGCAAACCGACGTGATGACACAACGTCCCCAGCGTGACGTGCTCCGGGCCATGCGCCACGGTTTTTTCGGGCGCTGCCCGAGCTGTGGGCGCGGGCACCTGTTCCGCGCTTTCCTCAAAGTGGCGGATAAATGCGACGTCTGCGGCGAGGAGATGCGGCATCACCAGGCTGATGACGCGCCTGCGTATTTCGTGATCCTCATCGTCGGTCACATCGTGGTGGCGTTGGCGCTCGAACTCGAGATCCAGTTCAGCCCGCCCTACTGGGTGCATATAGCGCTGTGGATTCCGCTGACCTTGGGGCTTGCCCTCGGCTTGCTGCAGCCGATCAAAGGCTCAATCGTCGGCTTGCAATGGGCGCAGTACATGCACGGCTTTGATCCGCGCGCGGCTTCAGTTTCTGATTGATCGGCTATTTGCTGATCGAGGGCGACAATTCTTCCAGCACACGGCCGCGCGTTTCCACCGCAAACGCAAGCGTCACCAAGCCGCCGACCAACGCGAACCCGCCGAACATCAAGAATACCGAATTGATGCCGGCCCGCGATAAGATCAAGCCCACCATGTACGGACCCAGCACCGAGGCGGCGCGCAGCCAGGCGTTGCCGACCCCGCAGCCAAGTGCGCGCATCTCGGTCGGATAGAGCTCCGCCGTGTAGGTCGAGAGCGAGATCGCCAGCCAGGTGATGAAGAAAAAGGCCGCGATCACCAGCACCTGCACGCTACCGACGTCGACACCCTGGCTGAAGGCCAGGATCAGCAACGGCACGGCGCACAACAACTGGCCCGCGACGAATAAGGGCCGGCGGCCGATGAGATCGATGCTGCCCACCGCGATAAGCGCGCCGAACACGCCGGCGATGCTGTTCATGAACCCGATGCTCGCCGATTGCTCGTTGGTGAGGTGATAGACGGTACGGAAGATCGACGGAACCCAGGTGCTCAGCCCGTAGATGACGGAGTAGCTGCAGAACCAGATCGCCCACACGGTGAGGGATCGCTTCAAATAGATTCCTTGCAGCAGCGCGGAAAAGCGGGTCGTTGCCGGCACAACGTTCGGCACATTCGTGGGAATTGGCGGCAGCTGCACGGTGCCGCCCTTGGAAATCTCCGCCTCGATCTTGCTGAGAACCTTGTCGGCCTCTGCAAAGCGCCCGCGACTCGCGAGCCAACGCGGCGATTCGGGCAGCAGCCAGCGCAACGGCAACGCAATGAGCGCCGGCAAAGCGCCAATAATGAACATCCACTGCCAGCCGAATGCAGGGATCACGTAGACGCCGGCGACGCCGGCGAACAACAACCCAACCGTGAACAGTAACTGATACCCCAGCGCAAACCGACCGCGCCGTTTCGAGGCGGCAAATTCGCCGATGTAGGATGCCATGATCGGAATCTCGCCACCGAGCCCGATGCCTTGAATAAAGCGCATCGCCTCGAGCGAGTGCAGATCCCAGGCGAACGCGCAGGCGAAACTCATCACCGAGAACAGCAGCATCGTGTACAGCGTGCAGGGGACCCGGCCGATGCGTTCCGCCAGCCAGCCGAAGAAGATGGATCCGATCACCTGGCCGAAATAGCCAATCGCGATCAGCGCTCCGATCTCGGGCGGCGTCAGCTTCCAAAGCCCGATCAGGACCGGCAGCACATAGGCGATCGCAAGCGCGTCGAAGGCGTCGAAAAACCAGCCGGTTCCGATGGGAATGAGGATCTTCAGGTGCCAGGCAGAGAGGGGAAGCCGCTCAATACGCGCGGCAATTTGGTAATTCGAACCTGTCGACTGCATACGTCCTCCCCGGCGGCCGCTTCTGTGGCGGCACGCGCGCAAGATAGCGGTTTTTTCCCTCGAAAGAGAAGAGGCGTTACGGGATCGGTGTTATAACGTGGCGAGCGGGCCACTCTTGCAACCGAGCGCCCGCACGCCACCGATGTTCGGCGCCACAATGGGGAGGAAACACCATGCGAAGAGCTATTTTGTTGTCGATATTGGTTGGGACAGCAGTGCTGGCGGGCAGCGGCGTACGTGCCCAGCAACAACCTGCACCGCCTAATCTCGATGCCATTCCCGACAAGATGCCTTTCAATACGCCGTACGGACCACCGATTGGAGCACAGAAGGCCCAATCGCTGATTCAGGCCTCGGCGGCCAAGGCCAGCAAACACAACTGGGCCATGAATATCGCCGTCGTCGACTCGGGCGGCAATCTGGTCTCTTTCCTGCGCATGGACGGAGCGCAGCTTGCATCGATCCCGATCTCCGAGCACAAAGCGCGCGTTGCCGTCCGCTATCGCCGCCCGACCAAAGCGCTCGAGGACGGCGTGCAAAAAGGCGATTTCAAGTATATGTTGACCCTCGACGACGTCATCGCCTCGCGCGGCGGCATTCCGCTGGTCGAGGACGGCAAGATCATCGGGGCGGTGGGTTGTTCTGGCGGCACCGGGTCACAGGATGAGGCGACCTGCATGGCCGCCGCCGCGCTCATCAACAAATAGACGGTGAGACGCGCTCCACTCGCAAACCTCTCGGTCATTGCGAGGAGCGTAGCGACGAAGCAATCCAGTGAGGCGCCTCAGCGCTGGATTGCTTCGCTTCGCTCGCAATGACGTGGATCGCCAGGGACAGGCCCTGGGACAAGCCCGGCGATGACGACGGCGAGTATGCGTGTCGCCCTCACATCTCGACGACGATGTAATTCTCTTCCACCGCCACCTGGAACGTCTCGACCATATAAGGGCCCTTCAACAACTCGCTGCCGGGCTCGACCGAGACGGCGTACTGGCGCACATAGGTGTTGTCGGGATCGCAATAGGATTGCCCCGTGCGCACGTCGAACTCCCATCCATGCCACGGGCACTTGAGTAATTCGCCTTGGCGGGTGAGTCGATACTTCCCGGGCTCATCGGAGAGCGCGAGCCCGACAAGCTTGCCGCGGCAGAGCGCGGCGCCCTCGTGCGGGCATTTATTTGCAAGGGCAAAAAATTCGCCCTTGATGTTGAAGACGCCGATCTCGCGCCCCTTCACGGTAACAAGCTTGCTCGATCCCGGGGCGATCTCGCCCACGCTCGCAACCACGTGCCGGCTCATCTTCTACTCCAACCCGTAAAGCGCCTTGGCGTTGCCGGACAAGAGCTTGGTGCGCGCCAACTCCTCGAGGCGGGCCTTGAACACATAGCGCGGGTCGTCGAAATCCCAGTGTGGGTAGTCGGTCGAGAACATCAGCCGATCCCAGCCGACCCAACCCATGACGTCGAACAAATCCTGCGGCCGGTCCGGCTCGTCGATCGGCTGCGTAGTGAACCAGAAATGCTCGCGGATATATTCTGACGGCAGTCGATTGAGATGCGGCACTTCGTCCTTGAGCCGCTTCCAGTGTTTGTCGAGCCGCCAGGACAACGCCGGCACCCAGGCGAAGCCGCCCTCGATCAGGGCGACGCGCAGCGTCGGGAACTGCTCGAACACGCCCTCCAGCACCATGCTCACCACGACCGCCTGCATCGCCGGCACCAGCGAATGGTGCTCCTCGATGTAGTAGGAGGCTGGCCCGCTGCCGGCTGTGCAAGGCTGCCCACTCACGCCGCCGACGTGCATGCCGATGGGAAGGTTGTGCGCCACGGCTGCTTCATAGACCGGCCAGTAGCGCCGGCGGCCCGACGGCTCATCGGTCCGCGGCGGCAGCAACACCTGCACGAAACCGCGATTGCCGGCACAGCGCTCGATCTCAGCAACGGCGGCCTGCGGGTACTCGGGCGTGACCATGATCGAGCCGCGCAGCCGCTTTTCCTTCGCAAACCACTCAGCGGCCTGCCAGTCGTTCATGGCGCTCGCCAGCGCGGCGCCATACTCCACATTGCGCTGGCTGCCCGCGCCGGTGCGCAGGGGCACGAGTACACCATACTCCACCCCATTGGCGTCGAGGTGCTGCTCGCGCATGAAGTCGAGATCGGACCCGGGCGGTCCGCCATTCGGCGGCCAGGCGTCGCGGCGCGCCACGTCCGGCGTCATGCGCGGATAAGCGAGCGTCTCGGACAAGGCCTGGCGGATGTGGCCGCCGTAAGTTTCGAGATGATGCTGCCAGCGCGACGCGAGATAGGGCTTGAGATCGGATCCCGCGCGCAGGTTGGGATGGATATCGCAATCGACCACGGCGAGGCGGGTGGCCTGCTCGACCTTCGGCTCGCGAACCGCAATGTTCATGGGCGAGAACCTTCCCGGTTATGTGTCGTTTCCTGTTCGCTATAGTAGCGCGACGGGAGCACCACAAAAAGGGTAGAGGATTGAACGATCAGAGGGGTCAGCACCTTGGAAATTGAAGTCGGCGACCTGCGTCCTCGCGCAATCGCCTTTACGCGGGAAGACCTTGTGGTCACGCTAGTCGATGGCCGCAAGATCGCAACGCCGCTCGCCTGGTACGCCCGACTGCTCAATGCGAGTCCGGAGCAGCGCGACAACTACGAAATCATGCCAATGGGAATCCATTGGCCGGATATCGATGAAGATCTCGGGATCGCTGGCATGCTCGAGGGGCGACGGCCCTAACAGGAGCACGCGAGGCCTTACGCCGTCAGGCCCTGTTTCTTCGCCCGCGGCGGGTGGGCGCGCACCGCCTCCTCATTGATGTCCGTGCCCCAGCCGGGGCGCATGGGCACGACGATCTGCCCATTTTCGATCTGCGGCACATGGGTCACGAGGTCATTGCGCCAGGGCACCTCGTCGACGTCGTACTCCATGATCCGATAGTTCGGAATTGAGGCGCAGAAATGCGCGCTGATCATGCTGGCCAGATGACCGGCGAAATTGTGCGGCGCGCAATCAACCTCGAATGCATCCGCAAGCGCGGCCGCGCGCACCGATTCCCATAGTCCATTCCACTGCACGTCGATGATCGCGACATCGCAGGCGTAGTGTTGGAGATACGGCCGGAAGGCCCCGAGTCCATGCACCGTTTCGAGTGACGCGATCGGCGTTGATGTGGCGCGCCGCACGGTCGCCAGTGCTTCCGGATCATGGATGTCACATTCAAGCCAGGTGAGGTTGAGATCCTCCACCGCTTTCGCGACGCGGATGAAGCCTTCAGTGCGCTGGCTGAAGTTGAGATCCAGCATCAAACCTATGTCATCGCCGGAACCGGCGCGGAACGCTTCCAGCAATTCATGAATGCTGCGGATCATCTTCGCGTCCGGATGCCGGCTCAGAAAATTCGGCATCATGCGAAAGCCAGGCATGAACGGCGGGTCGCCGGGTCGCAACGGCATCGGATTCGTCTTCAGCGCCTTGAATCCGCGCGCCTTAACCTCGGCGCCAAGCTCCTTGATGTCGTCGAGGGTGCGCAGCGGTTTCTGCCCGAGCTCATTCTCGAAATAGTCGCGGCGCCAGACGCGGAAGCTGCCGCAATGTGACCAGTAGAGGTTCACCCGATCGCGAAACGGCCCACCAAACAATGCGCAAACCGGCACCCCGAGCGCCTTGGCCTTCACGTCGAGGCAGGCATTCTCGATCGCGGCGATCGCCTCGTGGTTGACGCCACCCATCGACATGCGGGTGATGGCGCGCAGCGACACGACGATCTTGCCGACCTCGCGCGGATCCATACCGACCGCGATCTCGGCAAACCGGGCAATCAGACTGGACGTTGCCTCGCGGGCGCCGAAGTCCTCGTTATATTCGGACCAGCCGACCAGGCCTTCATCGGTAGAGAGCTTCACAAACGAGAAGATGCGCCAGCCGCCATCTGCCGTCAGCGTCTCGATCTTGGTGATGCGCATGCCAACTCCCGAGCAATGTCACAGGGTGACGATGTTGGTGAGCGTGTCACCCCGCATGAAGCGCTTCAGATTGTCCTCCGCAACCGCCGCCATGCGTTGTGTTCCCAACGGGCCGCAGGCGCCGGACGTGTGCGGCGTGAGCATGAGGTTCGGCGCGCCCCATAGCGGGTGATCCTTCGGCAGCGGTTCGGGATCAGTGACGTCGAGCGCGGCCCCTGCGATCACACCTTCGACCAGTGCATTGGTGAGCGCTAGGCTGTCGACAATCGGCCCGCGCGCGATGTTGACCAGGAATGCGCTGCGTTTACAGGCGTTGAGCTCGCGCGCGCCGATCAGTCCGAGTGTGGTCGGATCGAGCGGCACCGCGATCATGATCGCATCGGCGCGCGGCAACACGTCCATGAGCTTGCTGATCGGCACAGCCTCATCGGCGAGCTCATGCGGCGCCCCGGACCGCGACACCGCAATGACGCGCGCCCCAAAAGCGCGCAGCAAGCGCGCGATCTCCCGGCCGATATGACCGAAGCCGATCACCGCAACGGTGGCCTGGTCGGGAATGCGCGAGCGGGCGCCGGGTGAACGGTCCCAAACGCGGCGGTTTTGCTGGTCCATGAACAGCGGCAGCTGGCGTTGCAGCGCCAGTAGGAACATCACCGCATGGGTCGCGACAGGAGGCGCCAAGGCGGCGCCCATGTTGGTCACCACCGCCCCGGCCGGCACGCCGAACTGCTTGGCACTGTCGTACCCGGCGGTGAGGAGCTGCATCCATTTCAGGCGCGGTGCCGCTGCGTGCACGGCGGCCGCAACCTTCTCGGTGTAGAGAAAATCCGTGAGGAAGAGCGCATCGGCCTCCGGCACGGCTTCGATGATCGCGGGCTCGCCCTCAACGACCTTGAGCCCATCGCCCAATATGGGTTGGAGCCGTGCGATGAAATCGGCTTTGGCCAGGGTCGCGGAGAGAACAGCGCGCATTGTCGATGGCGGGTGCAGGGGGGAGGACGACTTTGCGTCGTGGTTATAAGTCTTGCCCGGCCCATGGGGAAGGCGGTTAGCGCAGGGCTCGTTGCGCAAAACGCAGACCGCTCACCCAGTAAGCCACTGCGGGATGGCTAAATTTCGCCACGCACGCGGTGCAACCGGAAGTCGGATGAATTTGTGGGGAGCTGCTCATGAGGACCTTCTTGGCTGCGCTGGCATTTGCGGTTGTCGCTGGACCCGCCGTTGCTCAGCTGCCCGCCATCAATATGTTGAACCAAGATAAGCCGAAGACCCAAGATGAGATTCAGCGTGGTCAAGCCATTGACGACGCCTACAAGTCGACGATGAAGAAGGTGCCCGACCAGAAGAAGTCCAGCAACGATCCCTGGGCGGATGTGCGTGGCTCGAGTCAGACCACGACCAAGCAGGGACATACCGGCTCTGCGGCCAAGTCGAATTAGCGGTATGGACAGTGCGAGCGCAGTTGTAACGAGGCGAGGCGGCTATCTCGGGTACGCGCCGATCGACTGCGACGTTCACTGCGCGGTGCCGGACACCACCGCACTGCTCCCGTACTTCGACGAGTACTGGCGCAATGCCATCGTTGAGCGCGGCATCGACCGGCTGAGCCTCAATCTCACGAGCTACCCGCCCAACGCGCCGATCTCGGGCCGCCCTGACTGGCGCCCAAAGGGCAAGAAGCCGGGGAGCGATTTCGAATTGCTGAAGACCCAAGCGCTCGACGCCTTCGGCTCGCGCTACGCGATCCTCAATTGCCTGCACGCCGCACAGGTGTTCCACGGCGAGGACATGTCGGCTGCATTTTGCACCGCCGTCAATGATTGGCTGGTGCATGAGTGGCTCGATCACGATCCGCGCTTGCGCGCCTCGATCCTGATCCCGAGCGAGAATCCGGAACTGGCCGTCGCCGAGATCGAGCGCCGCGCCGACGATCGTCGCTTCGTCCAGGTGCTGATGTGGGCCATGAACGAGTTGCCGCTCGGTCGCCGTTTCTATTGGCCGATCTACCGCGCAGCCGAGCGTCATGGCTTGCCGATCGGCGTGCATGCCGGGAGCCTTTATCGTCATGCGCCGAGCTCCATCGGCTGGGGCTCTTATCTGACCGAGGACTATGTACTGCAGTCGGCGGCGTTCGAAAGCCAGTTGCTCAGCCTGGTGTCAGAAGGCGCGTTTGCAAAATTTCCCGACCTCAAGGTCGTGTTCATGGAATCAGGATTTTGCTGGCTGCCTGCGTTTCTGTGGCGCGCCAATAAGACTTGGCGTGGCGTGCGCAGCGAGGTCCCGTGGGTCAAACGACCGCCGGCAGACATCGTGCGACACCACGTGCGCGTGACCGTTCAGCCCATCGACGAGCCGCCCGATGGCGACATGCTGGAGCGTGTCGTCGATCAGATCGGTTCGGATCAGATGTTGTTGTTTTCCACCGACTACCCGCACTGGCACTTTGAGGGGATGGCTGCATTGCCCAAACCATTGACGGGCGCGCTTGCCGGCAAGATCCTGGTCGACAATCCGCTCGCGACCTATAGCCGACTCGCTTAGTTCCGCTGATTTAAGGGCGTTTCGTCATTGCGAGGATCCAACGGGTCCGGCCCGATGACAGGCTCAGCGACGAAGCAATCCAGCTTGGCGACTCGAATTTGGCCGCGGGGCTTCTCTCTGGATTGCTTCGCTTCGCTCGCAATGACGGGTTCATCACCATCCTGCTATCAACTCGCGCCCGGACGGTAGGGGCAGATCACGCCGCGGCGTGCCAGTTCCTCGAGGTGGTCGGCCATCACGGTCGAGTCAGGACCGAGCACGTAGAACAGGTCCCGCAGCTTTTTCTGCCGCCTCTTGATCTCGGATCCCAGGTAGATCAGCGCTGCAGCGGCTGCTGCTGCTGCGACGACTTCGGTGAAGCTCTCAAACCATCGATCAAACATCAGCGCGCCCTCCTCATCAGTCAATCAACTTGTGATGCTCGTGACCGCCACCCATGATCTGTATTGCCCCGAGGACACCCTTGCGGTGCAGGTCCTCGCGGACCAACTGGTCGATATCGTCCGCATCGCGGTGCGTGACGAGGAAACGCGCGAACATCTTCAATGCGCCCAGAACCTGACGCTCGTCGTCCAAAATGCCGAGATGCATGCGGAAGCCGTGGGTATGCTTGATCCGGTGGCGATGGCGCGGCTTCAGGTCGTGCACCGCGATGGTCGGGTCGCGGCCGACCTGCAACGGATAATGGCGTAACAAGGCGATTGACGTTTTTCGATCGAGGACAAAAAGCTTATCGTCGATGTTGAGGTGAGTGAGGATATCGATGTGATCGTGCAGGACCTTGCTCGCCGCGCAATTCCAGCCACTGTCGATGACAAAGATGTGGAAGCGCGCGTCCGTGGCCCCGGCCGTTGACCTGGGCGCTGGAGCCACCTGCGGTAAGACCGTCGGCTGATTGCGCGGCGCTTCGGCGTCACTGTTCGTCGTCGGTATCTCGGGTTCGGTCGTGTTCTCGAAAGCGATTGCCATACACTTCCTCCTCGGCCGCATCGAAAAACCCGCTCTGGTGCAGCTGCAGTTCAAGTAGATGACGCCGCTCGGCTTCGTAGGCGGCGACCTTTCGCATGGGCCGAACGCCGTTGAGCAGCGCGCCCAGCGCCGCCACGTTGTTGGTGAGTACCGACGCAGCAATCCCGAAGCCGAGTGTGAACACGCCGACAATGCAGAGGATGTTGGGCGCCAGGATCAGCCCCCAGCTGATGCGCACGTTGCGCTGCAGTTCGGTGGCGATGTCGAGTAATTCACCGAGTTTGCCGAGCCCAGGCTCCATGAACACCACATGCGCGGTATCGGTCGCGATCGACGTGGCGCCGCGCAAGGAGATCGAGACGTTGGCCTTCTTCAAGGCGATAGCATCATTGATGCCATCGCCGACGAAGCACACCTTGCGGCCTTCCTGCTGCAGCTTCTCGACGTAGTCGGCTTTTTGCGTCGGCAGAACCTGCGCGAAATAGCGGTCGATGCCGAGTTCGCTTGCCAGCTTCCGGGTCGGCGCCTCGTGGTCGCCGGAGATGATCGCGATGTGCCGGATGCCACGGGCGCGCAGTCCCTTGATGATCTCGGGCACTTCGGGGCGGACCGAGGCGCGCAGCTCCAGGGCGCCGCCAAGTGCGTCGTCGACCGCCACCATCACCATGCTGTGGCCCTCGCGGTGGGCCGCCTCGAGCGCGTCCGCGACCTCCGGTGTGAGCGCGACGCCCTCCATCTCCATGAAGCGGCGGCTGCCAACGCGGATGGTATGGCCTTCGACGCCGACGGAGATCCCGTGGCCGACCTTGTATTGCGCCGTGTCGATGGGCGGAACGTCCAGGTGTTCCTCTGCCGCCCTCTGCAGGATGGCGCGCGCGATCGGATGGTGGAACCGGTGTTCGGCAGCTGCCGCGTAACGCAATATGTCCACCGCCTCATAACCGTTGGCAGCAATAATCCGCCCGACCTCCGGGCGTTCGCGGGTCAGCGTGCCGGTCTTGTCGAACAGCACCGTGTCGATCTCGCAGAGGAGATCGAGCGCGCGGCCATCCTTCACCAGCACGCCGCGCTGTGAGCACAGAGCGAGCGTCGAGAGCATCGCCAGCGGTGCCGCCATCCGGATACCGGTGCCCATATCGCTGTTGAGCACGGCGGCAGCGCCCTGCACGCCCATTGTGCCGAGTGCCAGCGCTCCGGCCGCGAGCGTCGGGATCACGGCCTTGTCGGCCAATTGTTCGCCTTTCTGCTGCGAGGCGAGCTTGTAGCCGGCAGTGTCGTTGAGGATCTGCGCGATTTTGGCGGTCGCGGTCGCCTCGCCAGACTTCTCCACGGACACGTGAATTTTGCCAGCGACCATGACGGTGGAGGCAAAAACCTGGTCGCCGACCCCTTTCTCGGCGGGGGTCGATTCGCCAGTCAGCGCGTGCTGATCAATCATCGCGAGCCCGTCGACGATGACACCGTCCACCGGCACGACCTCGCCGGTGTTCACAACCACGATGTCGCCCTTGCTCAATTTGTTGAGCGACACCTGGATTTCCTGCCCGTCCACCAGCAGCCAGACAAAGCGCGGCTGCTTGCCGAACGCGCCGAGCAGCATCTTCTTGGAGCGGTCCTCGGTTCGGCCGACCAGGTAGCGGCCGAACGAAAGGCACCAGCACAGGATCGAGCCGGCGAACACCTGCCCGGTGCCGAGACAGGCCAGCACGACGATGGAATCGAGCACGTCGACGCCCAGCCGCCGTTCTTTGGTCAGAACTTTCCAAGCACCTTTGAAACTGGGGATCGCCGTGTAGGCGAACAGCGCTCCGGACACGGGCAGCAGCACCGGGGCCGCGAACTGCGCGACAGCGGCAAGCGGCAGCGAGGCCGTGCAGAGGGTGAGCTCCCGATCAAGCTTGTCGAGCTGGGCGGGATGCTTCGTCGTCGCGAGAGCCGTGTCGAGGATTTCGACGAGCTGCGCCGCACTGATCCGGCGCGGGTCGTACTCGATGTCCACGTGGCACTTGAGCGAATCGGTGTTGTAGCGGTGGACGCCGAGCACGCTCATCAGCTCGCGCTCGATCGCCTCACATAGCGCGCGCTTGCGGTGCAGCACCGGATTGTAGAGCCTGATGGCTCCCACCCGCTCCTGCTCGGCGCGCCATCCGGTGATGCGGCCAGCCGTGCGCCCGTAGCGCACGACGCCGTGGTGGTCGCGCGCCGCAATGGCGGCGGCAACCGCCATCGGTCTCCTCACCTGCGCGCTGGCGCGCAAGACCAAGTCGAGCCCGTCCAGAATTTTGGTACGGCGATGTTGTCGTTTGTCGTAGCGCAGATCGACCGCGGGTGTGGGCGCCGGTGCGAACGTTGCGTCCTCGATCGCCCGCAGCCGCAGCGCGGCCTGCAAAAAGCGCCGGCACAGAGCTCCGTCCAGCTGAGAAAAGATTCGCTCGCTTTCGACCCGGATGACGCCAGCCTCGGGAAAGAATACCCGGATGTCGGAGACGGCGTTCACGCCGGTCAGACGCCCTTCACAGCATCGATCGCCGCGCGGGCGCCGTCGTTGAACCCGTCCATCACCGGATTGTCCTGGGGGATGAACTGGGTCACGAATACCACGGTGTAGACGATGCCGAAGGCAAGCGCGTAAGCGCCGTTGTAGCTGACGCGCGAAACCGATTCGATCAGGCCAGTTCCGGTCACCGCACTTTTAACCGCGGTGGCGTGCTGGACCGCACTCTTGGACGCATCCCGCACCGCCTGAGCGACTGAATCCATCACCTGGTCATCCGCGGCATCACCAGGGATACGCAGAGCCGTCGTTGTCGCCGAAACAGTCATGTTTAGCCCCCAAGGCTATGGGCAATCGATAGGAAACGGAGGGTAGGGCCGGACTGTGAAGCTCTCGTGTCAGCGCTTTGCGCCGCGGCGCGCTCGGCAAGGAGCGGCAGGTTTGCTCACAATGAGGCAGGCCAGTAGTCTTTCTCGCGTCTGAACCTCCGGTGCCCGCCAGATTCGCGTCATGGACAAGCCGCGTCAGCTCAAACTCGGTGCGTTCCTGCATCCCTCAGGCCATCACATCGCCGCCTGGCGGCACCCTGAGGCTTACGCTGAGGCGGCGGTCGACTTCCGCCATTACACCGAGCTGGCGCGCACGGCCGAGCGGGGGCTGTTCGATATGATCTTCCTCGCCGATATGACGGCGATGCGGAACTGGCCGCTCGAAACATCGAGCCGTGTCCACACCTACGTGGCGAGTTTCGAGCCGATCACGCTGCTCTCCGCGCTCGCCACGGTGACGAGCCATATCGGCCTCGTGGCGACGGCGACCACGACCTACAACGAGCCGTTCCACGTCGCCAGAAAGTTTGCCTCGCTCGACCATATCAGCGGTGGCCGTGCCGGCTGGAACCTCGTGACCTCGACCAACATCGGCGAGGCGCTCAATTTCGGGCGCGAGCAGCACCTGGAGCACGATGCCCGCTACGACCGGGCGGCCGAATTTGCCGCCGTGGTACGGTCGCTGTGGGATTCGTGGGATGACGATGCCTTCGTGCGCGACAAGGACGAGGGCCGCTACTTCGATCCCGCGAAGGTGCATTTTCTCAATCACAGGGGGCCGCATTTCTCAGTGCCCGGCCCGCTGAACGTGCCGCGCTCGCCGCAGGGCCGTCCGGTGATGGTGCAGGCCGGCACCTCCGACGTGGGACAGGATCTCGCCGCCGAAGTCGCTGATGTGCTGTTCGCCACGACGCAGACCATCAAGGCGGGGCAGACGCTGCGCCAGAGCCTGCATGACCGTCTGGCTCGCCACGACCGTGCGCCCGACGAGATCAAGCTCATGCCCGGTCTCGTCCCTATCACCGGCACAAGTCAGCAGGAGGCCGATGACAAGTTCAATAAGCTGCAATCACTTGTCCACCCGGAGGTCGGACTTCACTTGCTCGGCGAGATGCTCGGCTCGATCGACCTCTCCGGTTATCCGCTCGACGGGCCGCTGC
>JAFAXD010000028.1 GCA_019241285.1 Xanthobacteraceae bacterium | reverse complement strand
GCCGACGGCGTTCGCTGCGGCGCTCGAGGGATTGCAGCCGCCCGCGGAGCTGCGCTGGCGCGAAGAGACCAAGACCGCGCATGACGAGTACTTGGCCTGGACCGGTGAGCCGACGGCGGTGCCGGGCGGCGTCAATCCCGGCGCCGTGATGGTGTGGCTGCGCGAGAACCTGCCGGTCGATGCGATCCTCTGTAACGGCGCCGGCAATTTCAACACCTGGCTGCACCGATTCTACCGCGTGCGCCGGTTCGCCGGCCAACTGGGCCCGACCTCGGGATCCATGGGCTACGGGGTGCCGGCGGCGATTGGCATAAAGCGGCTCTACCCCGAGCGCACGGTGCTGGCGATCTCCGGCGACGGCGACTTCCTGATGAACGGTCAGGAATTCGCAACCGCCGTTCAGTTCGAGGCGCCGATCATTGTGTTGATCTTCGACAATTCGCTCTATGGCACGATCCGCATGCACCAGGAGCGCGAATATCCCGGTCGCGTGTCGGCGACAGTGCTGAAGAACCCGGATTTTGCCGCCTATGCGCGTGCGTTTGGTGGGTTCGGCGTCACCGTGGAGAAGACTGAAGATTTCGCTGGCGCATTCCGTGCCGCGCAGGCCGCCGGCAAGCCGGCGATCGTGCACCTCAAAGTCGATCCCGAGGCGATCACGCCGGCGACTACGCTTACCAAACTGCGCGAACAGGCACTGGCAGAACAGAAGCAATGACGGTCAGGGATTTTACAATCCCTTCGGGTGCGTCATGAATTCCTCGAGCACCTCGGGCGGCGGCTGAATGTAGTCGGACACGCGGCTCACACCCAAACCTGAGAGGCGCCGCAGCTTCACCGCCATCTCCGCCATCTTCACCACAATGGGAATGCCGTTGACCACGGGGGCGCCATCCACCGCGTGATCGCGGATTGATGCGAACAGCAGCATCGGAATCCCGCCGCCGGGAATCAGCACATCGCATCCGCGCGCGACCAGGGGCTTGCCCTTATCGTGGAACAGCTGCGCCACCTCGTCGGCCAGCTTCTGCGACTCGTAGGCCTTCAGGATCTGTCCGGGCTCGAATTGCATCGCGTGCACGCCGGTGACGCGGCGCTCGAGCCCGTATTTGATGATCTGATGCTGGTGCCAGGGAATGAAGCGTGGATTGATGGTGATGACGCCGATGTTCTGGCCGAGCTGGCAGCTGTAGAGCATGGACCCTTCGCCGAGCGAGACCACCGGGATTTTTACAGCCGACCTGGCCTCGTACAAACCGGCATCCTGGAAGTGGCCGATGACGAACGCGTCATAGCCCTCGCGCTCGGCGCGGACTGCATTGCAGATCACCTCGCGGGCGCAGCGCATTTCGACAAGTGGATGGGCGTAGGAATCGTGCGGAGTGATGCCCTTGATGTCCACCTCGGTGCCCGCGTCTACAACGGATTTGAGATGGGCGCCCAGGCGATCCCAGTACGTTTTTCCATGCTCGTAATCGACGAAGCTCTGGTACCAGATACGCACGGATGCCCCCGGGGACTGTTGATAGAGCTGCTCTTATGCGCTCACAGACGACATTTCACATTTGTAGATCAGCAGCAGCCCAGAACCATGCTCTTGGTTTGTGAGCTTCGCGAGTTTACGTGACGGGGCTCCTGGGCTTCGTCGCACGTTTCACAGTTACCATCCATCGTGAAAGGTCAGGTGTCAATTGGGATCAATATCTGTCCGCGACGAAGTTCTGTCCTTTCAGCGTGCGCTCATCGTTGTATTTGCCTTTGCTCGATCGCTTCGGCAGCTTGACCTTCGGACGCGGGGCTTGGCCGGGCGCGAGCGTCTTGAGGATGTGCGAGATGCAATTGAGGCGAGCTTTGCGCTTATCGTCCGAGCGTACGATGTACCATGGCGCGCGCTTGCTGCTCGTTGCCTTCAACATCATGTCGCGGGCCTTCGAGTATTCGTACCAGAGCCGATAGGATTCGACATCCATTGGGCTGAGCTTCCATTGCCGCAATGGATCATTGATACGCGCCAGGAAGCGGCGCTCTTGTTCTTCCTGTCCGACCTCCAACCAGAACTTGAGCAAGATAATGCCGCCGTCGACAATGTGACCTTCGATTTCCGGGCAGAGGGACAGAAATTTTTGCTGCTCGGCCTCGCTGCAAAACCCCATCACATATTCGACGCCGGCGCGGTTGTACCAGGAGCGATCGAAGATGACGATTTCGCCGGCGGCAGGGAAATTCTGGATGTAGCGCTGCATGAACATCTGCGTCTTTTCGCGGTCCGACGGCGCGGGTAGCGCGACAACGCGAAAGACGCGTGGACTAACCCGCTCGGTGATCGCCTTGATGGTGCCGCCCTTGCCGGCGGCGTCGCGGCCCTCGAACAAGATGATGACGCGCAGACCCTTGTGTTTGACCCAGTCCTGCAAGCGGCAGAGCTCGACCTGCAGCTTGCGCAACTCCTTCTCGTAATCCTTGCGCTTCATTTTGGAATCGCTGGCCGCGTTTGTTTTGCTGACCTTCATGCGTTGATCCTCCCACTCTTTGGTCCTCATCCTGAGGAGCCTGGTCCGCAGGACCCGGCGTCTCGAAGGACGGCCACAAACGAAGGCTTTCCCTCCCCCGGGGCCATCCTTCGAGACGCACGCGGGCTTGGCCCGCGTGCTCCTCAGGATGAGGGCCGAGGAAGCCGTCAGCTTCAATCAATAATATGATATCCGCCGTCGATATAGAGCGTTTCGCCGGTGATCAGGCGGGCGGCGTCATGCGCCAGGAACGCGGTGGCGGCGCCGACGTCATCGATGCTGACGAGGCTGTGTGAGGGCGCTTTCTTCTTTGCCTTCTCGAGCAGCGAATCGAACTCCGGGATGCCCGAGGCGGCCCTGGTCGCGAGCGGGCCGGGAGAGATCGCGTGCACGCGGATGCCTTTGGGGCCGAGCTCGGCGGCGAGATAGCGCACCGCGCTCTCCAGGGCGGCCTTGGCGACGCCCATGATGTTGTAGTTCTCCACCACCATCTGGCTGCCGTAGTAGGTCATCGTGAACAAAGTTCCGCCGCGCGGCATCAGGGGTTCGGCCAGGTGCGCCATACGGATGAATGACCAGCACGAGACGTCCATGGTAGTGAGAAAGCCGTCGCGCGGTACGTCGACGACGCGCCCACCGAGCGCCTCCTTAGGTGAAAACGCGATCGAGTGAACCAGAAAATCGAGCGTGCCCCAATGCTTGCTGATGCGCTCAAACACGGCCTCGAGCTCGCCCGGGGCGCGGACGTCGAGCGGCATCAGAATCGCCGCCTCGGCCTCACGGGCGAGCGGCTCGACATATTTTTTCGCCTTCTCGTTCAGGTAGGTTACGGCAAGCTCCGCGCCGAGCGCGCGGAATGCCTTGGCGCAACCCCACGCGATGGAATGCTCGTTGGCAATGCCGACGATGAGCCCGCGTTTGCCTTCCAGCAGCGGAGCTTTGGCGATCGGGATCATGATGACTTCCCTTGTTGGCGAGGCAGCGTGCTCGCGTCTCTCAGCAGGGCCAGTGTGTGTTGGGCGATCATCAATTCCTCATTGGTCGGGATGACGAAGAGGCCGATGCGGCTGTCGGGCGCCGATATGCGCGGACCATGCGCCGCATTTGCCGCGGCATCGAGCCGGGCACCCAGCCAGCCGAGCTTTTCGGCGATGCGCGCGCGCAGCGAGACCGAGTTCTCGCCAATTCCCGCGGTGAACACGAACGCGTCCAGCCCGCCTAGCGCCGCCGCCAGCATCCCGGCATGAAGTGCGATGCGATGCACGAAATAATCGAGCGCAAACGCCGCACGCGGATTGCTGCTGGCTTCGAGCTCGCGGACGTCGTTGCTGATGCCGGACAGGCCTTTGAGGCCGCACTCGCTGTACAGCATATCCTGGACGGCCGCCGGACTCATGCCCCGTTGTTCGATGAGGAACAGGATAACGCCGGGATCGATCTGACCAGGGCGTGTTCCCATCGGCAATCCTTCAAGCGCCGTAAACCCCATGGTGCTGTCGATACTGCGCCCGCCCAGCATGGCGCACATCGATGCGCCGTTCCCCAGATGAGCAACGACCACACGTCCCTCTGCGCACTCCGGGGCTACGGCGGGCAGCCGCTGGGCGATATACTCGTAGGAGAGGCCGTGGAAGCCATAGCGCCGAACTCCCTGCGCGTAGTACGGCTCGGGAATCGCATAATGGTCCGTGACCGGGCTGTGCCCGCGATGGAACGCCGTATCAAAACAGGCGACCTGCGGCAGCGTTGGAAACCGCTCAGCAATCGAGCGGATCGGCGCCAGGTTGTTGGGCTGATGCAGCGGCGCCAAGGGCACGTACTTTTCCAACTCAGCGAGCACCTCGGCGGTCACCAGCACGGGTCGATCGTAGTTCGGGCCGCCATGCACGACCCGGTGACCAACGGCGACGGGGTGAATTTCGTGTTGCTCACGCAACCAGTCGCCGGCCGTGTGTAAGGCGGACGGCACATCGGGGATTTGCTGAGCCTCGAAGCGCCGGTCGACGATCTGCGAACCATCCGGGCCACGCGCACGCAGCCGCGGCTGCCTGCCGATCCCGTCCATCTGGCCCCTGACCTGAAACTTCAGATCAGCCGAGCCCGCAATGGCGAAAGCCTCAAACTTTACGCTGGACGAGCCGGCGTTGACGACCAGGATCGAGTCCATGGCCCGTCACGCGACCGGGAGCGGAGCGCCGCGGCGGCGCGCATGCGCATAAAGGGCTGCGACGGCGCATGACGCCATGCGGGTGCGTACCGAGTCGGCGCGCGAGGTCAGGATGATCGGCACGCGCGCGCCGAGCACGATGCCGGCGGCATCAGCCTGGGCGAGGAAGGTCAGATTCTTCGCCAGCATGTTGCCGGCTTCGAGGTCGGGCACCACCAGGATCTGCGCGCGTCCCGCAACCGGCGAAACAATCCCTTTGATGCGCGCGGCCTCTGGGTCGATCGCGTTGTCGAACGCCAGCGGTCCGTCAAGCACGCCACCGGTGATCTGGCCGCGGTCCGCCATCTTGCACAGTGCGGCGGCCTCGATCGTCGACGGGATCTTGGTGGTCACGGTCTCGACCGCCGATAGGATCGCGACGCGTGGTTTGCCGAGGCCGATCTGCGTGAAGAGGTCGATTGCGTTCTGCACGATGTCGTGCTTGGCATCGAGATCGGGCGCGATGTTGATCGCCGCATCGGTGATGAACAATGTCTCCGCGTAAGTGGGGACGTCCATCACGAACACGTGGCTGATCCGGCGCGCGGTACGCAAGCCTGTTGCCGAGGAGGTGACGGCCCGCATCAACTCGTCCGTATGCAGGCTGCCCTTCATCAGCAACTCGCCCTTGGCCTCATGCACGAGTTGCACCGCCTTGGCGGCAGCCGCCTCGCTGTGGGGTGCGTCGATGAGCTCGAAGCGGCTGATATCGACGCCGTGCTCGCTTGCGGCGGCCGTTACTTTGGCTTTTGGTCCCACCAGAATCGGCTGGATGATACCGGCCTCCGCCGCCTCCGTTGCGCCGCGCAGCGAAGTTTCATCGCACGGGTGAACGACGAGAGTTTTGGCGGCCGGGACAGCGCGCGCGGCCGCAATCAGGCGCTCGTATTTGGCGTGACGCGGGTGCGCCACGGGATCGATCCCAGGTTCAGTCTTGGTCTGCATGCGAACGGCCCCAATGCTTGCTCAGGAAGCTCTGGCCGGCAGCGCTGTGACATTTGTATTGTCGACCACACCCTCGCGCAGCGCGAACAGATCCGCAATGCGTGCGAGCCGCCGTTGGTCCTCCTCATTCAGGGAGCCTGACGCGCCCAAGATACGGGTAATCGCGTCGAACACCAGCCGGCGCGGTGTCACGTCGCTGGGGAGCATGCGCGGGATTGCGGCAAGTGCCGCTTCCTCGTCGAGCATGAGCATGGAGAACTGGTCACGTACAATCTTCTTGAACTCTTGAAGCGGCAGCGTCAGCGCGTCCTCATGCTCGCGGCGGACCTGGCGCACAATGTTGAAACCGCGCTCGTCAACGGCCCCGCGCCCGATCCCGACGTAGAGCAGGGCTCGGATCATCGCTTCACGCAATCCACCAACCGGCATCCTGGCTTTCAAATCGGCGGTGCGTTGTCGCAACAATTCGTCATGCAGCGGGTCCTTTCCGGGTTTGCGCATCGGTTGGGTGTTCGCCGGGTCGATGCCGAGCGCGGCTTGACGTACCGGAGAATCGTACATGGCGAAGAACATCTGTTCGACCCAGGTGTCGCGCGCATCCCGCCAATGATCGAGAGCGGCGATGATGTGTTGCGACATATTTTCTTGCCAGGCGAGATACACATTGTCCGCGCTGGCCGGCTGGCGATTGTCGTGCGCCCAGGCGATCATCGGCTTGAGCATCGCCATCATCGGATTGGCGTCGGAGAAGAGCTCGTAGGTCAGGCGCAGCGGATGCATCTTGCGCATCCACTCTGCACTCGATGGATTGACGAACGCCCGCACGAAGGGCTGCGCGAACGTACGATAGAGCGCGAGGTTGACCTCGGAGACACGGGCGGCGGCGGCGAAGCAACGGTCGTCGGCGGGCGTGTTGGTTCCTAGCGCACGGATGTCGTCCAGGCTCCTGAGCTCGCAGCGCATGATCCAGTCATCACCTGCTGGATCAGGATCAGCACTCCTGCGTTCGAAGGTTGCCTCGTAAAGGCCCGGCGGCAATACGTCGATCAAGTCGATGTTGCTGGAGAATTCGCTGTATTGCTTGCGGGCCACCCCGGTAGAAACAAATATGCCGAGGTGTCCGACTTTCTCGTGGACGGAATAGACGATCGTCTGGCCGTTGGCCCGGATGTCGTCCGCGCTCTCGTAAAGGTCCAATATCCATCCGAGTGCTTGCTGCGGCGGCGTGATGTTGTCGCCCTTGGAGCAGAACACGACGATCGGCGAACGGATATTGCGCAGATCGACCAACCTGCCGTCCGACGTTTTGATCGCACCGGCCGCAAGATTATTGCCGACGAACAACTGATCGACGATGAACTGGATTTCCTCGGCGTTGAGGTTGACGTGACCGCCCCACCAACGTTCGAACCCGAGATAGCGCTGCGCCTCGGTATCGATCTTGGAATAGAGGTTGTACTGCTTGGTCCACAGCGTGTTCGACGGATTGAGGTTCTCGAAATTGCTCACCAACCAGGCGCCATCGAATTTGCCGCCACCGAGATCGCTGGTGAGCGCGGTAAGCCAGCTGCCGCCCAGCAGGCCGCCGCTGTAGCGCATCGGATTGTGTCCATGCACGCCGGCCCAATAGGAGAGGGGGGAACCGGCGATGATCATCGGCCCGAACAACTCGGGGCGGACCGCCGCCAGCATCATCACCGCCCATCCGGCCTGGCAATTGCCGATCACGCAGGGCTTGCCATCGGTATCGGGGTGAAGTGCCGTCACCTTTTCGAGGAACACGGCTTCGGCGCGGGCGACGTCCTCGATAGTTTGGCCCGGGACGGGATCGGGGAGGAAGCCGACGAAGTAGCAGGGATGACCCGCCTTGAGGGCGACGCCGATTTCGCTATCGGCCTTGAAGCCGGCGATGCCCGGGCCGTGGCCGGCGCGCGGATCAACGATCACGAACGGCCGCCGCTTGGGATCGATCTCCACCCCCGTCGGCGGGATGACGCGCACCAATCCGTAGTTCACCGGCCGGCTGAGCGTCCGTCCGTCAAGTACGAGCTCAACCTTGTAGTCGAGCACGTTCGGGGCGGTCTCGGCCATGTGCTCGCGATACTGATTGCCGCGCTCGCGCATCACATCCCAGAACAGGAACAAACGCTGGGCGGCGTCGGTCAGGTATTCGGTCGCGGGTAAAAACATACGGGATTCTCCTCCCAATAAGTGCATGATCGGGTAGGTTCACCGGTTAGATGCTGTCCGCAGTAGCGGCCCCACTGTGCGGGCGCGCTGCCATTTTACTCGCTTGCGCACGCGGATATTTCGTTGCGATAAATCAATTCCATGTGTGCAGCATGACGGCTTTAGAAAATCAGCTCGGTCACGCGCTGCCAATTAAAAAAGAGGGATGAATGCGCATGGATGGTTTCTGCGGCGACTGCGGCAAGCAACAATCGAGCATCGGGTTCGCTTGGTCTCTCCTGTTCGCGCTCGCCATAGTGGGTATGAGCGCGGCTCCAACCCAGGCCGCCGACATCACCGGCGCCTGGGCGACCGACGTGCGAGTGTGCGACAAGATTTTCCAGAAGAAGGGCAATGCCCTGACCCTGACCAGCCGCTCGGACACCCTGGGTGGGGGCTTCATCATCGAGGGAAACGAAATCCGCGGAAAAACGGCCAACTGCAAAATCAAGAATAAAAAGGAGGACGGCGACTCCGTCTATCTCCTCGCCACCTGCGCCACCGACATCATGCTGTCAGATGTCGAGATGGCTTTGAAGATCATCGACAAGGACCGGGTGGCGCGCTTTTTCCCAGGCCTTCCGGAACTGGAGACCCCGTACTACTATCGCTGTCCGCGGTAGCGCGTCGATAGCGCCCGGGCTGCAACAAACGGCAGAACGCATTGCCGGCGCCCATTGACTTCAGTCAAGGCCGGCAAACCGTTCTACAACAATAAACCACAAAGGAGGCACGGCTCATGGGCGATCCGTTTCTCAACTATTTCGCACTGTTCCTGCTGATCTTCGTGGTGGTGGTGCTGTTCTACGCCATCATCGCCATTCACGACATCCCATACAAGATCGCCGAATCCCGCGAGCATCCGCACCAGGACGCGATCCACGCGGCCGGTTGGGTCAGCCTCTTTACCCTGCACGCACTCTGGCCGTTTCTCTGGATCTGGGCGATGGCCTATCGGCCCGAACGAGGGTGGGGATTTACGCATCGCGGATCGGCGCCGGCCGAGCCGGCTACAACATCTGCTGAGTTAGCGGATTTGCGCCGTCGCATCGCTGCGCTGGAGAACCGGATCAAGGTGGGAGAGCCATAATGGAGCTGCTTCTGATCCTGATCTACATCTCGATCTGCTACGTGGTGTTCAAGCTTTTCAAGATACCGGTCAACCAATGGTCGCTGGCCACTGCAACCTTGGGCGGCATCGTCGGTATCGTTCTGCTATTGCTGATCATGAATTACAATCATCCCTTCACCAAGAATGCGCGCATCTATTTTTCCGTCACGCCGGTATTGCCGGGCGTGCGGGGGCGCGTCGTGGACGTGCCCGTGCAGGCGAACGCGGTGCTCAAGCAAGGCGATGTGCTCTTCCGTATCGACCCCAAGCCGTATGAATACGTGGTGCAGCAAAAAAAGGCGGCGCTCGCCGAGGCTGAACAGAACGTCAAACAGCTCAAGGCCTCGCTCGACCAGGCAACGGCCGGAGCCGAGCGCGCCAACGCCCAGCTCGGGTTGGCGCAACAGAACTATGATCGTCAGAACGAGCTGTTCCAGAAAAAAGTAGTCGCCCAGGCGACCCTCGACACGGCGACTCGTGACCTCGAGGCAGCACGCCAGAGTTGGATGGGGGCCAAAGCCGAGCAGGAGCGCGCCCAGCTGGCCTATTCGTCGAATATCGACGGCGTGAACACGGCCGTGGCGCGGCTGCAGGCCGAACTGGGCGATGCCCAATTCGATCTCGACCAGACCGTAACGCGGGCACCCGGTCCGGGCTTTGTCACCCAAGTTGCCTTGCGGCCGGGGATGTACGTCGTCCCCGCGCCGTTGCGGCCGGTCATGACATTCGTCAACACCGATCGGGAGGACCAGGGGCTGGGGGCGGCATTCCAGCAGAACTCGCTGCAGCGGGTGCGGGCGGGCGACGAAGCGGAGGTCGCCTTCGATGCTGTGCCGGGGCGGGTCTTCAGAGGAAAGGTTCGCACCGTGCTCGATGCCATCGCGGCCGGTCAGATCGAGGCGAGCGGAGCCCTGATCGATTTCGCCGAGCGCACCGAAGGCGGCCGGGCGCTGGCGATCATCGATCTCGAGGAGGACATCTCGAAGTACCAGATCCCGGTTGGCGCCGCCGCGCAGGTCGCGATCTACACGCAATATTGGCACCACGTCTCCCTGTTGCGGAAGATCCTGCTGCGTATGCGCAGCTGGGAAAACTACCTCTTCCTGGAAGGGCATTAACCGCTGGCGATGAACATCAAGGCGAGCGGGCACGGCTCGGCAAAACAGATCGGCTGGATGCGGTGGTTGCCAGGCCTCCTCAGCTTGCGCGCGTATGCCATCGCGTCGCTGCCGCATGACATCGCCGCCGGCATCGTGCTGGCAACCGTGTTGGTGCCGGTCGGTATTGCCTACGCGATCGCCTCGGGCCTCCCGGGCATCTACGGCCTTTACGCGACCATCGTGCCGTTGCTGGCCTACGCGCTGTTCGGTCCGAGTCGCATCCTAGTTCTTGGTCCGGACTCATCACTGGCGGCCATCATTCTTGGCGTCGTCTTTCCACTGGCCGCCGGCGATCCCGGCCGCGCGGTCGCCCTGGCCGCCATGATGGCCGTGGTCTCCGGAACGGTTTGCATCCTGGCGGGCATCGGCCGGCTAGGGTTCATCACCGAGTTGCTGTCGAAGCCGATCCGCTACGGCTACATGAACGGGATCGCGCTCACGGTCCTGGTCAGCCAGCTGCCCAAATTCTTTGGCTTCTCGATCGATGCGGATGGTCCGCTTCGAAGACTATGGGCGCTTGGGAAAGAGATCTGGCACGGGGGAGCGAACTGGGTGGCATTCGCGATCGGTGTCGGCACATTGGCGGTGATACTCCTGCTCAAGAACAACAAGCGTCTGCCGGGCGTGTTGATTGCCGTTATCGGCGCGACCGCAATCGTCGATATCTTTGATTTGGCGGCGCGTGCGGACGTATCGGTTCTCGGTCCGCTGCCCCAGGGTTTGCCCGCGTTCGCGATCCCCTGGATCACCGCCCAGGACCTCTTCCCGATCCTGATCGGCGGCTGCGCCGTTGCGGTGGTGTCGTTTGCCGACACGAGCGTGCTGTCCCGCACATACGCGGCCCGCACCAACCAGAGCGTCGATCCCAGTCAGGAGATGGTGGGATTGGGGGCCGCCAATCTCGCCGCCGGACTGTTTCAGGGTTTTCCGATCAGCAGCAGTGCGTCGCGGACTCCCGTTGCCGAGGCGGCCGGCGCGCGAACTCAGTTGACCGGTGTGGTCGGGGCGATCGCCGTGGCCTTGCTGCTCCTCTTGGCGCCCAACCTCCTCCACGACCTGCCCTCAGCAACGTTGGCTGCCGTCGTCATCGCATCGGCCCTTGGACTGATTGAGATAGCGGACCTCGTCCGGATCTATCGCGTCCAGCCCTGGGAGTTCTGGCTCTCGATTGTCTGCTTCGTCGGGGTCGCGGTTTTGGGCGTTATCCCGGGGATCGGCCTGGCCATCGTCATCGCGATCGTCGAGTTCCTCTGGGACGCGTGGCGGCCGCATTACGCCGTCCTGGGGCGCGAGGAAGGCCTCAAGGGCTATCACGACATCACGCGCTATCCCGACGCCCGTCAGATCCCCGGTTTAGTCCTCTTTCGCTGGGACGCACCTTTGTTTTTTGCCAATGCCGAATTGTTCAAGGAGCGCGTGCTCGAGGTGATCGCGGCCTCGCCGGCCCCCGTGCGCTGGTTCGTCGTCGCGGCAGAACCGGTCACCAGCGTGGATGTCACCGCCGCCGACACGCTTTCGGAACTGGACGGCCTGCTGCAGCAGTCCGGTATTGAGCTCGGCTTCGCCGAGCTCAAAGATCCGGTCAAGGACAAGCTCAAGCGCTTCGGCCTGTTCGCCCAGGTCGGTGAGGCTTTCTTTTTCCCGACGGTCGGCGCCGCGGTCAGCAACTATATCGAGACGTACCCGATCGACTGGGTCGACTGGGAAGACCGAGCGCCCCTGAAACCGGCGGCTGATGCATCGTGATGAACTGGCTTCTGCTCTTCGTCCCGGCTGCCATAGGCGTGGAGGCCTTCGCGCCTGAACGCCATCTGCTCGTGTTCGTGACCTCATCGCTGGCGATCCTGCCGCTTGCGGGCTGGATGGGGCGGGCGACAGAGGAACTGGCGGAGCATCTGGGCGAGGGGGTTGGAGGGTTGCTCAACGCGACCTTCGGCAACGCAGCCGAGCTCATCATCTCGCTTGTCGCCCTGCGTGCCGGCCTCTACGACGTCGTCAAAGCCTCGATTGCGGGCTCGATCATCGGCAACATCCTGCTCGTGCTCGGCGCCGCCATGCTGGCCGGGGGAATGCGGCATGCCGAGCAGCACTTCAACCCGGCGGGGGCCCGCTCACAAGCGACTATGCTCACCCTGGCGGCGATCGGGCTGGTGTTGCCCGCCGCATTCCAATCGGTATCGGGCACAACCGCAGCGGGATTGGGTCAGCTGAGCGTCGCCATTTCGGTGGTTCTCCTTCTCGCCTACCTGCTCTCCCTCGCCTACGCGCTGGTCACCCATCGGGCCCTTTTTGTTGGTTCATCCGCGCCGCAGGAGAGCGCCGGCAAGGGATCGGTCAGCCGTGCCGTGGCGATCCTTGCGGCCGCAACGGTGGCAATTGCCTGGATGAGCGAAATCATGGTGGGGGCGATCGAGCCCACCGCGCTCGAACTGGGTCTCAGCAACGTCTTCGTCGGGGTGTTTCTGGTCGCGATCCTGGGAAACGCAGCCGAGCACGCAACGGCCGTCACCGCCGCGCTCAAGGACCGCATGGACCTCGCCCTCTCGATCGCACTCGGGTCGAGCGTGCAGGTGGCGCTGTTCGTGGCGCCCATCCTGGTATTCGCCAGCCTTGTCCTGGGTCCCGGCCCGATGAATCTTGCCTTCCCAGCCGGCTTGGTCCTGACGGTGCTTCTGTCGGTGTTGATCGCCGGCCAGGTGGCTGGGGACGGGCGGTCTGACTGGCTCAAGGGGGCCCAGCTTCTCGCCGTTTACCTGATCCTCGCCATCACGTTCTTCTTGCTGCCGAGTGCGGTGCCGCACGGATAACGCGTCGCGGCATAAACGCTGATCCTGATACATCGGCCGGCCAAGCTCAAGGTCACGATTTCCACCAACGTATAGATTGGCGCTTCAGTTAATTTGGAGGATGCTGTCTTTGAGCCTCGATTCGTGCGTCCAAGTGGGAACCAGACCACCGCACGCTTGGCCAGAGCATAAAAATGAAATCGACCCACTTAGGAGGGATCAGATGCTCAGGAGACTGACCCTGGAGCATATTGATGCTCTTGTACTGACAGGGGCGCTTGCCGTCTCGGTCATTGCCTATGCGGTGCTGTTCACCAACATCAACAGCATACTCAATTAAGTAGGGCGACAACGTTTCAGGATATCGTCTCGGCGTCTGTCGATGGCAGCGACCGGGGCCAAGCGCGTCGCCATTTGGTTGTCGGCCCAGAGCCCGTTGGGGCCGACGCAAGCTCCGCTTACTTGGTCAATGCATCGAGCGGCTGCGGCCCTTCGGGCGATTTGCGATTATATATTCCACCAATTTTAGCAGGTGCGCGGCATCGACGCGTTGTGCGGAGCTCGTCACCGCCCGTTGGACGAGCTGGGCATCACCGCCCGCAATCGTGAACAGCGTTTCGATCAGGTCAGGATGTTGCAATTTCGCTTGCATGAGTTGCTCTAGAACCAATTCGGATGCCGAGATCATACCAGCGGAATCGCGCTGTGAGCCCCCACCGCGTTCATAACTTCTCCAAAATGGTGGACGGAACGTTAACGGGCGGTCTTTAGCCGAGCAGCCAAATTAAACCGCACTACAGCGTTCGTTCAGGCCACGGACGCGGATGGCGATACGACCATCTCCCCTGCGGCATCGCGTGCACCGCGCGCTTGTCCCGACGATCTCGCACGCCGGATCATCCGACACGATGGCGCGCCGGCATTTCGGGCAGGCATATCCGGCATCTGTCGATGCGAAGTCATACTCCGGGCCGATATACGCGCACATCATGTGATGAAGGACTGGAAAAATCTCCAGCTCCCCAGCACCGCACGCTGGGCAGACCGATTGATCGCCTTCAATCTGCATCGTCGCCTTCAGTAAAGGCCCAGCAGACGAGAGAGCCCGTCCGCGAGGCGACCGGACAGCGCGCTGTAGTGCATATGGATGGAAACCGTGGAGTTCAACGGCGGCGGCGAGGCGTCCGGGTTGAAGCGGATCCGCGCGATCTGCGTCGAAGCCCGGTCGCGTCCTAACGGTTGCTGCGTTCCCCTGTACACATCAGAAACCGGCAGGATATCCGCAATCTTTCCAGGGATTCGTCGGTTGCCGAATAGCACCAAGACTTCGTTCCCGACCTTGGGATCGACCATGCGTTCGTTCGGAATGTACCAGTCCACAAAAATGTCGGTTGGATCGAGAAGGTCGGCGATCGGCGTGCCCGCCACCACCGACTGGCCGACGTGGGCGAGACCTGTGGAGACTATTCCGGTGATCGGAG
This sequence comes from Xanthobacteraceae bacterium, assembly GCA_019241285.1. Classification (GTDB taxonomy): domain Bacteria; phylum Pseudomonadota; class Alphaproteobacteria; order Rhizobiales; family Xanthobacteraceae; genus JAFAXD01. Next base: position 16,753 of record JAFAXD010000028.1, on the reverse strand, counting down.
CGACGACCCGACCGCGACCGAAATGGCGCTCCACCTCATCGAGCCGACCGCGAAGTTGTTTGATGAATTCATCGAGCGAGGCAAGTTGAACGGCGGACTCCGCGACCTCCGCTTCTTGCGCGGCGACGGCCTTGCGAGCCGAGGCGCGCTCGCGCAGCACTTCCATGCGGAACGTCACGGTGGAACTGGACATGGCGGCGATTTGTTCAACGGCTTCTTCGGAGACCTGCATGAATGAGCGCGTCGCTTCCAGCGTATCCTGCGCAACCCGCGCTTTGATGCGCAATTCCGCCGTGCGACCAGCAATGTCCGCCAGTGCCTGCATATAGGTGGCGACGATGCTGTCCTGTTCCGGTGAAACCACCTCGGCGATCTCTTCGCCCGCCTGAACCGTCGCACCGACGGCGGGGTTCATTTTGTTGACTTGTACGGTGTAGGGCAATGAAACGACGTATCGTGGTGAAGACACGATCCCTGGGCCGCTGAGAAAGACCAGAGGTGCGCCGAAATAGATGACAAAGAACGCGATGACACCGAACACGATTACCGCATAGGCAATCCGCACGAGCCGTCCTGCCGCGCGCCGTCGGCTCTCGATCGGATCGGGTACGTTCGGGTTAAGTCGGTTGATCGTTATGTCCATGAGGTCCGCTCCTCAGGTTCGATCCCCGAAAAGGGCGCGACGAACGCGGGGTGGTACGAAGTCGTCGTGGCGTGACGTGGCGAAAATGATTTCTGAGGAGTAGGAGAAGAAGCGCGCGCATTTCAAATAGATGCCTTGGTACAGCGGAAAGATCAGTGCCGCACCGAGGCCAAACAGGCCGACCGATCGATTGAACATGACGAATGCAAGCCCCATGTTGAAGATCGAGAGCCAGAGCAGGACGAAATAGATCGAGGCAAGAAACAGGGCAGCCTGGTCGCCGAACAGCAGAATAATGTAAATCAGGTAGAACGGAAGGCTGAGCGTTGGAATAAGGTCGAACAGAATGAAGTCCAGCCTTTGCAGCGTATCCGCCAAGCGCTCGAACGGATGGAACAAGCTCAGCTCGCCATACATCATGAAGCGGATACGCAGGGCATCACGGTCCCAGCGCGCGCGTTGGCGCAAAAGGCTTATGGCGCTTGTCGGCCCGATCGTTTCCGCCCAGGCTTCCGGTACAAAGCGGATCACATAGCCGAGGCGGCGCAGTCGCAGGCTATATTCCAGATCCTCGCCGGGGCCGACGTCGAGCCCGCCTTGCTGCAGGAAAACATCGCGGCGATACATGGAACAGGCGCCGGAGAGACAAGCGATCGCGTCCACGACGTCCAGTATGGATCGACCGGCACTGATCGACATCAGATATTCGACGCTTTGCAGCCCGCTCCATAGGGAATCGTGCTGATTGCTGATCGCGATATTGCAACTCGCCCCAGCGACCCGCGGATCGGCAAATACGCCTGCGAGGTGCGCTACGGCCGTCGGCTCGAAAACGGTATCGGCATCCACGGTCAGCAACAGGTCGCCGCTGGCAAACCGGGCAGCAGCGTTGATTGCCGCGCTACGGCCGCAACGCGTACCGTGGCAGATGACCATATTCACCAGGCCTTGCGCGCGCGCCCGTTCGGCGACAGCGCGCGTTTCGTCCGTCGAACCGTCATCCACGACAATGATTTCCAGCGGCCGCAAGGCTTGCCGGTGCAGCGAAGCTATCGATGGAGCGAGGCCCGAGCCGCCGTTGAAGGTTGGAATAATCACGCTAACGGAAGGACTATGCGCGCTCACGCGATCGCGGCGCCGACGCAGGCCAAACAGAGCCAGCGAGGCCAGCGACAGCGTATATCGCGGAATGTCAAATATCAGCACCGAAAAGCAAAGCAGGAACAAATTGTTTTGGGCGAGCAGCTGCACCATTGCCAGCATGCGAGCCATCCATCCCCGTTGTGATCAGGACGACATGCGACCGACCATGGCATCATATTAGGAGAGATAGCCGAACCTCTCCAAGGATTATGTCGTTGGTGCCCAAGGGCCGCTCGCCGAAACGTGCAGCGTGTCACCAAATGTAAAATGGCTGTCGTCGGCGGCTAAATACAAATGGGCCAGTCCCTGTAGCGTCCTGGCCGTGTTGGTCACAGCACGGGAGGAAATCGCCATGGGACGTCAGGTTGCCAATCATAAGGCCGGCCAGATCCTGCGCCGTCCGGCATCCCCATCCTTGCGAGCACGCCACGCTGAGATGTCCCGAGCAGCGTTCCTGGCACTGGGCGCGGGATGGAGCGGCGCCGTTGTGCTGGTATTCGGCGTTTCGGCTCTGGCCCGGCTTGTCGGTTAGGAGCACGCTAATGATCGTGTGCTCCTGCAATGCCTTCAGCGATCACCAGGTCAGGTCGGCGGTAGCCCAGGAGGCGCGCCGCATGAGCCAGATCTATGCCTGTCTCGGTTGCCGGGCACAGTGCGGCCGCTGCGCCCACACCATCAAGCGGATCATGGATGAGGCGTTCCGCAACGGCGCCGGTTTGCCTGACTGCCAAGCCGCTTAGCCATTCGCCGATGACCTCGTCATCCGTTGGCTCTTGCGACTGTGAGCTCGCCGTCGGCCGGGTTTATGGAATGCCGTCACGATGATCGGGTGCGAGCAACTGTTTGTTGCGCTTTCGACTGTGGGCGACGGTAGGAGCGCAAGAACATCCTGACCGTTTCTTCGACCACATCCGCATCGGCAATGCCGACGATCTTGCGTCCCATCATCCAAGGCCACAGTGAGAACTCGTTGAGCAGACCCATGAACTGGTGCGCGGCCAATGTTGGATCGGGGCAATCCAGGATGCCGAGACCTGTGAGGTGCTCGAGATAGCGCGCGAGCCGGACGGTCTGCGGGTCCATCACGGCTGCGAACTCCTCGGCGATCCATGGAAACTGCCGTGCATCGGCGACCACCATGCGCAGAAAGCCGAGATATTCCGGCTGCTTGTGCAGGTTCAGAATTGCCCGCGCGATGAGCCGGAGGACCTGCTCGACCTTGCCTTGGGTTTCAATGCCGGGCGGGAAGGCGTCCTCGAGCTGCCCCGATACCCTGCGCAGCATCTCGCGGAAGATCTCCTCCTTGCTGGTGAACTGATTATAGAGCGTGCGCCGCGCCACTCCGGCCGCCTCCGCGAGATCATCCATGCTCACCGCGCCGAAACCCCGCTCCAGGAACAGGCGTTCGGCCGCGGCCACAATGGCGTCGCGTGACCCGCCGCGCCGGGCTCTCGGCAGGACTTCGCTCGCACCATCTTCAAATTCCATGTGATCACCTATTGCACTATCCAGTGCAACATCCTATACTGCACTACTTAGTGCAATCTAATGCACTGTGCTGGATAATGCAAGGCGCGGTTTGCCGCCGCGCGGACGCCTGCTGAGAAAGGGCAACGCTCATGGGTACCGTTCGAATTGCCGCAATTGCTTTACTCGCGGCGCTACTTGCGGGATGCGGCAAACCACCGGAGACGGCGTCGCCGGCGCGTCCGGTGCGGACAATCAGCATCGAGCGCCTGGCTGAAGGCGAGACCATTTCGCTGACCGGCCAGATCCGCGCCAAGGACCAGGTCAACCTCGCCTTCCGGCTTGATGGACGGATGATCGCCCGGCCCGTCAACGTCGGCGATGTCCTGGTCGCGGGTCAGGTCGTTGCCCGGCTAGACCCGCAAAACCAGCAGAACGCACTGCAATCGGCGCAGGCCAATCTGGCGACCGCGGAGGCGGCGCTGACCCAGGCGCGGCTGACCTTCTCGCGCCAGCAGGACCTGATCACGCATGGTTGGACGCCGCGCGCCAAATTCGATGAAGCCCAGCAGGCGCTCGTTGCCGCCCAGGCACAGGTCGAGTCCGGCGAGGCACAGGTGCGCATTGCGCAAGACCAGCTGAGCTACACGACCTTGTCGGCGGATACGAACGGCGCGGTCACCGCGGTCGGCGCCGAGCCGGGGGAAGTCGTGCGCGCCGGACAGATGGTCGTCCAGGTCGCGCAGCAAGGCGGACGTGACGCTGTGTTTGATGTCCCGGAGGAGCTCATTCGCACCGGCCCGCGCGACCCGCAGGTCGAGCTCGCGCTCACCAACGATCCGCAGGTGCGAGCCACGGGGCGGGTCCGTGAAGTCGCACCCCAGGCCGATGCTGCGACCCGGACATTTCAAGTGAAAGTCGCCATCATCAATCCGCCGGAAGCCATGCGTCTCGGATCAACCCTGACCGGGCGCATCAAGCTTGCTCCGCCCCCCGGCGTGCAGGTTCCGGCAAGCGCGCTCACGCAGACGGACGGCCATCCCGCGGTGTGGGTCGTCGACCCCCAGAGCCAGACCGTCTCGCTGCGCGATATCGACATCGCCCGCCATGACGCGGCCTCCGTGGTGGTCGCGCAGGGACTGCAAACAGGCGATCTCGTCGTCACCGCCGGCGTGCAGACGCTGCACCCGGGTCAAAAGGTCCGCCTTCTCGGAGCAGCGTCATGAAACACTTCAACCTCTCCGAATGGGCGATCCGGCACCGGTCTTTGGTGACTTATTTCATGCTGATCATCGCCGTCGCCGGTGTCGGGTCGTATTTCCGTCTCGGGCGCAGCGAGGATCCCGACTTCACCATCAAGACGATGGTGGTTCAGGCCGCATGGCCGGGTGCGACGCTCGGCGACACGCTCGAGCAGATCACGGACCGGCTTGAGCGCAAGCTGCAGGAAACCCCGAACCTCGATTATTTGAAAAGCTACACGACGCCCGGCCAGAGCACGATCTTCGTCTACCTCAAGGACTCAACGCCCGCCGCGCAGGTGCCGGACATCTGGTATCAGGTCCGCAAGAAAGTCGGCGATATTCGCAACACGTTGCCGCAAGGCATCGTGGGCCCCGGATTCAATGATGAGTTCGGCGATACCTACGGCATCGTGTACGGATTCACGGCGGACGGGTTCACGCACCGGGAGCTGCGCGATTATGTGGACGACGTGCGCAAGCAGCTCCTCGCTCTGCCTGATATCTCCAAAATCGATATCCTGGGCGCGCAGGACGAGCGTCTCTACGTGGAGTTCTCGACCGAGCAACTCGCGGGCCTCGGCATTGACCGCGCGACCCTGATCAGCGCGCTGCAAGCGCAGAACGCCGTCATCCCGGCCGGTGTGGTGCAGACCGGCGACGAGAAGATTCTCGTGCGTGTGTCCGGTGCGTTCCGGTCCGTGCCGGATATTCTGGCGGTCAATTTCGTGGCCAATGGCCAGATCATTCGGCTCGGCGATATCGCCCGCGTGACGCGCGGTCCCGCAGACCCGGCACAGCCCATGTTCCGCGTCAACGGGCGCGACGGCCTCGGCGTCGCCATCGCCATGCGCAAAGGCGGCGACGTCTTGGCCCTGGGACGCAATGTCGAGCATGCGATGTCGGAGATCGTGGCCAACCTGCCCGTCGGCATCGAAGCAACGCTCGTTGCCGACCAGCCGGTGACCGTCGAGCACGCCGTTGACGAATTCATGGAAGCCTTGTGGGAGGCGGTTGCGATCGTTCTCGGCGTGAGTTTGCTCAGCCTCGGCGCACGCGCCGGCGCAGTGGTGGCGCTGGCGATTCCGCTGGTACTTGCCATTGTGTTCGTTGCCATGGAGTTGCTCGGCATCGACTTGCAGCGCATCTCGCTGGGCGCCCTCATCATTGCTCTCGGTTTGTTGGTCGACGACGCCATGATCACGGTCGAGACCATGGTGACGCGGCTCGAGCACGGCGACGACAAGGACCACGCCGCCACGTTCGCCTATACCTCGACGGCTTTTCCGATGCTCACGGGCACGTTGGTGACCGTCGCGGGCTTCGTGCCGATCGGTTTCGCGCGCAGCGCCGCGGGCGAATACACCTTCTCGATCTTCGCCGTGGTCGCTATCGCGCTCTTGGCATCCTGGGTCGTCGCCGTGGTGTTTGCCCCTTTGCTTGGTGTCTGGATCCTCAAGAAGCCCAAAGCCGCGCATGCCGGAGAACCCGGGCCGATCATGCGCGCGTTCCGCAGCGTGTTGCTGCTCGCCATGCGGGCCCGCTGGGTCACGATCGTGGTCACGCTCGGCCTGTTCGCCGCTTCGCTCTATGCGATGCGCTTCGTGCCGCAACAATTCTTCCCGTCTTCCGATCGGCCCGAGCTGCTTGTCGACTTGCAGCTGCCTGAGAACGCGTCGATCTATGCGACGAGAGACGCTTCGGCTCGGCTCGACAAGCTGCTGCAGGGCGATCCCGACGTGGATCACTGGACGACGTATGTCGGGCAGGGCGCGGTCCGTTTTTATCTGCCCCTGAATGTCCAGCTTCCGAATGACTTTTTTGGTCAGGCGGTGGTCGTCACCAAGGGATTGGCGCAGCGTGAGCGGGTGAAAGCCAAGCTGCAGGCGGCGCTGGCGACCGAGTTTCCCAACACCGTCGGCCGCGTCTATCCGCTCGAGCTCGGCCCGCCCGTCGGCTGGCCGCTGCAATACCGGGTGAGCGGCCCGGAGCCGGACCAGGTGCGCAAGATCGCATTCGATGTGGCGCAACTCCTGAACGCCGACCCGACTGTCGAGAATGTCAACTACAACTGGATGGAGCCGGCGCGGACGATCAGGATCAGAGTCGATCAGGATCAAGCGCGCCTGATGGGCCTGAACTCGCAGGACCTGGCGGTGTCGCTCAACACGGTGGTGTCCGGCGTCACCGCCACCCAGGTGCGCAGCGGGATCTATCTGGTCGATGTGTTGATCCGCGCCTCCGCCGAGCAGCGCATGTCGCTCTCGACGATCCGCACGTTGCAGGTACCACTGCCGAACGGGCGCAGCGTTCCGCTGAGCCAGATCGCATCGGTCGAATACGGCCAGGAATATCCCATCGTCTGGCGTCGCGACCGGCGACCGACCGTGACCGTGCAGGCGGACGTCGCCCCGGGAACGCAGGCCGCGACGGTGGTGCAGGCTTTGGAGCCGAAGATGGCGGCGCTCAATGCGCGCCTGCCGAGCGGCTACCACATCGCGGTGGGCGGAACGGTTGAGGAAAGCACCAAGGCGCAGACGTCGGTTGCCGCCGTGCTGCCATTGATGCTCATCTTGATCCTCTCGGTGCTCATGGTGCAGCTGCAGAATTTCAGCCGCCTGTTCCTGGTGCTCAGCGTTGCACCACTCGGTCTGCTCGGGGTGGTGGCGGCTCTCCTGCTCGCAGACAAGCCGCTGGGCTTCGTGGCGCTCCTCGGCGTTCTCGCCCTGACCGGCATGATTGCGCGCAACTCGGTGATCCTCATCGATCAGATCGAAACCGAGCGGGCGCACGGGCGCGACCCTTGGGACGCTGTTGTCGAAGCCACCATGCATCGGTTCCGCCCGATCCTGCTGACTGCGGCGGCCGCGATCCTCGGCATGGTCCCGATCGCGCCGACGATCTTCTGGGGGCCGATGGCCTACGCCATCATGGGCGGCCTGGCGGTCGCGACGCTGCTGACGCTCGTGTTCCTGCCGGCGCTCTACGTGGCCTGGTTTCGCCTCAAGCAACCGCAGGTGCAGTCCAGCCAACGTATTGACCACGGCCAGACCGTCACGGTCAACGCGTAGCCGGCACGTAGCGGCGACCCATCTTTGATGTGGATCAAGAGCCTCCTTGTGTTTGTCTGTAAGGATTCCTGGCGTGCCAGACCATATCAGTCAATTGATCACGAGGAGAAACAACGATGCCGGCGCAAAGCAGCGTGCACTTTTATCTGAACTGGGCCAAGGAGCGGCTGGATGAAATGGACGCCGCGCTTGCTGTGGTTGATGGCCAGATTGCAAAAATGCAATCGGATATGCGAGCGAAAGCACAGCAGTTCGCTGCAGAATTGCGGGCGAAACGGGATGAATTCGACAGCGCTTTGAAGAAGCAGGGGCAGGCTGGAGAAGCCGCCTGGGAAAGCGCCAAGACGCGCCTAGAAGGTGAATGGAAGGAGTTCCAACACGTTCTCAAGCAATACACCGACACCGTCGGCAAACATATCGAGCAACAACAGGCCGTGTTCCAGAGCCAGGTGGAGGCTCAACTGAAAGCTTGGCGCGATACAGCCGACCAGCTCAACGCGGCCGCGAAGGCGTTTGCGACGGACTCAAGACGCGAGGTCGATGCGGCGATCGTCCGGATGAAGGCTGATGCCAGCGCCGCCGAACAGAAGCTCGCGAAGCTGACCCAAGCGGGAACCGAGTCGTGGTCGGCGTTGAGCGCGGCGTTGACTGAAACGCGAGCCAGCTTCGACCGGGCAAACCAGGCGGCGCGCGACGCCTTCAAGCGGGCGGTCGGCTGACCGGACCGGCAGACGTGACATCACCGGGCGTGATCGCAGATTGCGGTCACGCGCATGGGAGACGGACGTGAGCGCGGACCTGCCATGCCGACAGCTGGGGTGAGGGCCGTGAAGCCTAATAAAAGTAGGGCTTTGCAAATGCGCAAGCTGTTCTCATACGTGTTGGTCGTCGCGCTCGCCGGCCCATGCCTGGCAGCCACTGCCAACTCTCCCCCAAAGTTCAACGTGGCGCCTGGCTGCAAGGCCGCTGCCGAATTCAATCAAGCAATAAATCTCAGTGTCTCGCAAAACTACAAAAGCTGCATGGATGATGAAGAAGATGCCCATCGGCAGCTTGTGCAGAACTGGTCCAGTTTTAATCCGCAAGATCAGGCCCGCTGCGTTGGTCAAACGCAAGTCAATGGGATGCCGAGCTATGCAGAAGTCCTGGCATGCCTCGAGGTAACGGCAAAGGCGCCGCTGCCGTCGGGTGAAAAGAGAAAACCGCCCGAGGCAAAGAGTGAGAACGCCAGTGAGGCCACCACCAGGCCAGACACGAAGCATGAAACTACAAGAGAGACAACAAGTGGGTTGGACGCGATCGTTACGGGATTGCGAACGGAGGTGGCAAATGCGGATCGACGAATTGCAGCGCTGGAAAAGGAAAATGGTGAACTGAAGGACGCCGCTGCGGAATTGAAGACAAGCTTGGCGGCGTCCACAGAGACAAATGCGCAACTGCAAAAGAAGAATAGCGACGCGAACCGAGCGCTCAACGCCGCGGAGCAGGAGAGATTAAGCCTAGAAAGCCGGTTGCATGCGCTTGAAGACGCGAGCGCCGCGAGGACGGCCGGAGAGCATGATGCCAGCGGTTATTGGCAAAGCGTCGCATATGCGGCAGTCGGCGGGTTCATTGCGCTTCTCATCATCGATGCGCTGTATTTGTTGATGCAACGCAAGCGAGCGAAGCGGGCGGCCAGTCGCGCAGAAAAAGGTCAATTGCTTCCATTCGGCTTGAAAAACGGGGTAGGCACCGACGTCTCGGATGCGAACGCGCCCGCTCGGAACCGGCCGATCGCCGGCGCGCCGCGGCCACAGCAGGCTCACGCTGTGTAGGGCACGGCCCGGGTGTGTTGACGTATATCAATCACTGCGGCGCGTAATTCATCATCCTGCGCTGCCGGCGATCCACGCGAGGTGTTGTCATGGCCGCTGTTCAAGAGCCCGCAGGACGTGTGCAGGAGCTGGTCAGACCGGGTCAGCAGGACCGCAGTCTCGACGTCTTGCGCAACCGGGAGCCGGGTACGCCCGTGCCGGCCGCGATGACGTCAAGTGCCCCTGCCAAGATCGGGTCAGATGAGCGGCGCGAGGTTCGTGCCGCACGGGCATCCGGCCGCGGCTCCGCGCCGTCGCTGCCCAAATTTTTGGAGCGCGACTCGTTTGCGGCGACGGCGCTGGGAGATGTCGTTGATCGATCCCTCAATGCCGCGGCGGCGCACTTCACTGCAGGGCTCTCTCCCGCTGCATTGGCGGAAGCCTATTTCGACTGGGCGACGCATTTGGCTGCCGCGCCCGGCAAGCGCATCCTGCTGCTCGAAAAGGCGATGAAGAAAGCGATGCGGTTCGCGCTTTACGCGCAAGCCGCCGGGCTACCTCAGGGCTGCCCGGCGTGCATTGAGCCGCTGCCGCAGGATTGGCGCTTCAGGGACGAGGCGTGGCAACGCTGGCCGTACAATCTGATCTACCAGGGGTTCCTGCTGCAACAGCAATGGTGGCACAACGCGACGACGGGCGTGCGGGGTGTCAGCAGGCAGCATGAGAACGTGGTCACGTTCGCGGCACGCCAGCTGCTGGACACCCTCTCGCCGTCCAATTTCTTGCTGACGAACCCCCAGGTATTGGAACGCACCATCCAGCAAGGTGGTACCAATCTGCTGCGCGGCTGGCAGAACTTCATCGAGGATTGGTACCGCTCCGTTTCCGGACAGAAGCCGGCCGGTGCCGATCAATTCGAGGTGGGCCGCACGGTGGCGGTCACGCCGGGTAAAGTCGTCTTTCGCAATCGCCTGATCGAGCTCATTCAATACGCTCCCGTCACCGCTCAGGCCAGGCCCGAGCCGATCCTGATCGCGCCGGCCTGGATCATGAAATATTATATCCTCGATCTGTCGGCACAGAACTCGCTCGTCAAGTATCTCACCGAGCGTGGGTTCACCGTGTTCATGATCTCGTGGAAAAACCCCGGGCCGGAGGATCGCGACCTCGGCATGGATGACTATCGCACGCTCGGCATCGCGGCGGCACTCGACGTCATCTCGGCGATTGTGCCGGGTGAAGCCGTGCATGCGGTCGGTTATTGCATCGGAGGTACGCTGCTGTCGGTCGCGGCCGCGGCAATGGCTCGCGATGGAGACGAGCGGCTTCGGTCCTTGACCTTGTTTGCGGCGCAAACGGATTTCACCGAAGCCGGTGAGCTGATGTTGTTCATCAACGAAAGCGAGCTCGTCTTCCTGGAAGACATGATGTGGGAGCAGGGCTTCCTCGAGACCAAGCAGATGGCCGGCTCATTCCAGCTGCTCAACTCCAACGACCTCGTCTGGTCGACCGTCGTGCACAGCTACCTGATGGGCGAACGCACGCCGATGATCGACTTGATGGCCTGGAATGCCGACGCGACGCGTATGCCGTACCGGATGCATTCTCAGTATCTGCGCCAACTGTTCCTCAACAACGACCTCGCCGAAGGCCGTTACCACGTCGACGGCAGGCCAGTCGCGTTGAACGATATCTGGGTGCCCATGTTCGTGGTCGGCACCGCGCGCGACCACGTCGCGCCGTGGCACTCGGTGTACAAGATTCATCTCTTTACCGAGGCCGAGATCACCTTCGTCCTCACCTCCGGTGGCCACAACGGCGGCATCGTTGCCGCACCAGGTGCCGGCCATCGCAGCTATCAGGTTCTGACCAGGACGAGCGTCGACCACTACACGGATCCGGATGCCTGGGTCGGCGCGGCGCCGCGAAAAGAGGGCTCGTGGTGGCCGGAATGGGTTGCCTGGCTCGAACAGCGCTCGGGGGCGCCTGCCGCGCCGCCAAGCGTCGGCGCAACCGCGGCGGGATACCGGCCCCTCTGCGATGCGCCGGGAACCTATGTTCTAGAGGACTGACCGAGGCCGGCAACGGTTTGCGTTGCTGCGATTGCAAGTGCTCGTCCGATGCGGCGCACTTCGCAAGGGGTGAATCCGATGCAGTACATCGAGAACAAGACATTCGATGAGTTGAACATCGGCGATCGCGCAGAGCTCACCAGAACGTTGCGCAAGGAGGATGTCGAGCTCTTCGCCGTCATGTCCGGCGACGTCAACCCGGCGCATGTGGACGAGGCCTTCGCCAAGACTGACCAATTTCACAAGGTGATCGCACACGGCATGTGGGGCGGCGCGTTGATCTCGGCCGTACTCGGGACGGAGTTACCGGGACCGGGAACGATCTATCTCAATCAATCGCTGAGCTTCCGGCGGCCGGTCGGTCTCGGCGATACGGTGACCGTGCGCGTCACCGTGCGTGAAAAGCTACCCGAGAAGAAGCGCCTCCTGCTCGATTGCGAGTGCATCAATCAATCCGGCGAAACCGTCATCAAGGGTGAGGCCAACGTCATCGCGCCGAGTGAGAAAGTGCGCCGTCCGCGCGCACTGCTGCCGGAAGTTCACCTGCACGAGCGCGGCTTGCGCTATCGCCAGCTCGTCGAAGAGGCGCGAAAATCATCCCCAATCCGAACCGCGGTGGTTTACCCCTGTGACGGCGCTTCGCTGTCCTGGGCCCTCGATTGCGCCAGCGAAAAGCTGATCATACCGGTTCTTGTCGGACCGGAGGAGGAGCTACGCAGGATTGCCGATGAGGCGTACCGCGATTTACACGGCATCGAAATTGTTGGTGCGGCGAGCAGTCTTGCGGCGGCAGACCGCGCGGTGGCTCTGGCGAGAGAGGGCCGGGTCGATGCATTGCTCAGAGGCGCGCTGCCGACCCAAGAACTGATGGGTGCGGTGATGAAGCCGCTCATCGGGTTGCGAACCGAGCGGCGCATGAGTCACGTCCTTGCCCTCGACGTGCCGAACTATTCCAAGCCGCTGTTCGTCACCGACGCGGCGATCAACAGTCACCCTGATCTGCCGACGAAACGCGACATCGTTCGCAACGCGATCGAATTGACGCATGCCCTGGGGATCGCCGAGCCCAAGGTCGCGATCCTCTCGGCGATCGAGACCGTGGTTCCCAAGCTCGCGTCCAGGATCGACGCGGCCGCGTTGCGCAAGATGAGCGAATGGGGCCAGATCACCGGGGCGCTGGTGGATGGCCCGCTGGCATTCGACACCGCGGTATCCAAGGAAGCTGCGAAGCTGAACGGCATCACGTCATCAGTCGCCGGCGATGCAGATATTCTGGTCTGCCCTGATCTCGAGGCAGCGAACGCCGTTGCCAATCTGTTGATCTATCTTGCGGGAGCGGACGCGGCCGGCATCGTGCTCGGCGCGCGCGTTCCAATTCTCCTGCGGACCCATGCCGGGGATGCGTTGATCCGGCAAGCATCCGCCGGATTGGCCCAGCTTGTGAGCCATCATATGCGTGGAGCTGCCGCCGAGCGGATCCCGGTAGCGGCTGGCTAAAACCGTGGCGCGCGTGAAATCGGCCGCGCCAAATGTCCGGATCGCCCCTGGTCAGACTCTTGTGGTCCAGCTACTTAGCTCACCTCGTTGCTGATTTGTGCGGGTGGGGCTGGCATGACAATAGGCGATGTAGGGCTGATCAGCGGGCGTCCTGCGGCAATCCGGAGCACCGCGGATGTGTTGGCGCGTTCGACGGCCAGCCTTGGAGCAAAGCGCGCTTCGGGGTTCAACGTTACCGTTCATGCCTCGATCCACGAGATAGATCCTGATGAATGGAATGAAATCGTCGGGGAGGGGCGCGCCTGGCAAACCCACGCGGCGCTGGCGCTCCTGCAAGACGGTGGCATTGAAGACTACCGCGCGCGATATCTGGTCTTGCGCACTAAGGACGGGCGCATCGCGGCGCACACGACGGCCTACATTATTGAGACTGATCTGCTGATTTTTTCCCAGGGCGTGCTGAAGCTCTTGTTGGATAAGATCCGCCGTGTTCTGCCAAATTTTCTCCGGCCGAGTATTCTTGAGTGTGGCTGTCCCGTGAGTGCGGGCAATCCCATTTGTCTCAGGGAAGGCATCGCATATGCGGATGTTCTTGCGCCGCTGTGCGACGCCTTGGAACAAATCGCAGCCAAGGAAGGGATTCGTTTTCTTCTCTTGCGGGACTTCGTTGACGAGGAACTAGCCGAGCTCCCGGAGTGGGCTGGGCACGGGTTCAGTCGCATCCCCAATCTCCCCAGCACCGAACTGGCAATCAAGTGGCGCAGCTTCGAGGAGTATGTCCTTGCGATGCGCAGCCGGCACCGGCAGAAAATACGTCGCGGGCTGCGCTTTGCGCAACGCGCCGGACTGAGCGCGCGCTGGACCAATGAATTCGCCGGCATGGTGGATGAGCTTGCGCGGCAATGGAGTAACGTCAACGCACAGGCGAAAGAGTACAGTCGCGATCGCCTGACGCCGGAGTTCTTTCGCAACCTGAATTCAGCCTTTGGGTCGCGCTGCCGGCTGCTGCAGATCCTGCACGACGAGCGGATGGTTGCGCATGCGCTGGTGGTGTCCGATGGCCCGCTTCTGCGCTGGATCCTGTTTGGACGCGAGAATGGTGAGGCGCGTGACGGCGCCTATTTCCTGGTGATCGCGCGCATCATCGCCTTCGCGATCGAACAAGGCTCGGAACGGATCGAGATGGGGCTGACAACCTACTCGCCGAAGACCGATTTCGGCGCCCGGATGGTGCCGCTCTGGATGTTCGCCCGCGTTCGCGGAGTGCTTCCGAGGATGCTCGTCCCCATGCTCTTTCGTCTTCTCAATCCAGTGCCTGATATCCGTGACAGGGCCTGCTTCAGGTCGCCCGAAGACGCCGTCCTTCCAGAACCTGCAAGCTGACGAGACCGGGCAGGCCGATCACGACGTCGGCGGCCCGTTTCATCAGCGAGAGCGCGAACGCCTCATCGGGCGGAATTCCGAACATCCCGCATAGTACGATCAGGCCGGCTTCTTGCGCGCCGAGTGCGCTTGGGATCGCGAACGCCGCGCCGCGAACAACATGGATCAGGCTTTCAATCACCAGCGCCTCACCGAGTGATACCGGGTGCCCCATGTAACTCAGCCCGATCAACACTTCGGCAACGCCGATCAGCCAGCCGGCCATGTGCAGCGCACTGCTGGCCAGCAGGTTGGGCCAGCGCGCATAGATAACCGCGAAGCTGCGGTAGACTGCGTCCACCGTGCCCAGCGCGCGCCAGTTGCCGTCACCGAGCCGGCCGAGCACGACGTGAACGATGCGGCGCGCGCTTCCGCGCTGTGCCAGGTACAAGCCGCCCACGACGGCAGCGGCCACGGCGAGACTCGCCAGGGCGGTCTTTGCGACAGTCATGTCTGCCCCGAGTGCGACCAGCATGACGAGACCGCAAGCGGCAAACAGGATGAGTGTTACGGCCTGGATCAGGACATCGACAACAACGCCTGCCGCCGCAAGAGGGCCGGGGATGGCCCAGAAAGTCAGGAGCCGGGCGCCGATGACATCACCGCCGACCTGCGTGAGCGGCATCAACGCGTTGACCGCTTCGCGAACGAACCTGATGAGGACGGCGACCCTGGCGCGGACGCGTTGCGGCGTCGGGTACAACAGCCACCAGCCAACACCTGAAATCGCGACAGTCACGGCGCGCGTGAGGACTACGAATGGCAGCCCCCATCCGGCACTCGCAATCGCATCGCCGATTGCATCGATACCGGACCACAGGCTGAGCCCGATGCACACGGCGATCGCGATGCACCAGGACACAACACCGACGTGCTTGAACGCCCCCATCCGCATCCCTTGGTCCGTCCAGCACCTTTAGCCCGTTCCGTTGGGAGGGGAAAGTCAATGGCGCCGACGCTGGGGGCCTCGACGCGCAACAAACCGGACGGGGAGGTGATGATCACCTCCTCCGTACGGCCGTTGCCTTGCCAGTTGCAATCGTCAGATCGGGGTGCACACGTATCTGTTGCCGACGTATACGCCCCAGGTGGTATATTCGGCCGCCCAGTAGCAGACCCGCAGGCGATCCCGCGGGTTGACCACGTAGGACGCATAGCTGACGGGGACTGGTTGCCAGCCCCAGCCCCAGTAATAGTAGGTTGCCGCCTGGCTCGCTGACGCGAACGCGGTAACGCCGATCGCCAGCCCCGCGAACGCCGCTACCAGTTTAGCCTTGCTGAACATGACGCCTCCTGCGTGAAAAGCGCGGTTCGATGGCCGCGCAGCAATCAATAGCCAGCGCCGGAACAGCTACATTGCGGGAAATCAAAACAGACGAAGGTATGATCCGTATTATTAGTAGTTTGCTCAAAATGGATACAGGTAAAACACCAGATTATCTGCATCAGCTTCCATTTCGATCCGCGATCCACCATTGAGCCGCGCTCCGACCTCGTAACCAAACGGTTCGCCGCGCGCACGAGCCTTGGCGTATTCATTCATGGCGCCGTGCGCAATCGAGTCTGCCGTGGACGCGCAGTCCTGGGGGCTCGGCGCTGGATAACTCAGGGCACAGATGGCCGCGGCGGCGAGAGTCGTGAACCGCTGCACGCGCGACGTCGCTTCATTTGGATCACCGGACAACCGGGTGCTGACCTTGAAGTTGTAGATCTGCTCCTTCCAGCAGTTGAGGCGGCCATCCAGGCCATCGAGCTCCGTCAACCGGTAACCGATACTTGGTCCGAACCCGCCGGCAGGTTTGTCGAGCTCGGGACGCGTGATCTTGTTGCCGTGCGCCTCGATGGCCTGCCAGAGGGCAGCCCGGAAATCTTGGCAGCTCATGGCCTTTTCCGCTTGCGCCGATGACGTCAGCATCAGGAGCAGCAGCGGAAAGATTGCGCCGACAGTCAAAGACCGGTTGATCAGTGCCATGGAGGCGAACTCCTTCACCAGCAAATTGCGCCGGGATTGGTCGAGCCGCGTTGATCTGGCGCAATTCGGCATGTGAGGCTCGCTGTTTTGCGAGCCGGCACTTGATAAATGTCAGGTGCCGAAGATGACGTGGCGGAAGCGCCGTAGCGCGAACGCAAAGTAGGCCGCGCCGATGGCAGCCATCGCCAGAATTTCCGTCCAGACGATGGAGAGATCGGCGCCCCGGTAAAGGACGTCTTGGGAGAATATGACGAAGTGCGGCGTCGGACTGATCACCTTCATCAGATACTGCAGCCAGACCGGCATGCTTTCCATGGGTGTGGTGGTCCCGGATAGCAGCATCAGCACCAATATGACGGGTATCGCCAGCAGGCCGAATTGGCCCATGGTAGAGGCCACTGTGCCAAGAAGAATGCCAAGCGCCGCAACCGT
>JAFAXD010000650.1 GCA_019241285.1 Xanthobacteraceae bacterium | reverse complement strand
GCCACGCCCAGGTAGGCATCGATCACTGCCTGGTTGGATTTGATCTGCTCGGGCGTGCCGTCGGCGATCTTGCGGCCATAGTCGAGCACGACCACGCGATCGGACAGGTCCATCACGACCCCCATGTCGTGCTCGATCAGCGCAATGGTCGTTCCAAACTGATTGTTCACGTCGATAATGAAGCGCGACATGTCCTCTTTCTCCTCGAGGTTCATGCCGGCCATCGGCTCGTCGAGCAGCAGCAGCTCCGGTTCCATCGCCAGTGCGCGGCCGAGCTCAACGCGCTTTTGCAATCCGTAGGGAAGCCGTCCGACGTGCACCTTGCGGATGTGGGCGATCTCGAGGAAATCGATGATCTCCTCGACCCGGCACCGGTGAGTCACCTCTTCGGCAAGCGCCGGCCCGTAGCGAAAGAGCTGCCAGAAGAAATTGGCGTGCATCGCGAGCGAGCGGCCGGCCATGATGTTGTCGAGCGCGCTCATGCCGCGAAACAAAGCAACATTCTGAAACGTGCGGGCGATGCCGCCGCGCGCCGCCTCGTAGGGCCGCATCTTCGTTCGCGGCTTACCCTTGAACGTGATCTTGCCCTGCTGCGGCTGATAGAAACCATTGATGACGTTGAGCATCGACGTTTTGCCCGCACCATTCGGCCCGATGATGGCGCGGATCTCGCCTTTGCGAATATCAAAGGACACATCGGTCAGCGCCTTGACGCCGCCGAACGCGAGCGAAACGTTTTCGATCGAGAGGATTGCCTCACCGGCCGCGACGTCGATTTGGCCGCGCGCCCTCATGCGGCCTGACCCATCTGGATCGGCTTGTCCGATGTCGCGACGTCGCGAATGGCGACGCGCGCATTGACGACTCCCTTGCGGCCGTCTTCGAACGTGACTTCGGTCGCAATCGCGGCCTCGCTGGATCCGTCGTAAAGGGCACGCACGAAAGGCGCATAGCGCTCGCCAATGAGCCCACGGCGCACCTTCATGGTGCGCGTGAGCTCGCCATCGTCGGCATCAAGCTCCTTGGGAAGAATGAGGAAGCGCCGGATCTGCGCACCCGCCATGGCGCGCTCCGCCGCGAGAGACTGGTTCACCTCGCGCACATGCGCTTCGAGCATGTCGTAGACCAGCGGATGCGCCGCCAGCTCCTGATAGGTCCCGTAGACCACATTGTTGCGCTCGGCCCAACTGCCGACGGCGACCAGGTCGATGTTGAGCATGACGGTGACGAAGTCGCGCTTGTCGCCGAACGCTACCGCTTCGCGGATATTGGGATAGAACTTGAGCTTGTTCTCCAGATATTTCGGCGCCAACAGCGTGCCGTCGTTGAGGCGACCGACATCCTTGGCACGGTCGATGATCTTCAGATGGCCGGTGTGCTCGTCGATCAGCCCGGCATCGCCGGTGCGCACCCAGCCGTCATCGGTCTTGGCCTCGCGAGTCCGGTCGGGGTCCTTGTAGTAACCCACGAACACGCCCGGCGATTTGAACTGCACCTCGCCATTCTCGGCGATGCGGATGTCGACATCGATATTGGGCTTGCCGACGCTCTCGGCGTAGATCTCGCCGTCAGGCTGCGCCGTGATGTAGACCGACGCTTCGGTCTGGCCATAGAGTTGCTTCAGGTTGATCCCGAGCGCGCGGTAGAAGCGGAAGATCTCCGGACCGATCGCCTCGCCAGCCGTGTAGGCGACGCGAATGCGCGAAAGCCCGTAGCGATTCCTGAGCGGTCCATAGACCAGAACGTTGCCCAGCGCATACAGCAAACGCGCCGACAAAGGCACGGACTCGCGGTCGAGAATCTTCTCGCCCCACCGGCGCGCCACGCCGATGAAATAATGGAACATCGCCCGCTTCAACGCGCCCGCGTCCTGCATGCGCACCATGGTGAGCGTGAGCAAATTCTCATAGATGCGCGGCGGCGCGAACGCGTACGTGGTACCGATCTCGCGGCGGTCCTCCACGACGGTTTCCGGCGCCTCCGGACAATTGACGCAAAACCCGGCGGTGTAGGACTGCGCATACGAGAACAGATGGTCACCGACCCAGGCGAGCGGCAGATACGCGAGCACCTCTTCATCGCTGCCGAGATGATCGAAGCGATTGCCGTTGCGCGCCGAGACGATCAGGTTGTCATAGGTCAGCATCACGCCCTTGGGGCGGCCGGTGGTGCCCGAGGTGTAGAGAATGACGGCGAGATCGGAGCCTTGTCCCTGCGCGACTGAGTCAAGCCAGGCCGCCCGCGTGTTTGGATCAGTCTCGAGTTTCTTGCGCCCGCGCGCCTGCACGTCGGTGATCCATTGCAGCCGCGCGTGATCGTAATCGCGCAGCCCGCGCGGCTCGTCATAAAGGATGTGCGTGAGCCTGGTCAGGCGGTCGGAAATGGAAATGATCTTATCGACCTGCTCCTGGTCCTCGGCGACCGCGATGGTGACCTCGGCGTGCTCGAGCACATAGGCCATCTCGTCGGCGACCGAGTCGGCGTAGATCGGCACCGGCACGGCCCCCAGCGCCTGGCCGGCGCACATGGCCCAGTAAAGCCGTGGCCGATTGGTCCCGACGATTGCAACCTTGTCCCCGCGGCGAAGCCCGAGCTCGGCCAGTCCAACCGAGAGCGCCCGTACCTCCTCGAGCACGGCGTCCCAAGTCCAGCTCTGCCAAATGCCCAGATCCTTGTGCCGCATCGCCGGGCGGCCATGCAGCGTTTTCGCGTTGTGAACCAATAGCTTCGGGAATGTATCCGCGGCCTGCGCCAACACCTCGCCGCGTGCGGCCGGTTGCATGCCGCATCCTCCCTGAACGCGCGGCCGACGGCCACGCTGCGCAACGTCCCACTCTGCCCACCGGTTCACCCGGCGTGTTGTGCAAAATCAATAACACCGGCCCAAAAGCGTCAAGCCGCAATCCGCTTGGTCTTTGGTCGTAGCGCTCCCACGGCTTTAGCCAACGCTTCGCCCGGCTCCGGCGGAAATTTCCGGCCGGAGCAGCATAGCCCCCGAGGGGGTGGAGCGCCGATCCGGCGCGTTGCCCGTCTCCGGGCGAAGCCCGCGTTCGCAAGACGCGGGCGCGCACCTTGGCGCGGTGCGCGGCGCCGGTTCGGCGCTCCGTGCGGCGATTTCTGGCTGGGGACGCGCTTCCGGGATCGGTCGAGAAAGCGGGATTAGCCGCAAACCCTTCCGTCCTCGTCCAGCTAAGCTCCTAGCAGACCGGTCATGATGTCGGCCGGGCGTTGCCCCGTGGTGCCCGATGGGCACGCGCGCCTCCCGAGTGTCTGGTCCGTCGACCTGACCCGCGGGCGCCGCTGTTCCTGTCCGCAATCTGGAACGCCTTCCGGAGAGCGCCCCCTCAAAGCAACAGGAATATTAG